>CAYPQN010000014.1:0-48571 GCA_964412885.1 uncultured Chitinophagaceae bacterium | reverse complement strand
AGATAAATTGATCATCATTAAGTACAGACGGAGTAACGATCATTAATTCTTACAAAACCAAAGAAAACCAAGTCGAGATATGAATGCCATAACCATGTTCTTTGAAACCAGCAAGGGGAAATACATCAAGAACCTCATTATAGGTATGGGGGCCTCCATTGTACTGCTGGGTGCCTTGTTTAAAATCCAGCACTGGCCTTTTGCCGGTGTCATGCTGACCGTGGGAATGGTCACTGAGGCCTTTATTTTTGCCCTTCTGGGGATTCTGCCGCCACACAAGGATTACTACTGGGAAAGATACTATCCCAATATTGATGAGAATCCCCATGTGGAAGCTTACCGCAAAGGTACCAAGTTTGATTCCGCTCTGGGTAAGGGTTCTCCCAGTGCCAGCCTGGACAAAATGATGGAGGATGCGCAGATTACTCCGGCCAATATCCGGAAGCTCGGTGACAATCTTCAGCGTTTTGGCGTCGTGGTGGAGCAGATAAAGGATATTTCAGACGTGACTACAGCTACGGCTGAGTACTCGGAAAGTGCCCGGGCTGCTGCCACTGCCCTTTCGGAAATGAAGAACACTTTTGTAGGGGCCAGCAACACTATGGCTTCCTTCAACAATGCAGCGGAGGATACGGCCCGTTTCCATGAGCAGGTACAGGTATTGTCGCGCAACCTCGGATCCCTGAATCAGATCTATGAAGTGGAGCTCCAGGATGCCAATAATCATCTGAAAGCCATGAACAAATTTTACAGCAATCTGGTGAACGCATCCGATGCCATGGCTTCCTCAGCCACGGACGCCGTAGCCGCCAAGGAGCAGATCTCCCTGCTGTCCAAGAATTTGACTACCCTGAACCAGATTTATGGAAATATGCTGAGCGCTATGCAAGGCAGATAATCGTGTGGAGATTGCAGGGAAGTTTTTTGTATAACCTAACCAGATAAATTTACTCAAGGATGTCGATGCCCAAAGAGCCGCGGCAGTTGATGATCAACCTCATGTATTTGGTGTTGACGGCAATGCTCGCGTTGAATGTATCATCCGAAATTTTGCACGCGTTCAAGACGATCAATCAGAGCATTGGTCAGTCCAATGTGTCGATCACCGAGAAGAATGCTCAGCTGTATAAGACTTTCGACGAAAACGAGAATCAGGAAGGCCAGCGGGACCGGGTGAAGCCCTTTAATGATAAGGCTAAGGAGGTGAGGGCTGCAGCAGATGCCGCCTATAATTATCTTCAGCAATGGAAGGAGAGGGTGATCAACCAGGCCGGTGGATACGATGATGAAGCCAAAACTGTGATCAAGCGTCAGGATGATATCGATGCCTCCACTTTCCTTCTTGTAGAAAGAGGAGGGGGAGACTCAATAAAGAATGAACTGTTGGCGCTCCGTTCGTTGATGCTTTCCAAGGTGAGCCAGGACAGAGAGGCCCTGGAAAACCAACTACCCATTCGGATTGTGGAGCCGGAAAAGTCGGACAATAACCCCAATGCCGACTGGAAAGTGGGTTACTTCTTCAACATGCCGGTGATGGCAACGGTGACCCTATTGTCCAAGTTCCAGAACGACATCAAGAACAGTGAGGCCATGGTACTCACCCAGCTCATGAAGGAAGCCGGGGACATACAGGTGAAATTCGATGCCATCGAAGCCATAGCGGTACCCAAAACCAGCTATGCTCTGGCCGGTCAGAAAGTGGAGGCCTCCATCATGCTGGCGGCCTATAATAAGGCCGTGAATCCTGTGGTGACCGCCAGTTCGGGCCGGGTTACCAAAGTGGAGAACGGAGTGGCCTTGTGGGAGACCGCAGCCTCGGGCGTGGGGCTACAGACCGTAAGGGGTACGGTGTCCATAGATCTGGGCGGCCGTAAGGAAACCAAGGATTATGAATTCCAGTATATGGTGGGGTCCACAGGAGCTTCCATTCAGTTGGATAAGATGAACGTGTTTTATATTGGGGTTCCGAATCCGATTACGGTGACGGCGGCCGGTTACTCCCTGGAAGATGTGTACGTGAACATCCCGGGGGCGGAAGTGGTGCCCAATCCGGAAGTCAAAGGGAAGTTTGACGTAATGGTGGAAAA
Source organism: uncultured Chitinophagaceae bacterium (assembly GCA_964412885.1). Taxonomy (GTDB): domain Bacteria; phylum Bacteroidota; class Bacteroidia; order Chitinophagales; family Chitinophagaceae; genus CAYPQN01. Next base: position 46,484 of record CAYPQN010000014.1, on the reverse strand, counting down.
GCCCGGTGTGGTCACAGCCGAAATTATGGCCAGAACGAAAGAAGGGGGTCCAAAGCAAGTAGGTACCATGGATCTGCGGGTGAAATATATTCCCGACCCGGTGGCCAAGGTGGCCAACAAGAGCGGAGGAAGCATTCCTTCCAATCAGTTTAAAGTACAGAAGGGGATTATTGCTGTCCTGGATGGATTTGATTTCGATGCCCGCTTTCAGGTGACGGAATATTCATTCAGCATGCTTCCCAGAAGAGGGGAACTGATCGGGCCTTATCAGGTGAATTCCCCTTATTTGGACCGGAACCCCGAAGTAAAGGCCGCCATTGAGCGGGCCAAGCCCGGGGACAGGATCTATATAGAGGAAATTAAGGGAGTGGGTCCGGACAAGCGCAGAAGAAACCTGAACTCGATTACCTTATTACTTCAATAGATTGATTATCTTAGTTTTCACAAAGCAAATTGTACCCAGACAATGAGTATTCTCAGATCATACAAGATGGCATTGACTTCCGCACTGGTTCTCATGGGCGGGGTGAGTTTCGGGCAGACGGATCCGGTTATGGATCAAACCCAAACCCAGTTTTCGACCACAGAGGCCGTGAACAATTATTGGCAGCCCTCTTTGGTGAACGACGGAGTATATGACCGCGTACCCCATATCAACCGGCCCTTGCAGTGGCAATATGTGCGGGAAGCGGACATCCTTTGGAAGAAGCGATTCTGGAGGGAAATCGATACCCGCGAGAAGCAGAATATGGCTTTTCGCTATCCAGGGGACGATATGACCGGAGGAGGGTATTTCATTGAAATCATGCTTGATGCCGTGAAAAAGGGTAAGGTGAAGGCCTATTCCAATATGGATGACCGGTTCACCACCGCTCTTTCCAAGGATCAGATCATGGAATTGCTTATCGGTAAGCCCGATACCCAGTATGTGGAAGACCCCATTACTTTTGAGCTGACCATGCAGATCACCAGCCGGGAGTTCAACCCCGATGTGGTGACCAAGTACCGGCTCAAGGAAGACTGGATATTTGATCGTAATCTGGGCCGCATGGTGGGCCGGATCATCGGGATTGCGCCGATCCGCGACATATATAATGAAGACGGTACTTTCCGGGGATCCCAGGCGCTTTTCTGGATTTATTATCCCGAACTGAGGGAGATATTGGCCCAATATGAGGTTTTCAATCCGGAGAACGACATTGCCCGGATCACCTGGGAGCAGTTTTTCGAAGGCCGGTTCTTTTCCTCCAAGGTCATTAAGACTTCCAATCCCTTTGATTTGACTTTCCGGGAGAGGGGCATGTCCAACCTGGAAATGCTTTACGAAGGACAGAAGGCCCAGGAAATGCTTTTCAACAAGGAACACGACATGTGGGTTTACTAAACCCGAAAAAAAGAGGGCATCCCAAAACGGGGTCCGGGTCAGGGAATCCATCCCTGACCTTTTTTTTGTAGTTTTGGCCGCTGTTTGAATCTGCGTTATGGGGAATCAGGATTTGCCGGGGCTGGAACTGTGTTTGTCTCCGGCTTTGTTACCTTTATTTGATGCCCGGGATAAGCACGTGGTGATCATCGATATATTCCGGGCCAGTTCTACTATCACTACGGCCCTGTATCATGGAGCCCGGGAGGTGATTCCGGTGGCTTCGGTCGAGGAATGCATTGCGCTGGGAAAGCAGATTCCCGGAGCATTGATTGCCGGGGAAAGGAATGGGAAGATCGCCGAGGGTCTGCAATATGGGAATTCTCCCTCTGAGTATCCCCGAAGCTTTGTGGAAGGGAAAACCCTGGTGCTGACCACGACGAACGGGACCCGATTGTTGCATATGATTGAGGGGGCCAAATCCCTGCTGATTGGAAGTTTTCTGAATCTCAGCCTTTTGGCTGATCATCTCCGCCATCAGGCCGAGCCAGTATTGCTTTGCTGCGCAGCCTGGAAGGACAGGGTGAATCTGGAGGATAGCCTGTTTGCCGGGGCCCTGGTGGATCGTCTCCGGGACAGCCATGCGGTCTGCTGTGACTCGGCGCGGATGAGCCAAAGACTATATCAGCAGGCCAAACAAGGTTCTTTGGTGGACTATCTGAGGGACAGTGCCCATTACCAGCGCCTTTCCGCTTTTGGACTGGAATCGGATATGGCCTACTGCCTGAGTCCGGATAAGCATCCGGTTATCCCCTATTTGAATGGAAGGGCCCTTCATGCCCTCTATCCGGCATGAATCAGGAAGGGGTTGGTCCGGGCTTCCTGACCGATATCGGTGGAAGGACCATGCCCCGGATAAACCCGGGTTTCCGGGGGGAGGGAGAGCAATTGTTCCTTAATGCTGGCGATGAGCTGATCGTGGTTTCCTCCGGGAAGGTCGGTGCGGCCGATGCTACCGGCAAACAGGGCATCTCCGCTGATCACCCATTGTCCGGGACCATAGTAGAAACTCAGAGAGCCGGGGGAGTGGCCTGGTGTAGGCCGGCAAGCCAGTTTTTCCCTTCCCAGCAAGATCTCATGGGCCTGGTCGTCCAGGAGGTGGTCCGGAGCCGGGAGGGAATCCAACATAAGCCCATAGGAACGAGCGATTTCCTGAGCGGATTCCCAGAGCGGGTATTCCCTTTCATGCAGGAAGATCGGGACATCGTAGCGACCCAGCAGATAAGGAATGCCCAAGAGGTGGTCTATATGCGCATGGGTATTGATTATGGCCCGAAGTTTTAGTCCCTTCTCGATTATATGCCTGTCGAGGCGCTGGGCTTCATGGGGGCTGTACATGCCCGGATCCACTATCCAGCAGTCCTGTTGCTCATCGGAGATCAGATAAGTGTTTTCCTCGAAGGGATTGAAGGAGAAGGATTCGATATGGAGCATGATAAGGGTTGTATTTTTCCGTAATTTTAGTCGAATAAACAAACTTAAGGGAAATAAGCAGAAACTCTGCAGAGCCGGACTAAACCGCAAAAAAGTTTCTATGCAGGCCGCCAGACTAATGAATAAAAGGCTCCGGCCAAGGACCGGATGGGGAATGCGCCTTTGGATGGGGGTATGGATTTTTCTTGGGGCCATGAACCCGGCCCTGGCCCAGACCAATACCGAAACTTTTGGCCAGAACCGGATTCAGTATCGCCAGTTCTCCTGGAGGTATTTTGAGACCGAGCACTTCAAAATATACCATTATGATATGGCGGGCCGCCAGTTGGCCCGTTATGTGGCGGAGCAGGTGGAAAAGGATATTTCCGTGATTGAGAGGAAAATGGGTGGCCATTTTCCCCATCGATTCAAGATTATTGTCTACAATTCCTATGATGATTACCGTCAGTCCAACATAGGTCGCCGCTATGACGGATTGATTCAGGATGTACCCGCCGGTACAGTTGACCTGGTCGGCGACAAGCTGGTCGTCTATTTTACAGGGGTACATGCGGATCTCAGGCGACAGACCCGGGCAGGCATGTCCCGGGTGGTGATGGAGCGGATGCTTTTCGGGGAAAGTTTCCGGGAAATGGTCAAGAATGCCGTCATGATGAACCTGCCGGAATGGACGGTTAACGGTTTCATTGCTTATTTGGTGGATGGCTGGGACACCGAGGCCAACACCCAATGGTTCAACCTCATGGCCGCCCACCCCGGGGAGAACTTTCACTCCCTGGCCCAAAGGGAGCCCGAGTTGGCCGGAAAGGCGTTCTGGAAGTACATTGATCTGCATTACGGGGACCAGGAGATGAAGAATCTGCTCTATAATATGCAGGTAAAATCCAGCCTCAGCCAGGGTATCCGCATGAGCCTGGGGCAGAAAGTCATGCAGGCCTATGATTCCACCCTGGCCTATTACCGGAGGCAGGAAGCCTATGCTTCCGCCCTGCAGACTCCCGAGGATTCGGCTTCGGTGCTTTTTGTTCTGGAGGCTCCCCGGGACGGGGGGGAATTCCGGGACATAAAAGTATCTCCCCGCGGCTATGATATCGCCTATGTGAAATGGAAGCATGGGGAGTTTGAGGTCATTATCCAGCAAACCCGCGGAGAAGGGGAGAAAGCCACCATCCTGAAGGGGGGGAGAAAGGACTTCAATGAAGGGGCTGACCCCGACTATCCCTTGCTGGCATGGTCCAACGACGGATATAAGCTGGCTATTCTTTACCGGCAGAAGAATCAGACCCGACTTCGGATCTATCATTCCCTGAAAGCCAAAATCGAAAACCGGATCATCCCCTCCTCCCGATTTGACCGGGTCCTGGGCATGAGTTTCATGGAAGACGATACCCGCATGGTGATTTCGGCCATGAAAAAATCCCAGACAGATCTCTATGAGTTCCATTTCCGGGGTTCCCGGCTCCAGCCCATTACCCAGGATGCCTGGGATGATCTGCAGCCCTGGTATGTGAGCGGGGGCTCCCGAAAGGGAATCCTTTTTCTGTCTAACCGTCCTGCCCCTCACCTGGAAGTGCCCATGGGGGTAAATGAACTGCCCGTGGGGCCCATGCAGGTCTATTTTTACAACCTGACCACGGGATCCCCGGAACTCCTGGCCCTGTCCTCTTTTTCCGAAGGAGAGGTCTCCCAGCCTATACAGTACGGACCGGATCACTATGCTTTTCTTTACGACGGAAATGGAATCCGCAATCAGTATGTGGTGACCATGGAAAGGGACAGACAGAACCGGGATTCGGCAGTGGCCTTGCCCGTAACCGATCTTCCGCACAACATTGTCTATCATCAATATAACCCCATGAGCAACCAAAAGGCGGAAGTGATCCAAAAGGGGGGAGATTACTGGATCTATTTTTCGCCATTGGTTTTCCCGGATCCTTCCTCTCCCCGGGAACTGAGTCCCCGAAAGGACCCATTGCCTGCATGGGCAGAAGGGATAACCGAGGATCTAGCCCTTGAGCCTCCGTCCTCCCCCGGGGCTTCCCCTTCCCGGCAGAAGGGGGATTCCGGATGGTTTCCTTCCGGAGATCTTTTCCAGACTCCTTTTGGCAGCCTGGCTCCGGAAAGTCCCGACCCGGATCCTTCCCCGCCCATGCGTCCTTCCGTTCAGGCCGAGCCCCTTGCCCTTTCCCCTCCCCAGGAGGAATTCCAGCCCCGCCCCTGGCCCCTTCCCCTTCCCAGGGAGGAAATGGAGGGGGAAGAGGCGGACAGCACCTATTGGCAGCTTCGGCCTCAGCCTTACCGCCATGGATTTAGGCCTGATTTCTTTACGGTGCGCCTGGACAATGCCGTCCTGCTCAATAAGTACCAGCCCGTAGCCCATAACGGAGGGCAGTACACCAATCCTTCCCTGGGAGGAATGCTCACCGTTAGTCTGGACGATATCATGGAGAATCACCGGTTTACCGGGGGACTCCGCCTGCCCATCAATTTTTCAGGTCTGACGTATTTTCTTCAATATGAGAATTTTCGTCGGAGGGTGGATTGGGGGATCACCTATTTGCGTAATGAAAACTATTTTAACGACGTGGTTCTGTATCAGGATAATTCCGGCAGCCCGGTGGTGGCTAAGGAAGAGCTGCTGAAGACCACTTCCAGCCTGATCCAGGGGCAGGTCCGCTACCCCTTTGACCGGGTCCGCAGCCTGCGCATGGATTTGGGATTCCGGCAGGACCGGCTCACCCTTAAAGCCCAGGATGAGTATTCCCTTCTGGGGATTCCGGAAAGAGAAAAACTCTACTGGTTGCTGAGCTCGGCTTCCTATATATTCGACAATAGCCGTTCTCTCAGCATGAACCTCTATCAGGGATTCCGCTATAAGTTCTTTGCCGAATACCTGTATGCCCTTCATGAAGGCAATGGAGGATTTTACAATTTAGGCACGGATTTCCGGGCTTATTTCCGGATTTATAAGCAGATTACCTGGGCCCACCGGCTGGGTGCTGCCCATTCCGGAGGCAATCAGAAAATCCTTTACTCCATGGGAGGGGTGGACAATTGGATCAATTCTTCCTACAGCCGTTATGTACCGGTACGCCCTACTGAAAACTATGCTTTTCAGGCATTGGCCACCAATCTTAGGGGCTATGCCCAGAATTCCCGCAACGGGAACAGCTATGCGGTGTACAATATGGAGCTGAGGGTTCCGGTGCTGTCCAATTTCCTGAACCGACCGCTTTCCTCTCCGTTTCTTCGCCATTTGCAATGGGTGGCCTTTATGGACATGGGCTCCGCATGGAACGGATTGCTGCCCAACGCCGATGCGCTTCGCAATGATCAGATCTTGATCGAAGAGCCCGTTCGCCTGAAGCTCACCGACCAGACGGGAGGTCTGGGGTTGGGTTATGGCATGGGATTGCGCACCTCCCTGTTCGGGTATTTTGTCCGATTCGACTATGCCTGGAATCTGGAGGGGTACCGAATGGGGCATTTTTCCCTTGGACTGGACTTTTGATGGCCGCCGCCGGGCTTTGATTTTGTGTATTTTTGCCGGAACTTGTGAACAGAAAACCCCAAGATGAAGTTTAAAAAGGAAGTGCGCATCGGATTATTGGTCCTCATGGCTTTTTTGGTGTTTTTCGCGGGGTTTTACTTTCTGCGGGGAGCAAATCTTTTTAGTTCCCAGCTGCGTTATCTGGCCTATTATGAGTCCGTGGACGGGCTCAGTCTGTCGGCTCCGGTCCAGGTCCGGGGACTGGCCGTGGGGAGGGTGGCTTCCATAGAACTGGATGGGGAGGCTCGCGATCGGGTGAAACTGGTCCTGGAAGTGGACCGGGACCTTAAACTGAATTCCGGTACCGTGGCCGTGCTGAATTCCGGCGACCTGCTGGGTTCCAAGTTCATCGAGCTGGAATGGGGAGAGGGGGAAGAAATTCTGGAAGAAGGGGCGGTGCTTGCCAGCCGTAGGGAAGGAGGATTGCTGGATAATATATCCACCGAGATATCCCCTCTGATTCTGGATATGCGCCAGGTGGTGACCACCCTCGATACGGTTTTGCAGGGAATCCATAGCATGGTGGACCCCGCGACCCGGAAAAGCCTGCAGAACAGCATCCGTTCCCTGGACCACACCATGGCCAATCTGAGTTCGCTTTCGGGAACTCTGGAAAAAGAATCCCAAACCATTTCCCGATTTCTGGGCCATGCCGAATCCGTGGCCTCCAACCTGGAAGAAAATAATCAGCGCGTAAGCCGGATACTCGAGAATCTGGAAACCACCAGCGGCCATCTGGCGGCCGCCAATCTGAAGGGAACGGTGGAAACCCTTCATGGGGCATTGAAGGAAGTGGAAAGCCTGGTAAAGGAGCTGAATCAGGATCAGGGCAGCCTGGGCCTGTTGATCCACGACCGGCAACTCTACGATAATCTGACTCAGACCCTGTACAGCCTGGACCGCTTGCTGGAAGATATAAACCGCCGTCCATCCCGCTATATTAATCTGACCATATTTGGCAGGAAAAACAAGGATTAAGCTTTGGGCCAATCATTCTTCATTTTCCGGGGCCGATGGGGAGCCCTCTTGCTGTTGGCGGGTTTATGGATGACTCCCGCCCGGGCCAGGGAAGACAGTAGCCGGGTCCCTATTGAGGTTCTTCCCGGCACCGGCCGCCTTCTTTATCTGGAAACCGATTCAGGATCCCTGAACAAATTGATCGGCCAGGTGGCCATGAAGCAGGGGGAAACCTTGCTTTATTGCGACAGCGCCTATTTCGATTTGCAGAGAAATCAGGTGGAAGCCTTCGGCAACGTGGAAATCATTCAGCCGGGGTCCCGGTCCACCAGTGATTATATGCTTTATCTGGGGGACAGGAAGATGGCCTATATGCGGGGGGAGGTCATGCTCACCGACGGCAGGGGAACCCTTTGGTCGGATCAGGTCACCTATAATATGGAAAGCCGACTGGGATGGTATGACCAAGGCGGAAAGCTGGTCAACGATCAGACTACGGTAACCAGCCGAAAAGGGCAGTATAATATGCTGACCCGGGAGGCCCGGTTCCTAGAAGATGTGGTGGTGGTGGATCCGGATTACCGGATTGAGTCCCGGGAACTGGGATATCATACCGAAACCGAATTCATGACCTTTCTGGATTCTTCGGTGGTGACTACAGATTCCAGCCGGCTCACCACATGGCAGGGGACCTATGATACCCGCCTGGGGATTGCCCATTTCACCCGGCGCAGCTCTATTTGGAACGGAAGCCAGTATTTGGAATCCGATACCCTGGATTTTGACCGGGGAACCGGCATAGGCCTGGCCAGAGGCAGGGTGATGGCCTGGGATACAGTCCAGCGATCCACCCTTTTCTCGGGGAGGGCCGATTATGATCGGGACCGTCGTCAGCTTCTGGCCAGCCTGAACCCGGTTCTGGTGCAGGAAAACGGGGGAGACAGCCTATTTGTTTCCGCAGATACTTTTTTCATGGCCCCCCGGCATTATTTTTTCCCTATGGATAGCCTGTCGGGCGAAGATAGCCTGGCCAGGGTGGACTCCGCCCACATGGATTCCGGGGACCGGCTGGTCATCGGTTACCATAAAGTGGAAATCTATTCGGACTCACTACAGGGGAAATGTGATTCCATAAGTTATGACCAAAGGGATTCGGTGATGCGGATGATCCATGATCCCATACTCTGGTCCAACCAAAGCCAAATTACCGGGGATACCATTTTGCTTTATATGACGGATAGCCAGAGGCTCCGGGAGCTTTTTGTTCCCTCCCGGGCTTTAATGGTCTCGGTTTCGGGTCCGGCGGGAGCCGGCCTATTTGACCAGATCCAGGGGCAGCAGCTCCGGGGCTTTTTCCGGGAAAACCAGCTGCGGGAAATCCATGTGCAGCCCGATGCCCAATGCATTTATTATGCCCGGGATGAGGAGGGGGCATATATGGGGGTGAACCAGATTACCAGCGAGCGCATGAAGGTCCATCTCAGCGAGGAGCAGAGAATCCGCAGAATCCGCTTTGAACAACAGGTGGACCACAGGCTCAGTCCTTTGGACCAGGTGGAACTGGAGGATATGAAACTGCCCCGGTTTCAGTGGCACCAGGAGCGCAAGCCCCAGGCACCGCCAAAGGGATACTGGGTCCGGGAGCCCGGGAATTATCCCTAATTTTGCCCACCCCCGCAAATTCCCATCCTTTTTGGGGTCGACCGGGGAAAGAAAAATCAATAAACCAGATCCACTGATGCAGGTACATAAATTCGGAGGAGCTTCCATGGCCAGCCCCGACAGGATGAAAAATCTATTGCCTATTCTCTTTCCCTGTTCCGGGCCCACCCTGGTCGTGGTGTCAGCCATTGGCAAGACCACCAATGCCCTGGAGGAAGTGGTGGCCCTGGCCACCGCGGACCGGAAGGAAGAGGCCCGGCAGTCCTTGGAGAGGCTCGAATCCTTCCATATGGACTATGCCCGGGAACTCTTCGGGGAGACGGATATGGAGGAAGTGGAGAAAATGCTTGCGCCCTATTTCACGGAATTGCACTGGGCGGTGGAGGATGCCCGGGCCGACCGATATGATTATTCCTATGATCAAATCGTTTGCATGGGGGAGCTGCTTTCCTCGAGAATTTTTCACCGATTGCTGGTGCAGCAGGGGGCTCTGGTCCATTGGCAGGATATCCGGGACGTGATCCGTACCGACGAGACCTACCGGGAGGGAAAGGTGGACTGGGATTATACCCTCGATCAGGCCCGCCGGCATATTTCCCCCCGCCTGCAGGCCGGGGAAACCGTAGTTACCCAGGGATTCATCGGTTCCACGGATCAGAACAGTTCCGTCACCCTGGGCAGGGAAGGGTCGGACTATACGGCGGCCCTGCTCTGTGCCATGCTGGAAGGGGAATCCCTGGTGATCTGGAAGGATGTGGAAGGACTGCAGAATGCGGACCCGAAGCTTTTTCCCAATACGGTGCGCATAGAGGCCATCAGCTACCATGAGGTGGTGGAAATGGCCTTCTATGGGGCCCAGGTCATCCATCCCAAGACCATTAAACCCCTGCAGAACCGGGATATACCCCTTTATGTCAAATGTTTTATGAATCCAGCCCTGAAGGGTACCGTAATTCAAAATGAGGTCAACAGCCTGTTCTATCCCCCCCTGATCATCGTGAAGAAAAACCAGGTCCTGGTCCAGCTGACCACCCGGGATTATTCTTTTATCACGGAGGATAACCTCAGCGCCCTTTATAAGGAGTTTTTCGATCTGAACATTAAGGTTAATCTGATTCAGAACGCCGCCATCAGCTTTGTGGCCTGCATAGACGAGGACGAAGAAAAACTCAGTACCCTGAAGACCAGGCTGGCGCCCTCGTATAAGGTGCTGGTCAATGAGGGACTGGAACTGCTGACTATCCGCCATTACAGCCGGGAACTGGTGGACCAGATCACCCGGCACCGTTTCCCCCTGCTTCGCCAGGAAACCCGACAAACCATTCAACTGGTCATGAAATGAGCCGCGGCAAATCTTTATTTCTCTTCCCTTATCCTCCATTGGCCCTGGTCCTGATTCTGGCCCTTTGGACCTCCTGCTCCCCTTCTTTGGATCCCCTGGAAGTCGAGCATCAAATCCGGACCACTCAGGACAGCCTCTTTGATTATGGCAGACAATGGGGGGAAGAGTTTCAGATCGGGTTCCTTACCGGGGACTACCGCCGACTGGGTCCCATTAGGGAGGAAATGGAAGAATTTCTGGAACGCAGTCGTCGCCGCCTGGAAGGGATGAAAGACAGGGGAGGATCCGGGGAATACCGTCGGAAGTTCCTGGAATTCCTGGACTATGAATCCGAGTTGGTGTCCCGGGAGTTCCGGGCCTTTGAGACCCTCCATGAGGAATCCCCGGATTCGCTGGCCGCCCATTATTATGGGCAACTGAGCCAGGCCATGGAAAAAGAACAGGAGTATCTGCGGGAGGTCCAGGCTCTGGGCGAGGAATTCAGGCAGCGCCATTCCCTGCCTGACCGGGATCTTTTTGCGGACTGACCGGGGTTATGCCCGGATTCCGTATTTTGAGTCTCCCGGAAGGCGATTGCCCGAATTAATTATTTTTGCTTCTCCGTCAAAACTGAGCTGGTCTTGAAATTAAAATCTCTGGAAATAAAAGGGTTCAAGTCATTTGCCGATAAGACCCTGGTCATGCTGGATCATCCGATCACGGGCATAGTGGGCCCCAATGGATGCGGAAAATCCAATATTGTGGATGCCATCCGTTGGGTTATAGGGGAACACAAGATCAAATCCCTGCGTTCGGACAACCTCGATGATCTGATTTTCAACGGATCCAAGACTCGCTCCCCCTCGGGAATGGCAGAGGTTTCCCTGACTTTCGAGAACAACCGGAACCTGCTCCCGACGGAATTTACCACGGTAACCATCACCCGCAAGTTCTATAAGAGCGGGGAAAGCGAATACCGGCTCAATGATGTCAGTTGCCGGTTGAAGGACATTCATAATCTCTTTCTGGACACGGGGGTGAGTAACGATTCCTATGCCATTATCGAATTGGGCATGGTGGACGATATCATCCGGGACAAAGACAACAGCAGAAGGCGGATGCTGGAACAGGCTGCCGGGATTTCCATGTACAAGGCCCGGAAAAAGGAGGCCAAGCAGAAATTGGAAGGCACTCAACAGGACCTGGCCCGGATCGAAGACCTCCTTTTTGAAATATCGAATAATCTGAGGACTCTGGAGAATCAGGCCCGAAAGGCCAGGCGATATTTTCAGGTCAAAGAAGAATATCAGCAGGTGAGTCTGGAACTGGCCAAGGCATCCCTGGCCCATTTCAACGAGAAGTATAAGGAGCTGAATGATCAGCAGCAAAGGGAAATGGAAAGGAAGACTCAGCTGGAGTCCGGACTGGAAGCGGAGGAAGAGGCCTTGGCCAAGGAAAAGCTCATCCTGGTGGAAAAGGAACAGGAGCTGGGGGGGCTGCAAAAGCAGTTCAATGAACTGTTGAGCCGGATCCAGCAGCTGGAAGCCGATCGACGGCTGGCAGAACAGCGCAGCGGCCATCTTCAGGAAAAGGAAAAAAGCCTGGTGGATTTTCTCCAGGGAGCCGAAACTCAGCGCAAGGATATTGAGGCTAGCATTCAGCGGGCCAAAAACCAGATGGAGGAGAAGGCGGATTCGCTTCGGGGGCTGGAAGATCGCCTTGAAGCCCTGAAGGAAAGGATGGAGGACCAGAAAGAGGCTTATGATCAGGCCCGGGAATCCCTGGACTCCCGCCGCCGGGAAGAACAGCAGCAGCAGCGCCGGCAGTTTGAGCTGGAAAAGACCGTAGCCATAGCCGATACCTCCCTGGGCAACCTTCAGCGCAGCATATCCACTATAGAAGAAGAGACCGAATCCCGGCGCCGGCAGATCGAAGAGATCGACCGGGAGCTGGAGTCCCGATCCGGGGTGCTGGACCAGGGAGAGCAACAGTTGAAAGCCTATTTGGAACAGCGCGAAACCCTGAAGGAAAAAATCCTGGAAGCTCAGGCCGAACTCGATCATCTGCGCTCCGAGCTGGTGGCCCAGAACCGAAGCCTGGATGCCAAACGCAATGAGCATGATCTGCTCAAATCATTGGTGGACAGCCTGGAAGGCTACCCTCAGAGCATGAAGTTTCTGAAAAAGAACATGAGCTGGAAGGGGAAGGCTCCCCTGCTTTCCGATGTATTCGGGGTGGAAGAAGGCTATAAGGCTGCGCTGGAAAACGTATTGGAAGATTACCTGAACTATTATCTGATCTCCGATCCCCGGGATGCCATGGAAGCCATCGGCCTGCTGAAGGACCAGCAGAAGGGGAAAGCCAAGTTCTTTTTGGTGGACAGCCCTTTGCCTTCACCCCCGGACGACAGCAGTCCGGTTCCCGAGGAATGGATCCCTGCTCTGGATCTGGTGAAGGTGGATGCTCCCTACCAGTCCTTGGCCCGGGTATTGCTTTCCCAGGTGTATCTGGTGGAAGACGAGGCCATTTGGAAGGATTATCCTTTGGGTTCCACTCAGGTATTGGTCAGCCGAAGCGGATCGGTGATCCGGGGTCGGCATAAGGTCCATGGCGGATCTGTTGGCCTTTTCGAAGGGAACAAGCTGGGAAGGGCCAAGAACCTGGAATTACTGTCCGAACAGATCCGTTCCCTGACTGAGTCTACGGAGGCGCTGAAGAAGCAGATACAGGATACCCAGCAGAAGATCACCGGGTTGAATATGGATATTCAGGATCAGAAGATCGAGGCCCTGAAAAAAGAAACCAACGAGTGGGCGAACCAGATCCAGAATCTACAAAGTCGCCGCGAGCACCTGGAGCAACTGAATGCCGAGTCCGAGTCCCGGATTCAGGGACTTAAGGACCAATGGAGCCAGCGTCAGGACAAGATCCGGGAATCTCGCCAGAACCTGGAATCCATGACCGAGTCCCTGCAGCGGCTCCGGGCGGAAATTGCCGCTGAAGAAGACCGGTTCCACGGGGTGGAAAAGGAGTTCACCATGGCCAGTCAGGCTTACCACAACGAAAATCTCCAGTGGACCCGGGAGCAAAGCCTGGTGGTAGGGCTTCGTCAGGAAATGAACCTGAGGATTTCACAACAGGAGAGCTTGGAAAAGCAGATCCTTTCGAATCAGGAGAGCCTGTTGCAGACCAGGGAAGCTCTTTCCCGGGCGGAATCCGAGGCCAAATCGGGGGAAGAGTCCTACTACCAGTTGCTGAATCGAAAGGAAGAGGAGAATCGCATCCTCAGCGAAAAGGACAGGAACTACCTTGCTTTTCGCCAGCAGATTGCCGAGAAAGAATCCCAGTTCAACCAGAAGAGAAGAGCCCGGGAGAATGCCGAACAGCTGATTCAGGCCATTAAGGATCAGGTCAACGAGATGAAATTGCAGTTGGCCGGAATGAAGGAGAGACTGCGGGTGGAGTTCAAGGTGGAACTCGAAGAAATCCTGGATCAGCAGAGAACTACCGATTTGGCTGCCGAGGAGTTGGAAGCAGAAGCCGAAAAGCTGAAAAGAAGACTGGAGCAGATGGGGGAGGTGAACCCCACGGCCATCGACGCATTTACGGAGATGAAGGCCCGCTACGATTTCATCATGGAGCAGAAGACCGATCTGGAAAAGGCCCGGGATTCCTTGCTGGCCACGATCGAGGAAGTGGAGATCACGGCCAATACCCAGTTCAAAGAAACCTTTGAAAAGGTAAGGGAGAACTTTATCAAGGTATTCAAAGCCCTGTTCTCCCCGGAAGACAATTGCGATCTCCGCCTGACAAATCCTGAGGAACTGGCCGATACGGGAATCGAGATCTATGCGCAGCCCAAGGGCAAGAGGCCCAGCACCCTCACCCAGTTATCCGGGGGGGAGAAAACGCTGACCTCCACGGCCTTTCTGTTCGCCATATATCTGATTAAGCCGGCGCCTTTTTGCATACTCGATGAGGTGGATGCCCCATTGGACGATGCCAACGTGCAGAAGTTCACCCAGATGATCCGGCAGTTCAGCGATAATTCCCAGTTCATCATCGTCACGCATAACAAGCAAACCATGGCCAGCGTGGACGTCATATATGGGGTGACCATGCAGGAGGCCGGAGTCAGCCGTCTGGTCCCTGTAGATTTCCGGAGCCTAAGCCATTCGGCCTAGAATAAATTAAGAACACAAAAGGCCCTCTACCTGGGCCGGATTCTGCTCTATTGCCCCTGGCCCGGGGATTAGGGGACATAGGGTCTGGAGGAATATCGGGGATCCGGCCTTATCCGGTGAAGCGTTCCGCTTCCATGTTCAGCCAGCGCAGGGCATTTTGGGCCAGAAATTTCTGCTTTTGATCTCCGGTGAAAGGTTCCAGGGATTCGATCATCTTTCCGGGATGGTGTTCGCCCAGAGGGAAAGGATAGTCCGAGCCTAGGCAAATCTGGTCTTCTCCCATGATTTCCACCAGCCATTCGAATATCCGGGGGTCATGTACCAGGGAATCCACCCAGAACTGTCCCAGGTATTTTTTCGGGGAATGGGGATTGTCGATGGCACAGAGGTCCGGTCTTACCTTAAATCCGTGATCGATACGACCCAGGGTGAAGGGAAAACTCCCACCTCCATGGGCGAATGCGATGCGCAGGCGGGGGAAGCGCTCAAAAACGCCGCCGAAGATCAAAGAACAAATGGCCCGGCTGGTTTCGGCGGGCATGCCGACCAGCCAGGGTAGCCAGTATTTTTTCATCTGGGCCTGGCCCATCATATCCCAGGGGTGGATAAACAGGCAGCAATCCAGGGCCTGGGCCGCCTCCCAGAAGGGATCAAAATGGGGGTTATCCAGGTTCCGGTCCCCAATATGGGTGCCTATTTCGATTCCGGGGAAGCCCAGGGTTTCCACGCAGCGCCGCATTTCCTTTATGGCCAGATCCACGTCCTGCATGGGCAGAGTGCCCAGCCCTATGAACTTCTTCGGGTGATCCTGGACCACGGAGGCAATATGATCATTGAAGAACCGGGAGGTCTCCAGGGCATGTTCTGCTCTGGCCCAGTAGTTGAACAGGACGGGAATGGTCGACAACACCTGTATGTCCACGCCGGTGTTTTCCATGTCCGCCGATCGGGCCCCGGGATCCCAGCAATTGGACTGGATTTCCCGGAAAACCTTATCTCCTTTGATCATCCGGGCACAGCAAGGCTGATGATGTTCCAAGTGGATGAATTCACCGTAACCGAACTTCTTGAACCAGTTCGGGGTGTGATCAGGCATTATATGAGTGTGTATGTCTATTTTCATCATGAGTTTGAATTAGGGGGAATCCGGTGTTCCCTCAAACACCATGGCTGCTCCCTGACCTACTCCTATGCACATGGTAGCCAGTCCGTAGCGGGCCCGGGTTTTTTTCATTTCATGGATCAAGGTGGTGGCGATCCGGGCACCGGAACATCCCAGGGGGTGGCCTATGGCTATGGAGCCTCCGTTGACATTGACCCGATCCGGGGAAAGACCCAGCTCTTTCATGCAGGGAATGCTCTGGGCCGCAAAAGCTTCATTGAGTTCTATCAGGTCCAGGTCCTTGGCCTCCAGCCCGGCCCGCTTTAGGGCCTTTTGGCTGGCCGGAACGGGCCCCATGCCCATATAGGCCGGATCCACACCGGCTATGGCCATGCTTCGGATTCGGGCCAGGGGCTTCAGGCCGTATTTGTTTACCGCTGACTCGGAGGCTAGGATCAGTACGGCGGCCCCGTCGTTGATTCCACTGGAATTTCCTGCAGTCACCGTTCCGCCGGCGCGGAATGCCGGTTTCAGGGAGGCCAGTTTCTCCATGCTGGTATGGCGGGGGTGTTCGTCCTGCGCGAACTCCATGGTTTTTCCCTTGCCCATGGGAATGGTAATCGGGAGGATTTCTTCGGCAAACCGGCCGGATTCGGCAGCCCGGAAATATTTTTTCTGACTTTGGAGCGCAAAGGCATCCTGGGCTTCCCGGCTGACCTGGTATTTATCGGCCACGTTTTCGGCCGTCTCGCCCATGGAATAGGGATGGTGCATTTCCTTCAGTCTGGGGTTTATGAATCGCCAGCCGATGGTGGTATCAAAGATCTGGGGACTGCGGGAAAAGGCTTGATCGGGCTTTGCCTGGACATAGGGGGCCCGGCTCATGCTTTCCACTCCCCCGGCCAGGTAGATTTCCCCGTCTCCGCAGGCTATGGCCCGGGCCGCATCCATGATGGCCTGAAGTCCCGAAGCGCAGAGTCGGTTGACGGTGTTTCCTCCGGTATGCAGGGGAAGGCCGGCCAGCAGGACCGCCATGCGGGCCACGTTTCGGTTGTCTTCTCCGGCCTGGTTTGCAGCGCCGCAGATTACGTCTTCTATTTGATCTTTGGGCACCAGGGGATTTCGGTCGAGAATTCCGCGGATCACTTGCGCGAACAAGTCATCTGGCCGAAGGCTGGATAAGGATCCACCATATTTTCCAACCGGAGTTCTGAGGGCATCAATTACGTATACGGTTTGCATTTGGCTTTATGTCTTGAAATAGGTTATTGTTGAGAAATGGCCGGGGAATCCAGCGCCTGATCAATATCAGCGGCCAGGTCTTCAAAGTCCTCCAGGCCCACGCTCATACGGATCAGTCCATCGCTCAGACCGCTGAATTCCCTTATGGCCGGATCCACGCCTCGGTGGGTGGAGGAGGCGGGATGACAGACCAAGGTGTCACAAGTCCCCAGGGAGACTGCGGAAACACAGACTTTCACCCGATTGAGAAAGGCGAAGGCGGCGTCTTGTCCACCTTTGAGTTCAAAACTGAGCACGGCTCCCGGTAGTCTCATTTGTTTTTTGGCTAGGGCATGGTCTGGATGGGATTCCAGTCCCAGGTAATAGACCCGGGATACAGCCGGATGGGTGGAAAGGAATTCGGCCACCCGCTGAGCCTGAAGACACTGTTTTTCCATACGCAGCGGGAGGGTTTTGATCCCCTGGATCAGTAGGTATGCGTCGAAAGGACTGCTTTGGGCCCCCAGCAGGCGATGGGTTTTGGTCAGGGATTCCTGATTCCCGGAATCGCTCCTGCCCAGGAGCAGTCCGCCCACGGCCGTCCCATGGCCGTTCAGGAACTTGGTGGACGAATGGACCACATAATCCACGGCATAGCGGAAAGGTTGCTGCAGGTAGGGAGTGGCAATAGTATTGTCCACACAGACCAGCAATCCTCTTTCCTTTGCCTTTCGGCTCAGGGCCTCCAGATCATAACAACGGACCATGGGATTAGTGGGGGTTTCCAGATAGAGCATTTTGATCTCCGGATCCCCTTCCAGGGCCTGGTCGATCTCCGAAGGTTGGTCCAGGGCCCGATTGATCAGCGAAATGCCATGGGGTGCCAGGATTTTGTCTACCAGTTCCTGGGTGCCTCCATAAAGGCTGTGGGTGGCCAGGACCTTATCACCTGGTCGAAGATGATGGAGAAAAACCGTGCTTATGGCCCCCATGCCCGAACTGTGGGCCAGAGCAAAAAGAGATAAGGGTTCTCCGCGGGAATCCTTCAGTTCAAAAGCTTCCAGTGCGCTGATTTTCCGTTCGAGCTCCAGGGCATTGGGATGGCCAAACCGGCCATAAACATATCCTGGTTCTCTGCCTTCGAACAAGGCCACTGATTGTTCGGCCGAATCAAAGGTATAGGTGCTGGTGGCATAAATAGGCGTCAGATGGGCTCGCCCGGATTCGCTTTCATGGCCTGCATGCAGGCACAGACTTTGGAATCCTTTTAATTTACTTTCTTGCATGGCAGAGAATGTTTCGCCCAAATAAAGGCGAGGGTGTATGACAAAGATAGTTTTTTTAGGCCTTAGGTCAGAAGAAAGGGGAGGGAATAGGGCCCCCAGGGTTAGACCCGGTACCCAAAAAAAATCGTCCCCCGCAGGGAGACGATGTTCACCAGTAGGTCAGGCCTGGGGAAGATTCCCCACCACTCCTTATTTTACTTCTTCGTATTCGGCATCGGAAACCTGGCCTTCATCTTCTCCTTTGGCAGAGGAATCCTTATCGGCGGCGTCTGCGGCACCGGCTTCGGCCTGCTGGGCGTTATAGATGTGCTGGCTGGCCGCCTGCCAAGCGGTATTCAGGGCTTCGATGGCCGGATCCAGACCTTCCATGTCTTCTGCCTTATGTACTTCCTTGAGCTTAGTCAGTGCGGATTCGATGGCGGTTTTCTGGTCTTCGGGAATCTTATCTCCGTAATCCTTGAGCTGCTTTTCGGAGTTGAAGATCAATCCATCGGCCAGGTTTAGCTTTTCCACCCTTTCCTTTACCTGACGGTCTGCCTCTTCGTTGGCTTTGGCTTCGTTCTTCATCCTTTCAATCTCTTCCTTGCTCAGACCGCTACCGGCTTCGATGCGGATATTCTGCTGCTTGCCGGTGCCTTTGTCCTTGGCGGTGACATGAAGTATTCCGTTGGCGTCAATATCGAAAGTTACTTCCACCTGGGGCACTCCCCTCGGAGCCGGGGGAATTCCGTCGAGAATGAATCTTCCCAGGGACTTGTTGTCTTTGGCCATGGGTCTTTCCCCTTGAATCACGTTGATTTCCACACTGGGCTGATTGTCGCTGGCCGTGGAGAACACCTCACTTTTCTTCGTGGGGATGGTGGTATTGGCTTCAATCAGACGGGTCATTACTCCGCCCATGGTTTCGATACCCAAAGAAAGAGGGGTGACGTCCAGAAGGAGAACATCTTTTACATCCCCGGTCAATACTCCACCCTGAATGGCGGCGCCAATGGCCACCACCTCATCGGGGTTCACCCCTTTGTGCGGCTTGCGACCAAAGAATTTTTCCACCACTTCCTGAACTTTGGGGATGCGGGTGGATCCGCCGACCAGGATGACTTCATCGATATCGGAGGTTTCCAAATTGGCATCCTTCAGGGCCTTGCGGCAGGGTTCCAGGGTCCTTTCGATCAAGTTGTCGGCCAGTTGTTCAAACTTGGCCCGGGACAGTTTGCGCACCAGGTGCTTGGGGACCCCGTCCACAGCGGTGATATAGGGTAGGTTGATCTCGGTTTCCTGGGAAGAGGAAAGCTCGATCTTGGCCTTCTCCGAGGCTTCTTTCAGCCTCTGCCAGGCCATGGGATCTTTATGCAGATCCACCGCTTCTTCTTTTTTAAACTCTTCGGCCAGCCAGTCCATAATCACTTTATCGAAGTCGTCTCCACCCAGATGGGTATCCCCGCTGGTGGATTTTACCTCAAAGACTCCGTCTCCCAGCTCCAGAATGGATATGTCGAAAGTCCCTCCTCCCAGGTCGAATACGGCAATCTTGCTGTCGGCATTCTGTTTGTCCAGACCATAGGCCAGGGCGGCGGCTGTCGGTTCGTTGATGATGCGCCGCACCTTGAGCCCGGCGATCTCCCCGGCTTCCTTGGTGGCCTGCCGCTGGGCATCGTTGAAATAGGCCGGCACGGTGATCACGGCTTCATGTACATCTTGGCCCAGGAATTCTTCGGCGGTCTTCTTCATTTTCTGCAGAACCATAGCCGATATTTCCTGAGGGGTGTACACCCGGTCGTCTATGCTCACCCGGGGGGTATTGTTATCCCCTTTGATGATCTTGTAGGAATTGTGCGTCATCTCATCTTTCACCTCATCAAAGCTCCGGCCCATGTATCTTTTAATGGACATGACCGTATTGGTGGGGTTGGTAATGGCCTGACGCTTTGCCGGGTCCCCAATTCTGCGCTCCCCGTTCTTAAGAAATCCTACAATGGAAGGCGTGGTCCTGCGGCCTTCGTCGTTGGCAATGACCACGGGCTCATTGCCTTCCATTACGGCGACGCATGAGTTGGTGGTCCCTAAGTCAATTCCGATTATTTTTCCCATAATGCTGAAGTTGATATTCCTGATATATTTTTTCCTTTATGGTTGATTTCGTTCAATTGATGTGCCATCAGAGGGTTCTCTGAAATATTGGCAGGCATTCTGACAAACTGAAAAAATTAAGATGCGAAGGCCGCTAAATACAGACAGTTTTGCCGGTATTTTCCCAGACCAGGCACCCAGGGGGGACCGGACTACTTGTCGTAGAATCCCCGGATGTTCAGGGAGGCGGTTTCGGGATGGGTTTTCAGAGCTTCCAGGGTCTGTGGGGAAATCACGGCTCCAGAATAGAACCTCAGGGTCCGGGAAGCCAACAGGCCCAGGATGTTTTCTCCCCGAAGATTGGTATAGTAAGGACGAATCTGATCCGAGGTCAGTCCGGTCTGGCCCAGATTAATCTGCTCATAGGTAAACAATTCCGAGGATCCGGCATAAAGATAATAATCCATACTGTCCAGATACCTTTCGGTATTGGCCGGCGCGGGACCCATCAGTTCCGAAAGGGAGGAATAGAACTGGGCATTGGGCAGTTCAAGGCGGAAAGAGCGGTCTGCCCCGTAATCCACATCCCGGCCCAGGGATACGTCGACATAACGCCGGGTCTCGGCTCCGGAGAGCACATGGCGGTCCACATAATGAAAGCGGATCTTTCCTTCCACCACCTTCCCGTTCCGGGGGAAATATCCCTCCAGCACATAGCGGAAATTGGCCCCTGTCCGGGAAAAATCGATGGTCAGTCCTTCCGCCACAAAGTCCCGTACATAAAAATGGCTGGGATTTCGGTCGGTTTCCGCGTTCACGATCCCGAACAGATCGGAAGAGTCCACACGACCGGATCCGGGATGGAGAATGCGGAGTCTATAGTACTGATAGGGATTCAGTGAGGCTTTGAATTTGTATGCATAAGAAGGATCTTGGAAAAAAGCCCCTTCTTCCTTGGTATAGCCTTCCTGATTCAGATTCACTTTTTCCAGCATATGGGTGGTCACCGGATCTTTCCCTTCGGGGTCGGAAAAGGCAGTGAGGGTGACCGTCAGCTGGGCATAAAAGCTCGAATCCGGATCAGTGGCCATGCGGATGGCGGATTTGTTTTCGTCCAGAAATGCTTTTTGGATCCTAATGTAATGGGCCGTATCCAGGGGGTTAAGCAATCCGTAGACTACGGTGACATTCTGATAGGGGGCGGTGACCTGAAAGTCTTCGGAACAGCCCGGAAGCAGGAAGCCAATCAGGATAATCCCCAGGGATAGCAATCTTTTTTTCATAAATTCTGGTCGCAAAGGAAGAGCCTGCATCGGCAAACTTCGGTACACAAATATAGAGTTTCCCCGACAACTAGCCATCGGTCGCCCGGGTTTTTTCCGGCGCGGGGATTCGGGGAATTCAAGAGGGAATGGATTGGAGAGAGCATTGAGGAAATAGTGCTAATTTGCTGCCATGGGATCGTATTCTGTGGGCGAAGCCCTGAATTTATTGTTGGAACGCAGCCGGTGGAAATCCCGGGTGATGGAAATCCGGATCCGCGAGGAATGGGAAGCCATTATGGGAAAAACGATAAGTCGATACACCAGGAGGGTTTCCCTTAGGGACAAAACCCTGTATATAGATAGCGATCAGGCCGTATTGCGGCAGGAACTGAGTGCCGGCAAGGCGCGTATCGTGGAAAGGGTGAATGAGTATTTCGGGGAAAGGCTGATCGAGGAAGTTCAGGTCCGGGGGTAATCCCCTTCCCTGGATATTATATGTCCTGCAAATCACCATGTATGATCATGATTTGAAGACCGAAAATTCGAATTCTCCACTGCTCCAGGCTTGTGGTTCTAAGGAGACCCTTGGATAGCTTTTTTGCGGATCCATTTTTAATAATATGGAACGAGGATCCGCCGGTATATTTTCTCGATAATCGGTCTTTGTCTCTTTGGAAGGCGGACACGAGTATCCAGTAGGCTTATAGGATTCTGGATTGCCCCATGTCAAGTGATCCTTATTCTGTTGCGGTTATAGGGGTGTGGGAGCATGGAAAGATGGGCAAAGCCAAGGCACACTTCTTTTGGGGTGGTGCTCCTTTACTATATTCGAGGTAGACTCGACGTTCAGGCTTTCCCGGGCATCGGGGATTTTCATCTGCATCAGATTGGGTCTCAATTTGTTCAATAATTTTGCCATCTTTCAGGGGATAAAAAAGGATAAATAAGCATACAAGTTTCGGCCAGCTGATGGATTGGCAGGAGTAAATAATTTATTGCTTAAACAAGAATGATTATCGCGTAGGTGGGAGGTTATTTGCGGGATATCGTTCCAGCCCTGGGTACTAAAGCCGGTCCATTAGTTCCCTTAGGCAGCGAATTTCCAGGGTAGGTTTCTGGCCATGGCGCCTGCGCCCAGGATTGAAGTAGATCTGATCCCATCCCGCCCTGCGAGCCCCGACAATATCCACCTCATAGCGGTCGCCGATCATCACCGATTCCTCAGGGAGAGCTCCGGTCATGGACTGGGCATATTGAAATATTTCCGGCTGGGGCTTTCGGCTCATGGAGTTCTCCGAACAGATGATATGCCGGAAATAGTCCTCGATCCCCGAGGATCGGATTTTCTGAGTCTGAACAGATTCCAATCCATTGGTAATCAGGTGAAGGGAATAGCGTTCGGACAGGTATTCGAGGGTTTGCCGGGCGTGCGGAATCAGACGGCCCTGAAAAGGCAGAATGTCCGCATAACTATTATGCAGTCGTAGAGAAAGGTTCTGATCGGCACAGCCAAAATCCATAAGGGTTAGCCAGAATCGCTTCCACTGAAAATCCCGCCTTCGGATTTTCCCTTCCTGGAATCGCATCCATAGATTATGATTGTGTATCCGAAATCGTTGGGCAAAATCCCGGGGACCAACATGAGCGGGCAACAGGTCCCGGAATTCCCGGTGAATCTGATGGATTGTCCGGGTGGCATTGGTTTCAAAATCCCAGAGCGTATGGTCCAGATCAAAGAAAACATGTTTGTAAGCTCGGGTTATCATTCTCGGATACTCTAGGTCGCCATATCACCGGATACCTTTTTTGCGGGGAAAAAAATGGCTCCCCAAGGGGAGCCATTTCATGGCGGTTATTTTTTGCGGTAGTAAATCTTGTCGTCCAAAAACTCCTGGGTGGCCTGGAGGGATGGGTTAGGCATGCGCTCATACATGCGGGAGATCTCAATCTGTTCCTTGTTTTCATGGATTTCTTCCAGATTGTCTCCATGGGAGGCAAACTCTTCCAGTTTGCGGTGCAGCTCCTCTTTCAGGTTAATGGAAATCTGGTTGGCTCTCTTGCTGATTATGGCAATGGATTCATAAAGATTCCCGGTCTTGGCCTTTAGGGCGGCCACGTCCTGGGTTTCCACCAGGGGGCTGATCGTGGTGATTGATTTTTTATTTACGCTCATTTCTTATGGAATTTATATTGGTTTGGGCCATTTGGGCTATTTTTTCCGCTTCCCTAAGATAGGGGGAACGGGGATATTCGTCCACCAGTTTGCGATACTCCTCCAGAGTTTCGGCAAAGCGCTCCTCCTGGCGGGAAGAAATGCTTTCTTTGGCAAAGTCGTACAGGGACCGGACGACCATGTACTGGTAGTAATCCGAATGCTCTGAGGCCGGATACTGCCTCATCACATATTTGTAGGCCACCCCGGAGGCCTTGTGCTGGCCAATGTCATAATAGAGTTTGGCGGCATTGGCTGCCTTGGTTTCCAGCCGGTCCCTTAGATCGTCCACGTACTGGGAAGCCTGTTCCAGATGGGGGGACTCGGGGTGGGTGTTGATGAAGGACTGTAGGGCTTCCAGGGCCTTCTGCGTATGGGTCGGGTCCAGGGAGGGCTTGGGCGCCATCTCGTAAAAGGAAAGGGCACTGAGGTATTCGGCCTCCGTTCGGTTTGGGCTGTTGGGGAAGAAATCCACAAAGTTCCGGAAGTGGTAGGAAGCGGAAAGATAGTCTTTCATATGCCAGTAACTCTGGGCATAGCGCCAATAAAGCGCCTCATAATTGCGCGTGTTCTTCATCACCGGCAGCAAATCGTAATAGAGTTGATTGGCCAGATCATAGCGCTTCTGGTCGAAATAGGCATTGGCCTTCTCCAGCTTATAGTTGATGTCATTGCTTTTCTTCACCTTGTCGAAGCCGCTGCAGGACCACAGCAAGCTAAGGCAAAGCACGAAACCCAGCATAGGTAAAGGTCGCCGATTCATCATGATTTCCACCAAAGGGGGCAAAGTTACAAAAAGGGAAGCAGCATACCTAAATTTCCTCGAAAATCCAAGGAGAAGATGGATTTTCACCGAAATTCACCGTTATGCACATCTTATGCACAGGCTATTGTCGCCCAAATCCAGAGTTTTAACCCTAAGCGCTTATATTTGAAGGGTTTAGCGGCGAACCAATACTGTGGATAAATTTGTTCGCCTGTTTTTGGTGGAATTAAGTGGGAAAATGTGTTATTTTGTGGGAACAATTCAGCTTGTAACGCCGCATGACGCATTTTCTCGGAGAATATGAGGTAGCCATCGATGCCAAGGGACGCTTCCTGCTTCCCTCCGGCTTTCGTAAGCAGCTGCCTGAAGACAGCGCGCAACAGTTCGTGCTGAACCGGGGATTTGAGCATTGCCTGACTTTTTATCTGCGCAAGGACTGGGACCAGCTTGCTGGTCGTATTCTTCGGCTGAATGATTTCAACAACAGCGTCCGGGAATTCAAGCGATTGTTCCTGAACGGCGCCACCCCCGTGGAGGCGGACCAGGCCGGAAGGATACTGGTGCCTCGCTCTCTTCTCGAATACGGGGGAATCAAAAAGGAAATGATTTTTTCGGCCCAGGGGAACAAGGTGGAGCTCTGGGATAAGGATACCTATTATCAATACCTGAAAGAGAAGTCGGAAAACTTCAGCAGCCTGGCCGAACAGGTGGCGGGTTCGGATTTCCTGCTTCCCGGGGAAACGCTATAGTCATGGAAAGAGCGGAAACCTACCATACAGCAGTGCTTCTTAAGGAGGCCGTTGATGGTCTGGCAGTTCAGCCGGACGGCGTATACCTGGACGCCACCTTCGGCGGTGGGGGACATAGCCGGGAAATTCTCTCCCGCCTTGGTCCCCGGGGCAAGCTGATAGCCTTCGACCAGGACCCCGACGCTCGCCAGAACCTGCCGGAGGACGAAAGGCTGATTTTCATCCCGGAAAACTTCCGGCATGCGGAGCGGTTTATCAGGGCCAAAGGACTGAATGAAATCGACGGGGCACTGGCCGACCTGGGGGTAAGTTCTTTTCAGATTGATGAGAAAGAAAGGGGGTTTTCCACCCGCTGGTCCGGCCCCCTGGATATGAGAATGGACAAGAAATCGGGGAAAACCGCCCAGGAGATCCTGAAGACCTACGGAGAAAAGGAATTGCAGAATCTGTTCGAAAAGTACGGATCCCTGCGCAATTCCCGGGCATTGGCCCGCCATATCGTCAAAGAAAGGGAGCATCAGACCCTGGAGACGACCATGGCGCTGCGCACCATGGTGGAGCCCCTGATCCGGGGAAATTACCATCAGTACCTGGCCCAGGTGTTTCAGTCCATACGCATAGAGGTGAATGATGAATTGGGTGCGCTTCAAGACTGGTTGGAGCAGATGGGCAGGCGGATTCGCTATGGAGGCAGGCTGGTGGTGATCAGTTACCATTCGGTGGAAGACCGGTTGGTGAAACGATTTATGAAATGGGGGCACTGGGAGGAAGCCGAAAAGGACATATATGGGAGGCCGCTCCGGGAGCCTTTGTTCGAGATGCTGCCTCCCGGCCGAATCGGAGCCACCAAGGAGGAGATTCAGCGCAATCCCCGGTCCCGGTCAGCACGGATGAGGATTGCCCGGCGGTTATTTCCCGGAAAATGGCAAGATAAACCGAAGATATGAGTACTCAGAAAAGAAACCAGTCCCCTCGCAGGAGCCTGCCTTCCTTTCTGGAGAAGTTCTCCTATCAGGCGCTGGTGGGAAATGTTCCCTATCTGGCATTTCTGGCCCTGGTGTCCACGATATATATCCACAACACCCAAAGGGCCGTGACCGTTCAGAAGGAATTGAATGAAGCCCAGGAGCAGCTCAAGGAGCTGCGCTGGAAATATATGGACAGGAAAACTCAATTGCTGAATCTGGAAATCGAAAACAAAGTCGTGGACCGGGCGGGAAAACTGGGGCTGAAGCCCCTGAGCCTGCCGGCCTACATGCTGAATTCGGACTCCAGCCAAAACGGATTGCCGCCCCTTGGATATTAAAAAGGACATACGATTCCGGGTCTATCTGGCCTTTACCTGCCTTTGCCTGCTGGGAGGGGCGGTATTGGTGAAGGCGGCCATTATTCAGGTGGACGAGGGCCCGGAACTGAGAGCCCTGGGAAAGAATATCAATACGCGGGTAACCACTTTGTCTGCAGAGCGGGGGAATATTTATACGGAGGACGGGAAGCTGCTTTGTTCCACGATTCCCCGCTTCGATATCCATATAGATTTCAGCGTTATCGACGATAAACGCTTCGAGGACAGTCTGGAGGCACTGGCCCGGGGGATAGCGGAGGTATTCGGGGACCGGAGCCCGCAATACTATATGCGCAAACTCCGCCAGGGAAAGGACAAGAATCAAAAGTACTTCCTGTTGAAGAAATCCGTGGCCTACCATGAGTATCAGTCCCTCAGGGAGTTACCTCTGTTCCGCCTGGGCAAATTCCGCGGGGGATTCATTCATGAGCTGCGGCCCAGCAGGGTGAACCCTTTCGGCAAGTTGGCCTACCGCACCATAGGCTTATGGAGGGAGAACAGTCCTGCCATTGGTATTGAGGCCGCCTATGATAGCATACTTCAGGGGATCCCGGGGACCCGAATTGAGCAGAAGATGACCGGAGGCGTTTGGGTGCCCATCACCGGCACCGAGATGGAATCGGAAAACGGAAAGGATCTGGTCACCACCCTGGATATGCGCATTCAGGATATAGCCGAAAACGCCATGGAGTCCGTGCTCAGGCAGTACGATGCTCAATACGGAACCTGCATAGTCATGGAGGTGGAGACCGGCAAGATCCGCGCCCTGGTCAACCTGGGCCGCCAGAAGGACGGCAGCTACTGGGAGGATTTCAATTATGCCCTGATTCCCACCGAACCTGGATCCACCTTTAAGTTGATGACGCTCTATTCCCTGCTCAAGGATCGATATATCTCGGTAGACGACAAAATGGATGCCGAGGGAGGCTCTATAGCCTTCGGAAGGAGGGTGATGCGCGATGTCCATCTGGGCATAAGGGAAACCACGATCAAGCAGGCTTTTGCCCAGTCTTCCAACGCGGCCATGGCCAAGCTGGTCCACCAGCACTATTACAAGGACCCGGGCCGGTTCATCGAGAATCTCAGGGCCCTTCGCCTGGATCAGCCCACCGGTATTGATATACCGGGAGAACGGCGGCCGGTGCTTAAGTCGCCAAAGGATCCCAGCTGGTCGGCCACCACCCTGCCCTGGATGGCCACGGGCTATGAGGTGATGATTTCGCCCCTGCATACCTGCATGGTATATAATGCCGTGGCCAATGGAGGGAAAATGATGAAGCCTTATCTGATCAGTTCCATCCGGGAATATGGCCTGGACAAGGTCCATTTTTCTCCCCAAGTGCTAGTGCCTGCCATAGGGGATTCCAGCCTGGTGGCCCAACTTCAGGAATGCGTAAGGGAAGTGGCGATCAGCGGAACGGCCAAAAACATTCAAGGTCCCAATTATCCCATTGCCGGAAAAACCGGCACGGCCCAGGTAGCGGACAAGGGGATCAAATACAGCGACAGAGTTTATCAGGGTTCCTTTGTGGGGTATTTCCCCGCCGACAAGCCCAAATACACGATTGCCATAGCCATTCGGACTCGCCCCCATTCCCGGGCTTATTATGGAAGCACTGTGGCGGCCCCGGTGTTCCGGACTATAGCCGATAGAATATTCTCTTCCGAGAGCGGATCCTGGTATTCTCCTTTGGATACCCTAAAGAAGAATCGGGAGCCAGAGCTGGTGGTCCGGGCCGGGGCGGCTTCCCAGCTTTCGGTCCTCCTTCCCCGGTTCGGGGAACAGGATCTGCCCAGCGAAGGCTGGGTGGAAAGGAGGGAGGACACCCTGGCCTCTTCGCCCTGGCAGGTCCGGAACATGGACCCGGAGCTTATGCCCGATGTGCGGGGGATGGGTCTCCGGGATGCCGTTTACCTGCTGGAGAAAAGAGGACTGCGGGTGGAGAGAAAGGGGAACGGACAGGTTCATGCTCAGTCCATTGACCCGGGAACACCTGTGAAAAAGGGAGAATCCATTAGACTGGAATTGAAAATATGATTACCGTAGCCGAAATATTGACCCATGTCCAGGTTCTGGAAACCCGGGGAGATCTGAGCCTGCCCCTGAAGGGGTTGAGCCTGGATTCCCGTACCCTGGAGGCGGGATTCGGGTTCCTGGCCATCCGCGGACATCACCAGGATGGCCATGACTATATGGAGGCGGCGGCCGAGGCCGGGGCATCCATGATTCTCTGTGAGCATTTTCCTGCTCAGATCAGCGACCAGGTGGTCTATGTCCGGGTGGCGGACAGTGCCGAGGCCGCCGGAGAAATCAGTTCGGCCTTCCATGGCCATCCTTCCCGGAAAATGAAGGTGGTGGGCATTACGGGTACCAATGGGAAGACCACGGTGGCCACCTTGCTCTACCAGTTGTATCGGTCCCAGGGAGAGGCCGTTGGACTGATTTCCACGGTATCGGTGGAAATCAATGGACAGAGGCGCCCCTCCACGCATACCACTCCCGATTCTCTGGCTTTGCAGTCCTTGCTTCACGATATGGAGGCCCAGGGATGCCGGTATGTGTTCATGGAAGTCAGTTCCCATGCCATCGACCAGAGGCGGATTGCCGGACTCGAATTCCACGCCGGGGTGTTTACCAATATCAGCCATGATCACCTCGACTACCATGGGGATTTCCGGACTTATGTGGAAGTGAAAAAGAGGTTTTTTGATCAGTTACCCGATAAGGCCTTGGCCCTTTCCAACCGGGATGACCGGCGGGGGGACTATATGTTGCAGAACACCCGGGCGCAGAAAGCCTTCTACAGCCTGAGTCGCCCGGCGGATTATAAGGGAAAGGTACTGGAGAACAGCCTCTATGGGCTTCAGATGGCCATTGGGGAGCATCAGACCCATTTCCTGCTTCTTGGCCTGTTCAATGCGTATAACCTTCTGGCGGCCTTCGGGGTTAGCCAGTGGCTAGGCATGGATCCGATGGATGCCCTCCGAGGGCTGTCCCGTCTCCAGGGAGCTCCGGGCAGGATGGAAACCCTGGTCTCTCCCCGGGAGCGCCTGATGGGAATCGTGGACTATGCGCACACGCCGGATGCCCTGCGCAATGTGCTGGCGACCATAGAACAGTTCCGGGAGAAGGATCAGCGCCTGATCACCCTGGTGGGATGCGGCGGCGACCGAGACCAGGCCAAACGCCCCTTGATGGCTGAACTGGCCGCCAGGTACAGCGACCAGGTAATCCTGACTTCGGATAATCCCCGCTCGGAGGATCCAGAGTCCATTCTCGATGATATGGAATCCGGGCTGAAGCCCACTCAGAAAAAGAAGGTGCTGCGCATAACGGACCGTCGGGAAGCTATCCGGACGGCTTGCCTTCTGGCCCGCCAGGGGGATATTATCCTGGTGGCCGGAAAAGGACATGAAACCTATCAGGAGATCCGCGGAAAGCGTATGGATTTCGATGATCGTTTGGTACTAAAAGAACAATGGGAATCTCTGGACAAGTAAACGCCTATGCTATATTATCTGTTCATATATCTTAGAGAGCAATTCGGGCTATTCGGCGCGGGCGTGTTTTATTATATCACCTTCCGTACTGCCATGGCGGTTATTCTGTCGCTGGTGATTTCCGCGGTGCTGGGTAAGGGGATTATTTCCTATCTGAGAAAAAGACAGATCGGAGAGACCATTAGGGACCTTGGCCTGGAGGGGGAGGGTAGCAAAAAAGGAACTCCGACTATGGGCGGGCTGCTGATTATTGCCGCCATACTCATCCCCACTCTTCTCTTTGCCCGGATCGGTAATGTATACATCCTGCTTATGATTGTCTCCACGCTCTGGCTGGGCCTGGTGGGATTCATGGACGACTATATCAAGGTGTTCCGCAAGAACAAAGAGGGATTGGCAGGCCGATTCAAGATTCTGGGCCAGGTGGGCCTGGGCATCATTGTGGGTCTGACCATGTATTATAATTCCCATGTGGTCACTACCCGGGAGATCAAGGAGGGGCAGCCTGTGTTGCGCAACCCCACCGAGCAGCTGGCCTCCAAACCCTATCAGCGTCCGGATAATCAGGGTAGATCGCATACCTATGTGGAGGTAAAGACGGCCACGACGACCATTCCTTTTCTTAAAGGCAACGAAATGAGCTATGCGCGCATTGCCCAGGCCTTCGGGCAGGAGGCCATGGGTCTGCTTACCCCGGTCATCTATGTGCTCTTTGTGATTTTCATTATCGTGGCCGTTTCCAATGGGGCCAACATCACCGATGGGATCGATGGTCTGGCCACCGGGGTTTCGGCTATTGCGGGGGTTTGCCTGGGAGTCTTTGCCTATGTGTCGGGGAACTACATATTCGCCGATTACCTCAATATCATGCATATCCCGAACCTGGGGGAACTGTCCATTTTTATTGGGGCATTCGTGGGTGCCTGTGTGGGATTTCTCTGGTACAATGCCTATCCCGCCCAGGTATTTATGGGGGATACCGGCAGCCTGGCCCTGGGAGGGATCATCGCCTCCCTGGCCATCATCGTCCGTAAGGAGTTGCTGATTCCCATCATCTGCGGGGTGTTTCTGGTCGAGAACCTGAGTGTTATCTTCCAGGTCTGGTATTTCAAATGGACGCGAAAGCGCCGGGGGGAAGGCGTGAGATTATTGCTCATGGCCCCGCTTCATCATCACTATCAGAAGCTGGGATACCATGAGAGCAAAATTGCTACCCGATTCTGGATCATAGGCATACTGCTGGCCATATTCAGCATAGTCACCTTAAAACTGCAATGAACAAAGGGCAATGAAAGCGCAGAGACAAAATAAAAGACTTCTGGTCCTGGGGGGCGGCGAAAGCGGCACCGGTGCAGCCCTGCTTGCCCGCAAGCGGGGATGGGAAGTTTTTGTCTCCGATTCCGGCCCCATAAGTCCCCGTTATGCCCTTCAGCTGGAGCAGGCCCATATTCCCTATGAACAAGGGGGTCATGGGCCAGGAATACTGGACGGAGTGGATCTGGTCGTGAAAAGTCCGGGTATTCCTCCCTTGTCCCCCATAATGGAAGACTTAAGGTCCCGGGGTCTGGATCCTCTGGGCGAGATTGAGTTTGGGTTCCGGGAAATGGAGGGAGGAAAGATTATTGCGGTTACGGGAAGCAATGGCAAGTCCACCACCAGCGCTATGATCCATGCACTGCTCCGCAATGCTGGATATTCGGTATCGCTGGTCGGCAACATTGGCCACAGCTTCGCCCGCCAATTGGCTGAGCAACCCACGGAATGGTATGTGATGGAGCTTAGCAGCTTTCAGCTCGAAGATGTAGACCGGTTTCGGCCGGACATAGCCGTATTGCTCAATATTCAGCCGGACCATATGGACCGCTACCAAAACCGAATCGAGGATTATCTGAAGGCCAAATTCCGGATTTGCACCCGGCAGAGAGCTCAGGACTATTTCATAGTGAATGGGGACGATCCGCTGATCGTCGACCATATTAATCATCATAAGTTAAGCCCTTCAATCTTGTATTTTACCATGAACAAATCAGAGAACAAGCCCTTGGCCTCCTTTGTGGAAGCAGACCAAATGCATTTCCGGGAAAAGGACAGCGAATGGACACAGTCCATAGACGAATTGACGGTCAGAGGGAAACATAATCTTTACAATAGTATGGCAGCAGGGATTTCCGCCAGGATTGCGGGCATCAGGAAGGAGAAGATCAGGGAAAGCTTCATGCGTTTTGAGGGATTGGCGCATCGCCTGGAATTTGTGGCCAGTGTCCGGGGAGTGGACTTCATCAACGACAGCAAGGCCACCAACATAAATTCCGTATGGTTTGCCCTGGAAAGCATGAGGCAGCCCGTGGTGCTGATCCTGGGAGGACAGGACAAGGGAAATGATTATTCAGCGCTTTATGAACTGGTGGAAGAGAAGGTCAAAGCCATTGTATGCCTTGGACTGGACAATGCGCCCATCCATCGGGCCTTCGAGGGCCGGATTTCCCGGATCCTGGACACAGAAACGGCCGCAGATGCGGTCAGGGCTGCCTATTCCCTGGCGGATAAAGGGGATGTGGTACTGCTTTCGCCGGCCTGCGCCAGCTTTGATTTATTTCAGAACTATGAAGACAGGGGAACACAATTCAAAGAAGCGGTAATGGCGCTCTAAATCGGAGATTATGAGAACGGTTTGGGATTTATTTCGCGGAGATCAGATAATATGGGCGGTGGTGCTTATCCTCTCGTTCATCAGCCTGCTGGCGGTATACAGCTCGACAGGAACCCTGGTGTACCGTATGGATAAGAATGCCCACCATTTTCTGATCAAGCAGCTGATGGTGCTCGGCATGGGCCTGGGCATCATATTCCTGGTCCATAGGATCCACTATACCCGCTTTGCCCGTTTTGCCGTCCTGCTTTATGTGGTCAGCATTCCCTTGCTGATCTATACGCTGGTTTTCGGGACCAGCATAAACGATGGGTCCCGTTGGGTAAGGTTGCCCGTGATTAATCTCACCTTTCAGAGTTCAGATCTGGCCAAACTGGCGCTATTCATGCTGCTTGCCCGAATGCTCAGTACCCGCCAGGCCACCATTAAGGACTGGAAGAAGGGATTCATTCCTGTGCTGATTCCCGTATTGCTCACCTGCCTGTTGATCATGCCCGCCAACTTGTCCACGGCCATGATGCTGGGCATGTCCTGCTGCATACTGTTTTTCATCGGCCGGGTGCGGGTCAAACATATTCTGGTCCTGGCCCTGGGAGGGCTGGTTTCCCTGATCGGAGTCTATACCCTGTCGAAGATCACCGGTTTGGGCCGGGCTGAGACCTGGGAGAATCGATTCCTGGATTTTTGGGCATCCCTGTCTGGAAAAGAAGGGGAGGTTTACCAGGTGCTTCAGGCGAAGATTGCCATCGCCAACGGAGGGTTGACTGGTCTGGGTCCAGGGAACTCCATGCAGAAGAACCTTCTGCCGGAGGCCTTCTCGGATTTCATCTTTGCCTCGATTGTGGAGGAATACGGGTTATTGGGAGCGGCTTTGCTGGTCAGCCTTTACCTGCTCTTGCTCTGGAGGAGTATTGTGCTTTTTCGCCGCTGCCCTTATGCTTTCGGGGCATTCCTGGCCGTGGGACTGACTATTACCCTAGTCTTCCAGGCCATGATCAACATGGCCGTGAATGTCAATTTGCTGCCGGTGACCGGACTGACCCTTCCTCTGGTAAGCATGGGCGGATCCTCGGTTTTGTTCAACAGTATTGCCCTGGGAATGGTGCTCAGCGTAAGCCGATATGTGGAGGAAATGGAGGGGAAGGCTAAGGGTGCCCAGGCTGTCCCCGCACCGGAGATGGATTCCCCCAGACAAAGCCCAAGGGAAAAGGAGGTGAGTTATGGATAAGCGGGTGATCATATCGGGAGGAGGTACCGGGGGACATGTGTTTCCCGCCATAGCCATTGCCCAGGCTCTGAAGCGCTTGGAACCGCAGATTTCCGTCCAGTTTGTCGGGGCCAAGGGAAAGATGGAAATGGAGCGGGTTCCCCGGGCAGGGTTTCCCATAGTGGGCCTGGAAATTGCGGGTTGGAACCGTTCCCACTGGTGGAGAAATCTGCCCCTTCCCTTTATGCTGATCCGGGCATACCGGCAAGCCCGCCGAATCCTAAGGGATTTCCATCCGCAATTGGTACTGGGGGTGGGGGGCTATGCCAGTTTCCCCGTCTTGTTGGCGGCCCAGCACATGGGAATACCGACCATGATCCAGGAGCAGAATTCCTATGCCGGCAAGGCAAATCAATGGCTGGGACGCCGGGCAAAGCGAATCTGTGTGGCTTACCGGGGCATGGAAAAGTTTTTCCCGCCGGATCGGATACTTCTTACGGGAAATCCTGTCCGGGAGAGGATAAGCCAGTCCCGAAGAACCCGGTCGGAGGGTTTGGCCCATTTCGGACTGGACCAGGGCCCATGCCTGCTGGTCGTGGGCGGCAGCCTGGGGGCCAGATCCCTGAATGATGCCATGAACAGGCATTTGGAGAGCCTGGTGGATCAGGGATTCCGCATTATCTGGCAGACTGGTCCCCAATATCTGGAAAAAGCTGTGGAAATGACCAGGAAATGGGAGCACCGGGTCAAGGTCTATGATTTCATTTTGGAAATGGATTATGCCTATGCGGCAGCGGACTTTATCCTTTCGCGGGCCGGAGCTCTGGCGGTAGCGGAAATATGCCTGGCGGCCAAACCGACCATATTGGTGCCCTATCCCTATGCGGCAGAGGATCATCAGACCGCCAATGCTTTGTCCCTGGTGGAACATCAAGGAGCCCTGATGATCCGGGATGCGGATCTGAGTCGGGATCTGCTCAAAAAGCTGATATGGTTGAAACAGGAAGAAGCCATGCAGGGCATGATGGTCGAATATCTGCAATCGGTGGCGATTGCCGATGCCGATATCCGGATCGCCCGGGAAATGATTCACTGGATAAACAAGGACAGATGATCAAAGGGAGGAACAGAATCTATTTCATAGGCATAGGCGGCATAGGAATGAGCGCCCTGGCCCGTCATTTCAAATCCCGGGGATTTGTGGTCAGCGGATACGATCGCCAGGAAACGGAACTGACCCGCAGCCTGGTCCGGGAGGGGATTCCCATTCGCTATGATGAGGAAGAATCGGCAAGGGATCCCCAGGCTGACCTGGTGATCTATACCCCGGCCATATCCCCGGACCATCCCCACAGGAGCTGGTATGCGCAAAACGGCTTTACCCTGGCCAAGCGCAGTGAAGTGCTGCAGGAGATTACCAATGACCGGTCGACTATTGCCGTGGCCGGAACTCACGGGAAGACGACCATATCCACCCTGATCGCCTATTTGATGCGGGAAACGGGAAGGGATCCCCAGGCATTCCTTGGGGGCATTTCGGTCAATTATGAGACCAATTATCTGGAGGGGGAGGGGCCCTGGACGGTGGTGGAAGCCGATGAGTATGACCGGAGTTTTCTGCGGCTTTCCCCGCAGATTGGTCTGATCACCGCCATGGATGCCGACCATATGGAGATTTTCGGGTCCATGGATTCGCTGAAGGATGCCTTCCAGCAATACGTGCATCAGATCCGACCCGGGGGCGCTTTGCTCCGGAAATTCGGCATAGGGGATTGGGCGCATGCCGGTATCGAGGAATACAGTTACAGCCTGCAGAATGAAGCGGCGGACTTTTACGCCTCCGATATTGTCCAGAGAGACGGAGGCTATGGATTCCGCCTTCAGGGTCCGGACTGGGAGCTGGAAGGTCTACGGCTGAACATAGGGGGAATGCATAATCTGGAGAATGCCGTGGCTGCCCTGGCTGTCCTTCGGCTTTTGGGCGCCGAAGGGCCCGAACTCCAGGAAGCCCTGTCCGGTTTCCGGGGCGTGAAGCGGCGCTTTGAGTACCTGATCCACAGCCCCTCCCTGGTGTATATCGACGATTATGCCCATCATCCGCAGGAATTGGCCGCTCTGATTTCCAGTGTCCGGCGGCTTTTCCCCAAACGCCGGACGGTGGTGGCTTTCCAGCCCCATCTCTATAGCCGCACCCGGGATATGGCCGCTGAATTTGCCCGCGCCCTGGACCAGGCCGATCAAGTTATCCTCCTGGATATCTATCCGGCCAGGGAAAAGCCCATGGAAGGAGTCAGTGCCCAATGGATTGCGGATCGGATGGCCAATCCCCAGGTCAGTATTCTGTCCCGGGAAGGGCTGCTGAAATTTGTGGAGAATGCCCCCCTGGACCTGTTCATCACGGCCGGAGCGGGGGATATCGATCAACTGGTTAAACCCATTGAGGAATTGCTGAAGAATAAATGAGCAGAAAAAGAAAAATATCCGTGCTGAAACTGACGCGGGCTGTATTCAGCCTGGGGGTTGTGGTGCTGGCCTACATGGCCTTCACTTCCTCTGCCAGGACTTACCGCCAGCGACCGATTTCGGGCATGGAGGTCCGTATCCTGAATCCCGAATTGGGCTTTGTCCGTCCCGGGGCCGTGGAAAGGCAGCTTATCGGCAATCGGGGGCTGCAACTTGATTCCCTTCCCCTGGCCGAATGGGATATCCATCAGATGGAGCGGATTCTGCTCTCCAATCCCTGGATTGAAACCGCTGAAGTCTATGTGGACCCCCGACACCGAATCCAGGTCGAGATCCGCCAGCGTCGGCCTCTGGTCCGGGTCTGGGACGAGGACGACCATAGCTTTTATCTGGACGAGGAAGCCCGGCTCATGCCTTTGTCCTCCGAATACACCCATTATGGACTGGTGCTCACCTGTGAGGGGAAATGGGATGAGCTGGACAGCTTCGACCGCGCCCAAATCGTCCGCCTCAGCCGCTTCATTCAGTCCGATTCCTTCTGGACCGCTCAGGCGGCCCAGCTGATTTATGATAGGAACAAGGAGTTCGAACTGATCCCCATGCTGGGCAACCAGAGAATCCGGATCGGCTCCGCCGAAAGACTCGAAGAGAAGTTCCGCCACCTGTGGCTGTTCTACGATCAGGTGGTTCGCGATATAGGATGGAACCAGTACCAGGTGCTGGACCTCCGTTTCCGGGGCCAGGTGGTGGCCTCCCCCCGCCTGGACGCCCGAAGGCCGGATCCGCCCCGCCGGATTCCGGATATAGGGGATAACGCATCCCGGGAAGCCGAATTCCGACAAGCCGAAGGGCAGTCCTGGTCGCCGCCTCATAGGGAGGAATCCCTCCTGGACGGCGGCAGGGAAGAAACCGCTCGGGATCCCATGCCGGCAAAGCCTCCGGACCCGGTCCCCGATACCGGAAAAAACGAGAAACCCAAATACATATATAATCCAGACGCGCAATAGAAATCATAATCCACTGAAATCATGAATAAGAAAGAATCCCCCATTATTGTAGGACTGGACATAGGCACCACCAAGGTGGTGGCCATAGCCGGCCGGAAGAATGCCTTCGGCAAATTGGAGATACTTGGATTCGGGCAGGCCGAATCCGTAGGTGTCAGCCATGGCGTGGTACTGAATATTGAGCAATGCATCCAGTCCATACAGCAGGCCCTCAGCGCCTGCCTGGCGTCGAACCCCAAGCTGGACATTAAGGAAGTCTATGTGGGGATTGCCGGCCAGCATATCAAGAGCCTCCAGACCCGAGGGGACCGGGTAAGGCTGAACACGGAGGATGAAATCAGCAAATCTGATATCGATATGCTGGTTCGCGATCAGTACAAAACCTATATTCCGGCCGGAGATCAGATCATCGATATCATCCCCCAGGAGTTCACCGTGGACAATACCCCCAATGTGATCGACCCGGTGGGCATGAGCGGAATCAAGATCGGCGCCAATTTCCATATAATTACCGGGGACCGCAATGCCATCCGGAACATTAAGCGCTGTGTAGACAAGTCCGGTCTGCATACCCGGGATCTGGTGCTCCAGCCGCTGGCATCGGCTGCCGCGGTCATGAATGATGAAGATTTGGAAGCGGGAGTGGCCATAGTGGATATTGGAGGGGGCACCACCGATATGGCCGTGTTCTATGACGGGATTCTCAAGCATACGGCCGTTATCCCCTATGCCGGGGCCAATATCACCAATGATATCCGCACCGGGCTGGGGGTGCTCAGGGCCCAGGCCGAACAGATGAAAGTACAGTTTGGCATGGCTCTGGCCGAAGAAGCCAATGCCCATACCTATATTACGATCCCGGGCCTCCGGGGGCTAGCTCCCAAGGAGATCACGGTGAAGAATCTGGCCAATATCATCCAGGCCCGTATGCAGGAGATCTTCGAATATGTACTCTATCATCTCAAGCAGATCAATCTGGAAAAAAGGCTGTACGGAGGAGTGATTCTCACCGGAGGCGGGGCCCAGCTCAAACATATCATTCCTCTGGCGGAGTATATGATCGGGCTGGGCGCCAGGGTGGGCTATCCCAATGAGCATTTAGCCGGGGGACATTCCGATACCCTGATGAATCCCATGTATTCCACCTGTATAGGCCTGATTCTCCGCGGTAATCATGATTATGAGAACGGCAGGCTCCGTTTCGTCGGAGAAGGGGGGAATATGATTCACCTCAGCCAGGCGGACTCTGCGGCCGATTGGGTGGATACCCAAGAGCCGGAATCCCTGGGGGAAATTGAAGAGGAGTCGGAAGAGCTGGGCCAACAGCGCCGGAGGGGAGAGGCCATCAAAAAGTTATTTGATGGATTCAAAGGTAAGTTCATGCGCCTATTTGAAGATATCGATGACCAGGAGATCCGTTAAACCAGCATATGCATAATCGTTCCAGAATTAATCCAGACCATTACTAACCCGAAAAACCAGCATTATGATCCATTTTGAAATTCCCAAGAATCAATCCTCGATCATTAAAGTGATCGGCGTAGGCGGCGGAGGAAGCAATGCCGTCAACTACATGTATGAGCAGAATATTGAAGGCGTGGATTTTATCGTCTGCAATACGGACTCGCAGGCTCTGGCGCAAAGCCCTGTGCCGAATAAAATCCAGCTGGGGCCCCACCTGACTCAGGGCCTGGGGGCAGGGGCCAATCCGGAGATCGGAAAACAGGCCGGGGAGGAAAGCATTGAGGATATTACCAAAATCCTCGAAGTGAATACCCGCATGGCCTTTATCACCGCCGGTATGGGCGGGGGAACGGGTACCGGAGGGGCTCCGGTGGTGGCTAAAATCTGCCGCGACCTGGGCATACTGACCGTGGGCATTGTGACCACGCCTTTTACCTATGAAGGCAGAACCCGGATGAAGCAGGCCCAGGAGGGGATAAATCGCATGAGGGATCATGTGGATACCATTCTGATCATTTCCAATGATAAGCTTCGCCAGCAATTCGGGGCATTGCCCTATACCCAGGCATTTTCCCGGGCCGATGATATCCTGGCCACGGCTGCCAAATGCATCACCGATGTGATCAATACCACCGGTCAGATAAATGTGGATTTCGCTGATGTGTGCACGGTGATGAAAAACGGGGGGGTGGCTATTCTGGGCAATGCAGCGGTAGCCGGGGAGAACCGGGCTCTTCATGCCGTGGAACAGGCCCTGAATTCCCCATTGCTCAACGACAGCGATATCCGGGGCGCCAAATGGATACTGCTGAATATCAATTCTTCCTGTGGAGATTATGAGCATACCATTGACGAGGCAGAGGCCATACAGGCCTATGTGCAGCAACAGGCCGGAGATAACTGTGACGTGATCCTGGGCATGGGGCATGATCCCAGCCTGGAAGACAAGATCTCGGTGACCGTCATCGCCACTGGATTTGATCACAAGGAGATTGCCGTACCTCAGCCCCAGGCTGCCCGGCAGCCTGTAAAACAGGTGGTCTCCCTGGAGTCCCCTGCGCCCGCAAAGGAAAATGTGGAGCCCAGCCCCGCCGAACAGCAAAAGGAAGATCCCCTAGCTCCCCGGCTATCGGGAACTCCGGATCCGGTGACCGAAGACAGGAAACCGGTTTCGTTGGAAGCCGAAAATCCGGCCCCCAGTCCGGAAGATGGGAGGGCGGCATCCAAACCCCTCACCCTGGTCGTCAAGGA
Source organism: uncultured Chitinophagaceae bacterium (assembly GCA_964412885.1). Lineage (GTDB taxonomy): Bacteria > Bacteroidota > Bacteroidia > Chitinophagales > Chitinophagaceae > CAYPQN01. The sequence goes on along the minus strand of CAYPQN010000014.1, from coordinate 6,394 downwards.
AGAAGTGGAGGAAGAGAAACCCGAACCGGCCCATGCCCCCCTGGCCACTACCCGCACGCTGACGGCCGAAGAGCTGGAAGAGAAGCGCCGCTTCGAAGAGCAGAAGCGGGCCTTGGAGGAAAGGGCGGAGAGACTGAGGGCTATATCCTTTAATTTCCAGGGAGGAAAAGAGGCGGCCGAAGACATGGAGAATGTGCCGGCCTATATCCGCCGCAATGTGCCCGTGGATGATTCCGTGGCCTCTGCGGAAACTTTTTACAGCGGCTATACTGTTGGGAACAAGGATCAAAAGCCCGAAGAAAAGGCGCAGATCCAGTCGGTGAATACCTTTCTGGAAGGCAATAAGCCGGACTGATGTCCAAAGCCCATAAAGGCAGGGGGCGGAGGGGTTTCCCCACCGCCCCCTGCCTGCTTTAACCGCACCCTCACATGCGAGCGGACAGGTCCCAACCCGGGGATTTCGGGGATGGAGCACAGGAATAAAAGGACCGAAGGTCCCAACCCCATTTTCTCCCGGTCTGTCTATAGGTTTTCCCCGGATCAGGCAAAAGGGACCGCCTCCGGTCATAGCTTTCGGGAAATTTGTATTATTTTGCCCGGGTAACCAACCCGGGGAGGCTAAGGAGCCTGCCTTTGTTTTTTTTTAAGAGGAACGAATCTAAACCAAGCTGCATATGGAATAAACATCTACCTGAATTCATTTTTCACCGCCTTCCGGCAATTCAACCGAGGTAGATACTTATGTGCAGGCAATTCACTGATGCGGAGTTGATCCGCGCTTTCCTTAACGGAGGGGAGTCGGCTTTGGAGACCTTGATTCACCGGCATAAAGATCGGATTTATACTTCCATCTTTGTGCTGGTCAGGGATCACTATGTAGCCGAAGACCTGTTTCAAGATGCTTTTATGCGGATGATCAGGACAATGCGCCAGGGACAGTACCAGGAGAAGGGGAGGTTCCTGCCCTGGGCTATCCGCATTGCCCACAATCTTTGCATGGACTATTTCCGGAAAACCCGGCAGCGCCAGACCATCACCCTAAGCGATGGCAGCGATCTGGAGGACTGGATTCCGGGGACGGCTCCTGGGGCCATGGAGATCATGGAAAACCGGGAATTGGGTCATTCGGTCAGGGAAATGATTCAGGACCTCCCCCAGGAGCAGAGGGAGGTGGTGGTGCTGCGCCTGTACGGGGATCTTCCATTCAAGGAGATTGCCCGGATTACCGGAGTCAGCATAAACACTTCCCTGGGTCGAATGCGCTATGCCTTGATCAACCTCCGGCGCATGGTGGAGGAAAGGGAATTGGTATTGCGATAGTCCTTATTGCCTGGAGGAAAAGGAGGGCGAATTCCCTCCGATTTTCCTATCATTGCTTTATGGATCCATTGCCCCTGTTTTTTCACCCAGACCGGGAAGGAGAAGGAGCTCACTTTTGGTTGGAGGAATCCACGGCCCGGCACGTGGCCCAAGTCCTGCGTATGGGCCCTGGACAGCGGATCCGACTTACCGACGGCCAGGGTCAGGAGGCAGCGGCCCGCATCCGGGAGGCGCGGAAAGCAAAGGTGGAGGTTCAGATTGAATCCCTGATCCATCACCCCAGGCCGGAGCCAAGGATACAACTGGCCATAGGATTCACCCGCAATGCGGCCCGGAACGAATGGCTGCTGGAAAAGGCAACCGAACTGGGAGTTCAGGATCTGATTCCCCTGAAAACTGCCCGGGCTCTTCCCTGGAAATCCCGCCCTCCCCGCTGGACGCAGATATTGCGTTCAGCCCTGATTCAGTCCGGGCAGTTTTATCTGCCCCGGATCCATCCCGGAGTTTCCCTGGAGCAGGCCCTGGACATGGCCGGGGACTCCCCGGGGAAGTACTTGGCTCATTGTCTGAGTCAGCGCCCCCGGGAACCGCTACTATCCGTACTGAAGCCCAGTCAGAATAGCTTAATTTTGATTGGGCCAGAAGGGGATTTCAGTCCGGAGGAAATCGACCTGGCCGAATCCCGGGGAGCAATATCCGTTCACCTGGGCAGCCAGAGAATGAGGACGGAGACCGCGGCCCTGGCCGCTCTGGCGGCCCTCCATTTGATCAATACTATGCCAACATGAAGAAATGCCTTTGGATATTCTGGGTTCTGGTCTGGGGTGCCGGGGCGGCATATGCCCAGAACATCAAACTCGGGCTCCTGGTTTATTCCGGAGGCGGAGACTGGTATGCCAACCCCAGCTCCCTGAGGAACTTGGCCCAATTCTGCAATGAAAACCTGAACACGTATATTGATCTGGAAGAAGGACAGGTCGATGTGGGTTCCCCGGGACTGTTCCATTATCCCTTTGTGCACCTGACCGGGCATGGACGATGGGTGCTCAGCGATGCCGAGGCCCGGAACCTGAGGACCTATCTTATGGGAGGCGGATTCCTGCATATTGACGATAATTATGGACTGGATCCTTATGTGCGTCCGGCTCTGAAGCAGGTTTTCCCCGAACTCGAGTTGGTGGAAGTGCCCTGGTCCCATTCTATATATCAGCATCCCTATCCTTTTCCTCAGGGGTTGCCCAAGATCCACGAGCACGACGAGAAGCCACCTCAGGGTTTTGGGCTGTTCTATGAGGGGCGATTAGTCTGTTTTTATTCCTATCAGACTGACTTGGGGGACGGATGGGAAGATCCCGCCGTTCATCAGAATCCGCCTGAGCGGCGCTTGGAAGCTCTGCGTTTCGGGGCCAATCTGATTTCCTATGTATTCCTGCAGCAGGATTCTAGCCCGTCCTCTCCATGAATTCGAGCATTTTCCCGGCAATGTCTTCCCAGTGATAATGGCGGTAGAAGGAATCCGGTGTCTGCCAGTCTTTTCCCAAGGCATGGACCAGATTTTCCGCAAATCCCTCCCAGTCTCCGTCCTCGCTGATCTGGAGTTTGGGTGCCAGGGGAACCAGGTCCAGTCCGGCCGCACCGCTACGGGTGCTGATTACCGTTTTGTTATACGCCAAGGCTTCGACGGCCTTGGTTTTAATCCCTCCCCCCTGGGTTAGGGGATTTAACATGATTTCACAGTTTTGGATCAGGGGTCCCAGATCGGAAACAAAGCCGAGGTAATGGCAACCGGCTTCTTTTTCCAGCCGGGAGATCCAGGTTGGAGGCAATCCTTTGCCGGCAATCACCCATTCCATTTGCTGATGCTTTGCCCTTATCCTGGGCAGGATCTCATCCAGTATATGGCCCAAGGCCCGCTGATTGGGCGCATAGTCCAGGGCGCCGAGAAAATAGACCCAGGGCTTGGCGGGATCCAAGCCGTATTCCCTGGCCAGTTTTTCGCGCATCCCGGGATCGCTGTTCGGCCTTTGGCTTAGGGTGGTACCGAAAGGGGCAATGCAGAAGGGCACGGATTCCAGATCCATTTGCCGGCGCGCAAACTCCGCTTCTTCCCGGGTGATGAAAAATATGCCTGTGGCCCGGCGCATCATCGCTTTTTCGAAAAGGTAAAACAAAGGCCACCAGGGTTTTCGGAAATCCCGGAATCTCCGGTATTCCAGGTTGTGGCTGCGCAAAAACCAGGGAATGCGGTTTCGGCGGGAAAGAAGTATGGCCGTGGGTGCCAAATAGGGGTGGTCGCAATAGATATGAGTGACTTCATAGCGCCGGATTAGACTTTCCAGCTCCTTGTAATAGAGGAAGGGAATATATCGCTCGGGCCGGGCGGAAAATAGGGGGTGAAGATGAAATGCATAAGAGGAAGCGGGTCCATTGTCCACCGTGCCCACCAGTTGATTGGGGCATCGCTTCCCCATATAATGATGGGGGAGGAGAATGCCCAGCTGGCCGCCCGATTGGGCGGGAATCAGGCGATAGGGCGCCAGGCTGAGGAGACTGGTTTTTCGCGAAAGCATGAACAAAGCTATGGGGCCAAAAATAAGGGAATTAGCCGGGATCCGGCCGCAGAGGTTAGGGAGGCAGCGGCGGGGAGAGCTCCTTTTCCCCGCAAACCGGGGAAGTTCTTATATTTGGACTTTCCCGCACCCGGGAGGAAAGCAAATTGGAGTCGAGAATGAAAATACTCATGGTGTGTATCGGAAATATCTGCCGATCGCCCATGGCCGAAGGGATACTGCGGAACCGGGCCCTCGCCATGGGACTGGACTGGGAGGTGGATTCGGCTGCTACCGAATCCTATCACCTGGGCTCTGCACCCCATCCTCTTTCCCAAAAGGTCTGTGCTTTGCATCAGGTGGATATTTCCGCTCAGAGGGCCCGCCGGGTGGAGCCCAGGGACCTGAGCTATTATGACCGGATATATGTGATGGCCCGAGATGTTTATGCGCATATGGCCAGGGAAATGGGCGACCATCCCGATTGGCATAAGGTGGATTATTTTCTCCATGAGCTGGAGCCCGGGTCCCAAAAGGATGTGCCTGACCCCTGGTACGGGGAAGAGGAGGATTATCATGAAGTCTTCGAGCTAATTCAGAGAGGCTGCGAGGCGATTTTGTCCCGATATGGGCGCATGCCCTCCGTATCCGGATCTCATCAGGACAAAAAAATATAAACCAGAGAATCATTTATGTCCAAACCCACTATACCCCAGGGAACCCGGGATTTTTCCGCCCGTCAGATAATCCGAAGACAGTATATCATGGGGCAGCTGCGCCACCTGTTCGAAACCTTCGGGTTCGAGCCCCTGGAAACCCCATCCATGGAGCAGCTCACCACCCTGATGGGGAAATACGGACCCGAAGGGGACCGGCTAGTCTTCAAGATCCTTAACAACGGGATCCATGAAAAAAAGCCGGAGTTAAAGCGTAAGCTGGAACAGGAATGGGACCGAATGCTTTCGGCCCCCTATTCCAGTCCCCTGATTACCGAGCGGGCCCTGCGCTATGATCTGACCATCCCTTTTGCCCGCTATGTGGCCATGAACCAAAATGAAATAGCTTTTCCCTACAGACGCTATCAGATACAGCCGGTATGGCGCGCAGACCGCCCACAGAGAGGCAGGTACCGAGAGTTCTGGCAATGCGATGTGGATATGGTGGGCTCCGAGTCGCTGATCAATGAGGCTGAGCTGCTGGCCATATACCAGTGGGCATTTGATGGGCTGGGCATACCGCAGATCCGGATTCGGATCAATAGCCGTAAAATCCTTTGGGCCATGGCCCAAAGAGCGGGGATGGGGGATCGGATGAACGAAATGACGGGAGCTCTGGATAAATGGGATAAGATCGGATGGGAAGGCGTGAAGGCTGAACTGAGTCAAAAGGGTATGTCTGAGGAGCAGATCCAGGAGTTGAAATCCCAGGTGGAAGAGGAGGGTCCAAGCCTGGAAAGACTGCAAAGACTGGAGTCCACCCTGGGTCTTGATCCTCTGGGCCTCTCGGGCCTTGAGGACTTGAGGCAAATTATCCTGGGCTTTGACCAGCTGAAGAAGGATTCGGATCGGGTGGAACTTGTCCTGGACCTCAGCTTGGCCCGGGGACTGGATTACTATACGGGTATGATCGTCGAAGTCAATACCCTGGCGGCTCCCATGGGCAGCCTGGGGGGTGGCGGACGTTATGATCAGCTGACCGGTATATTCGGCGGCAAGGACATTCCCGGGGTGGGTATTTCCTTTGGACTGGAAAGGATTTATGACCTGATGGAGGAAATGGACCTTTTCCCTGCCCATTTATCCTATGGTCCCCTGGCCCTCGTGCTGAACACCGGTCTGGAGAACAAGGATTATTGTCTGCAGATGCTCCAAGCCCTAAGACGTCGGGGAATCGCCTGTTTTTATTTTCCGGACCCGGTGAAGTTCGATAAGCAGATGAAATTTGCCCATAGGAAGGGAATTCCGTTTGTGCTGATTGCCGGGGAAAGGGAAAGGGAGGAAGGTAAGTTCAGCCTGAAGGATTTATCCAGCGGGCGCCAGGATCTGCTTTCCGATCAGCAAGTCGTGGAGACCCTTTTAGGCGTTGCCCCGGGGGAATAGAATCCTTGCTCTCTTTTTCCCCTGGGGGAAAAGGACAAAAGAGGCCGTCTCAAAAGTCTGAGGCGGCTTTTTTCATTTTATTCGGAGTTGGGATTGATTTTTTGATATTTTCGGTAATCGTTTTCTAAATAAAATCAACTTGCAGCTTTTTATGCTGCTGTTTTGAGTGGTTTTTCTGCTTTTGGGTGCTTTATGAGCTTTTGGAGGTTGTGGGATAGTGCCCTAAGTCCTATTTCGATACTCACTTTTTCTTTTCCACGTAAGCGGAACCTTCGGAAGCCTTTGTTTTGCTTCCCGTTGGCAAAGATGGGTTCTACATCATAGCATCTTTTTGTAAGCAGCAACTAAAAGTGCAGAGCTTTCGGCAATTGGGAGTACACAGTTTTCGGCAACAAGAAGTGCAGAACTTTGGCAACAATAGTGCAG
>CAYPQN010000013.1:0-50452 GCA_964412885.1 uncultured Chitinophagaceae bacterium | reverse complement strand
ATCAAAAAATCAATCCCAACTCCGAATAAAATGAAAAAAGCCGCCTCAGACTTTTAAGACGGCCTCATTTTTGTATACACCGATATCCATCCTCCAGGCCCGTTCCATGAGACTCATACCCTTGCTCCTTTCCCTTCTCCTGATTCCGGGCTTGCTGGCAGCGCAGTCCCGTACCCTCACGGTGATCGACACCCAAAGTCTTGAGCCGGTGGCCTTCGCCACGCTGATCTACCCCGAATCGGGCCGGGGTCAGATGGCCGATATCCAGGGCAAAATCGCCCTATCCCCAAATCCGGAAGACAGCCTAATCATCTCGGGGCTGGGATACAGACCCCGCCTTTTTTCCGCCCTATCCCTTCCCGATACGGTATGGCTCTCTCCCCGCCACGCACAATGGGAAGAACTGACGCTCACCCCTGCCTATGAGAAAATCCGAAGGCTGATCCATATGGCCATAGCCCATAAACCCCGGAACAATCCTGAGGAATACCCGGCTTACCAGTGCCGGATTTACTACAAAATGACCATGCAGGGAGCCTTACCTTCGGATACGCTCCTGGACAAAAATACCCAGTCCTCCCTGGAGGATTTTATTGGCGAAAATGACCTCTTGGTCACGGAATCCTATACCCACCGGATTTATCAAAAGCCCGGGCGGACCCAGGAAACGGTACTGGCCTCCCGGATTTCCGGGTTCAAAAAATCGCCTTTTGCCCATTTGATCACCGAGGTACTTCCCTTCCATGCCTATGATGATTTTATTGTCCTGAACGGAAAAGCATACGGAAATCCTTTGGCCAAAGGATGGGAAAAGCGCTATGAATTTTCCTTGGCCGAACAGTGGACAGAGGGGGCCGACAGCTTCTTCGTCCTGCCGTTCTGGCCCAAAAAGGCCTATCGGAATCAGGGACTGCGGGGGCAGCTGGTGATCTGCTCCAGGGGCTATGCCATAACTCGTCTGGAGGCATCCTCGGCGGATACCGGCCAAGGACTTACCCGCTCCTTGAGGCAAGTCTACGAATCGGTGAACGGAAGATGGTTCCCCCGGACCCTGGAATACCGACTTAGCCTGCGGGCAAAAAAAACTTCCCGGGTTCTGCTTGAGCTGAAAGGATTTGCCCATATCGATTCGGTGGAATTCGTCCTTGCGGACTCCTTCAAGTTTCAAGCAGCCTATCCGGTTCAGCTCCACGAAAACAGAGATAGCCGTACGGAGGCGGAATGGGCACAGTTCCGCCCCCTGCCCCTGAGTCCCCGGGAAGAAAAAACCCTGTCCACCCTGGATTCCCTATTCGACAGCCAGGGACTGGAACCCGCCCTTTGGGCCCTGGGCAAGGCCATATCCCGTGGATTATGGCCGATCGGGCCCCTGGACATAGACCTTTATCGGCTAGGAACCTTCAACCGCCTGGAATCCATAAGGGCGGGAATGGGATTGTACACCAACGAAAAAATCAGCTCCTATTTTTCCTTGGGCGGATGGGCAGGATATGGAGTCCGGGACCAGGTGGCCAAATACGGTGCCGACCTGCGCATATATCCCAGGGGGCATCCCGATCATCGGCTTCATCTATACTATTCCAGGGATTACCGGCAAAAGGGACATCGATTCCGGCACCCGGAACTACAGTCCCGGCTGCTATCAACTTTTCTGTTCTTCCTGGTCGATGAAGTCGAGGGGCTGGGCGCCGAGGCCCAATGGAGGCTAGGCTACTTCGATCTGGGCGGAGCTGCCGTAAGGGAGACCATAGGTCCCGGACCCCCTTATGTCTTTGAAGCCCCCCCAGGGGCGAAGAAGACCTGGGAGAGAAAAGAGGCCCGCATGGATATTCGATATGCCTTCAGGGAAATGCGCCTTCCGGCATTCGGCCAATACCTGTCCCGGAAATCCGAATACCCCATAGCCTATTTTTCCCTGGGCTGGGGAACCTTGAATTCAGGCAGCTATCGGGTCCCCTATACCCGGTCCATGGCCGCGCTGAAATGGGAAAAACAATTCCCCCGATGGGGGAAGGACTCCTGGATCATGGAATTGGGAGGCATGCGTAGCCGAGATAACCGAGCCCTCCCAGCCTCCTTGCTGCTTTCCGTGGGAGGGGAACGCATGCAGACCCCATGGCAGATCTATTCCTGGGAAGGGATGATGACCGTATACCCTTATGAATTCTTCTGCGACCAGTATCTCAGCCTGGGCTATAAGCATATGCGGGAAATCCCTCTATACCACTACCCTTTGTCCAGCCCCCAGTTGGGTGTCTCCCATAGATTCTGGACAGGCAGCCTTAACCCCTCACACCTCCTGGCCAATCCCGATTTGCGGGCGGCCAGGGCCCAGTTCCACGAATCGGCCATCATCGTCGACCGCCTTCTTAGGTTCCGTTACCTGGACCTGATTTATGTACAGGTAAAAGCCGCCCTGCTTTTCCCCTGGAGGGGAATCCCCCTGCTTCCCCAACCTCCCCGCCTCGGCCTAAGCCTGGAAATCGAGTAAGGAAAAAAGCAAAGAATTTAAGGGGGCCAAAGGGAGGGTTCAGGAGGCGGAAAAAAGTGAGCTGCGTATCAGACCCCATCTATGCAGCCTGTAGGTCAGAGATACCCGGATCACCCCCAGCCCATAAATCATGCTGCGACGGAAATTAATGCTGGAGGCTTCCTCAAAATATTTGGTGGGGCAGCTCACCTCTCCGATGGCATGACCGTTCATGAATATCTGGGCAATCATTTCGTTATCGAAAACAAAATCATCGCTGTTCGATCTTAAATCCAGCTCCCGAAGCACCTGAGCGGAGAACGCCCGGTACCCAGTATGGTATTCACTGAGTTTCTGGTTCATCACCAGGTTCTGGAAAAAGGTCAGCAGGCGGTTGGCCAGATACTTGTACAGAGGCATTCCCCCTTTGCGGGCCCCCTTGCCCAAAATCCGGGAACCCAGGCAAACGGGAAACACTTCATAGGCTATCATGGCGGCCATGGAGTGGATCAGCCGGGGCGTATACTGATAGTCTGGATGCAACATAATGACAATGTCGGCCCCCAGTTCCAGGGCATGCTGATAACAGGTTTTCTGATTTCCTCCATAACCTTTGTTCCGTTCGTGCACCACAATGTGCCTGATTCCCAGCCTTCTGCCCACTTCCACCGTATCGTCAGGACTAAAATCGTCGACCAGCACCACTTCATCCACGATGTCGAAAGGAATTTCCGCATAAGTCCGCTCCAGGGTCTTGGCCGCTTTGTAGGCCGGAAGGACAACGATTATTTTCTTACCATTCAGCATGAGGCACAAAAATACGCTCTAATTCCTGAATTCCCCGGGAAAGGCCCCATGCAGGAGAATCCGCAACGGCCTTAACCCTAAGGATTCTCCCGGAAAAGCAGACCCCGGGAATCAGGGTTATTTCCAGGGCATTTGGGTGACGATCAGATTACTGGAGGCCATGGCCAGTAGGCGTCCTTGACTGTCTTCCACCCGGGCCCGCATATGGAGAATCTTTTTTCCCTCCCGGATTATTTCGGCTTCCACCCAAAGGGTTTCCCCTTCTGCGGCGGCATAGAGAAAGTCGAGATTCAGGTTCAGCGAGGTATAGCGCCTCGGGGAGTCCAGACTAAGTACAGCCCATCCGATGGCCTCGTCAATGACCAGTCCCATCATTCCCCCGTGGATATGCCCGTAGGGATTGGTCATTTCGCGGCGGACCACCATGCTTAACCGGGCTCTGCCCTTTTCCAGTTCCTCCAGGCGGAGCTTCAGCCAGTTTCCGGCCGGGGACCGGCTGTCCGTGACCGTCTTTCCCAGATAGTTTTGCCTCAGCACGTCAAGCCCAGGCCTTTGAGGCGGATTTTCCTTCATGGGGGCAAATCTAAAGGGAATTTGCGCATTCGGAGCAGGAAGTCGGCAAACAGTTCCCCCAAAAGCGCCCATGGTCCGGAATCCCCCTCCCAAATTCCGGGGAAAACCTTAGGTTTGTCCTAATAGAATCTCCATTCATGACCATAACTCAATTAGAATACGCGGTGGCCGTGGCCACGCATAAAAGCTTTGTTGCTGCGGCCGAAAAATGCTTTGTCACCCAACCGACCCTGAGCATGCAGATTCAGAAACTGGAGGAAGAATTGGGCGTGAAACTATTCGACAGGAACACTCACCCGATTTCCGTGACCACGACCGGTGCCGCCATAATCGAACAAGCCCGGGTCGCCCTGGCGGAATCCGAACGCATTTTTGAGATCATCCAGCAACAACAGAACAGGGTGGCAGGAAAATTCCGGGTGGCCGTGATTCCCACCATTGCCACCTATGTGCTTCCCCCCCTTTTGGAAAACTATGTCCGGGCTTTCCCGGAAGTCCAGCTCCATGTCCGGGAAATGGAAACCCGCCAAATTATTAAAGCTCTGCGAAACAACGACCTGGATGCTGCCCTGATGTCGACACCGGTAGAGGAAGATGACTTGAGGGAATACCCCCTGTTCTATGAACCTTTTGTCGCCTATTTCCACTCCTCTGAGCCTGCCCTGGCCAAGAGATTGGTGGAATCCCGGGATATTACCCTGGAGCGGATTTGGCTACTCACTGAAGGGCATTGCATGCGCAACCAGGTCATAGACCTTTGCGGGGAGCATGTGCAGCGTCTTCAAGGGGAAAAGCCCTACCAGTATGAGTCTTCCAGCGTGGAAACCCTTCGCAAAATGGTGGACCGCAACGGAGGGCTCACCGTCCTGCCCGAACTATCCACCTTCGAATTCAACGAAGATCAGCAGGAAAGGGTAAGGTATTTTGAGGAGCCGGAACCGGTGCGCGAAGTCAGTCTAGTCACCCATCGCCATTTTGTGCGCATCAGCCTTCTCCAAAGTCTAATGGATGAAATCGGCAAGCTGGTGCCCGAGAAAATGAGGGTTCAGAAAAAGAATCGAAAGATCCTGCGCATCCAATCCGCTAAACTCTAGCCCAGAGCAAACGGTTCCGGTCATGGCTTTCATAACCCAGTCCGGCAAAGACGCCGGAGGCGGTTTCCAGGAGTCCATCCCAGCGGTGAGGGTCCAGGACCAGGTAATTGAGGGCAATCCCCCCGCCCGGCTCCAAGAGGTCGCGGACCCTTTCGAGAAAATCCCGATTCTGGACCCCAGGCCAGGCCTCCACACCCGAAAACAGGTCCACGAAAACCAGCGATTGGCTCCCAGGGCTGGCCAGGGAGCCCAAATATTCCATGGCTTCGGCTTCAATGAATTCCGTGCGTCCCAGAGCCGATGGGGGATAAAACTCCCGGGCCCATTCCAGAATCAAAGGGTCATAATCCACCAGAATATAGTTTGGCTGATGCCCCCGGGACTCCAATATATGGACCAGACTTCCCAAACCGGCCCCCAATACGGTCACTTTATTCAGCGGCTTATCCTGGGTCTCCCAGAAATCTGCCGCAGCAAGGGCCGGCCAATACTGGTCTCCGTCGGAATAGAGGGCATCCTGGGTGCCTAGCTGAATCCGGCCTTTGTAAAGGCAAAGTTCCAAATGGGGATGATGGGCACTGCTCCCTTTTCGTATACACTGCGGATACCAATGGCTGATCCATTGCCTGGCCTGCGAAACTTCCCCTTCCATCTCTGCCGGAATCTATTGGGGTTTATAATAAGTCATGGCCTCCGGAATCATAGCCTTAATGTCCGCAATACGCCGCGAATGGCTGGGATGGGTGCTGAGGATCTCCGGAGGATTAGATCCGGAAGCCACGGTGGCCATACGCTCCCAAAAAGCGACAGCTTCCTGGGGATTGTACCCCGCCATGGCCATAAAATACAATCCCATTTTATCGGCCTCCGATTCCTGATCCCGGGAATACTTGAGCAGTACCCCCTGGGTGCCTATGCCTACGGCCGCCTGGAAAATCTGGGAAGCCGCAGTGGGATTGGAGGAAAGCAGCCCGGCCAGGGCCTGGTTGCCGAACTGGGCAGCCAATTGCTGGCTTACTCTTTCATTGCTGTGCCGGGCAATGGCGTGGGCGACTTCATGGCCCATCACCACAGCCAATCCCGCTTCGTGCTGGACCACGGGAAGTATGCCGGAATAGACCACGATCTTCCCACCTGGCATGCACCAGGCATTGGCGCTGTTCTCGTTCACCAACTCATACTGCCACTGATAATGGGCAATCAGCGACTGCTGGCCACTGGCCTTTAGATAGGTTTCGACGGCCTGGGATATTCGCTGACCCACCCGGTTTACCATCTCGGCATCTTTGGTCCCCTTCACCGGAGGGTGTTGGGCAAGGAACTGAGTATATTCGCTGCGGGCCATCTCTTGCATGGTCGATTCTTCCACCAGACTCAGCGAAGTCCTGCCCGTAATGGGATTCTTGAAGCAAGAGGCGAGAATAAGGCCCCCGAAAAACAGTAAGCTCAGGATTCCTGCTTTGTTGCGCATAACCAAGTTTTAGGCGAAAATAGACAAATACTATACCTGATCTTCCCCGTCGGAATCCGGATCTTGCCTGCGGCGGAACCGACGCCCCCGAAAAAGGGGAACCTTGCTTTCATTCCCCTGGAGAAGCCGGTTGATATTCTTATGGTGGGTGAGGATAACCAGACAGGCCGTACAGACGGCAAACAAGCGATAGCTCACTTCGGGCTCCCGGAATATGAACAAGATCAACAAGGGAAACGCTATAGAAGCACTGATCGAACTCAAGGAAACATAGCGGGTTAGAAACAGGATCAGAAGAAATACCCCCACCAATGAAACGGCCACCAGGGGCTGAATACCCAGAATCATCCCAAAAAGGGTGGCGATCCCCTTCCCTCCCCGGAAATCCGCCCAAATGGGAAAAATATGCCCCAGAACCGCAGATAATCCCAGGACCACCTGCAGATTGATCAAAGCCTCAGAACCCCAGGCAAGGGAAGTGAACAGGGATAATTTGACGGCAACTATCCCCTTGGCCATATCCAGAATCATCACCGAAGTCCCTGCCCAGGAACCCAAGACCCGAAAAGTATTGGTGGCTCCGGCATTCCCGCTGCCATGATCCCGGATATCGAGGCCAAAAAGCCCTTTACTTATCCAAACCGCTGAAGGAATGGATCCAATCAAATAAGCCAAAACAATGAAAAAAGCAATATCCATGATGCTTTATTAAAACCAAAACCCCTATCTTCTTAGATTCCCGGAGACAGGGAAGGGCTTTAGTATGAGGGCATAAGAAAACCGGATTTTTGTCCCCGAGAGGGCAACCCCCCCCCCCCCTTGAGGGCAGGATGGGGAAAACCCTGGTTTCCCTATACCGGAAACGGAAAACGAAGGTACAAAAAGAACGCCATAAAGGGAAAGGATTCATCCGGGAGCCCCATTTACCCCCGAAAAAAACTCCCGGGCAAATCCGGGGTCCGGGGCGAAAACAAGAGCGGGGAAAGAAATGGGATTTCTTTCCCCGCCCTGACCATGCGGATGAATTCCAGGCAATTAGTCGTTAACTCTGGATCCCGGACGGTCATAGTCCTCGCCGCCGGTGTCTCCGTAATCCTCGTTGATCAACAGATTCTTCATCTGCGCATCCATATCCCCAGGCTTAGAGCTATCATAAAGCACCCTGCGGGTAGGTACTTCGGTGACAATCCTTACCTCTGTTCTCCGGTTCAGCTGACGCCCATCAGGATTGTCCCTTCCGTTCACCGTATTGGGTGCCGCAGGCATTTCGCTTCCGAACCCTTTGGCGGACATGCGGGAAGGATCGATTCCCGCCTGCTCCAGGTAGCGGATCACCGCATCGGCCCGGCGCAGGGAAAGCTCGTTATTATAGGCCGCAGAACCCTTTCCGTCGGTGAACGAATACACCTCGATATTCAGGGAGGGATTATCGTTCATGAACTCAATCAGCGAATCCAAAGAGGCCCTGGACTCCGGCCGAAGGTCGGCTTTGTCGTAGTCATAATAGATATTGCTCAGACGGAACCGGTACTCGGGCGTGAGGGCATCCATATATATGGTCACCATGACGGAATCATCGGGATCGGTCCTCTGTACATCCATGGTGTTGATCGAAGCCCGGGTGGAGGCGTAGCTCTCCTTGTCTCCGGTGATCACATAAGACTTACCGCGCATCAAGGCAAAGGCAAACTCGCCGTCGGCGCTGTTGAAAGTCCTCATATCCCCATCCTGATCCACGATCTTGGCCACCACATCCGTCATGGGCTCATTAGTGGCCCGGTCCACTACGCGGCCGACTACCTTGAGCTTGGGCTCATATTGCACCCTCCAGATATCGTCGCAGCAAGTGGGGTTCTTCAGAGCAATGGAACCCACCCGATTGGAGACCAGGTAGGCATCCGGCTTACCTATAGGATCCTTGATAAAATACAGTTCGTCGGCAGAAGTATTGATCGGATAGCCCAGATTGGTCAAGCCATGATAGCGGGAAGGTCCTCCAATGGCCGAGAAAATGTCAAAACCTCCCATTGTCACCCAACCGTTGGAGGCAAAATAGAGCTTACCTTCACGGGAATCATAATAAGGAGTGACTTCATCCTGATCAGTATTGATCTGCTTACCGGCATTCTGAGGCCTCCGGTAAGAGTTGTTCCGGGGATCAATCACCGAATACCATATATCGTATCCCCCCCGGCTTTGCAGTTTCCGGTTCGAGGAGAAAAACAGGATTTCCTTCTTTCCGACCATGGCCACAAAAGGCTGGGTATTGGACCCTTCTTCATTGATTCCGCTGCCCAATTCTTCGGGGGCGGACCATTCTGTACCTTCAAAGCGGGATACATAGATCTTACAGATCATATCCGTGGAATCTCCTTCCCGGCACTTGGTAAAATAGAACCTATCTCCCCCCGGGCTGAAAACGCCGTTGCCCACGTGCACATCTTCGGAGTTAAAGGGGCCATCGTCAAAAGGCAGAGGCCATTGGAAAGAATCCACGGTGTTCACAAACTTCTGCTTGTGGGCCACCATGAGTTTGGACATATAGGCTCCGCGGTTGCGGCGATTCACTTCCACGGGATCATTCTGCCTCATGGTCGCAAAAAGCAGAGAGGAATCCCCCAAGGGATAAGGAGCAGACTCCGTATACGCCGAATTGACGTTGGGTCCGGCGTTCACAATGGTCACCGCAATGGGATCCTTTATGGAGTTCATGGCCATGTGACAGCCTTCGATCTGCCTTTGGGCCCTGAGTTTCATGTTCTTGAAAGACTTGGGATTATCGTCAATGAAACGCTGAAAATGGGCGATGGCCTCTTCATACTTTCCCTGCATCTTCAGCATAACCCCGGACTTGTAAATGGCCTCGGGATAGATCTTGCTGGCCAGGCTGTAGGCCTCATGATAATAATGGGCTGCCGGCGCATAGTCCCGGGTAATCCAGTAGCATTCAGCCAACTGATAGGCCAGGTAGGGATTCCTTTCCTGCTCCTGCTTCAGCTGCTGATAATATTCAATGGCATTGAAATAGCTTCCCTCCTTGAATAAATCATCTGCCCAACGAAGCTTCTTATAATAAGGTAAATCTTTAACCGGATCATTTGCCTTGCTTCTATACTTCTCCTTTCGCTGCTGCTGAGCGAAGGCGTCATTCTGACTGGTGAACATCAAGGCGGCAAGAAGAAGGAGCAACCAATTTTTTCTCATGTGCGTGAGCGTTGTTAACGGGTATAAAAGTATAAATCAGTTTAAACAAAAGAAAGGGCTAAAGCAAATATTTTCGTCCTTTCTATGCATATTTCCGTTGATTTCTAGAACCGCGAGCAGGGATAGATCAGCTTGCGCGCAAAATCCAAAGGATCTGGCGCCAGATAAATCAGCGAAATCTCAAACCCACCGTTTCCATTGGTTGCGGTCTCCAGACTGGACATATTGTAATCATAGCTTACTCCCAGCCGCATTCCTTTAAACTCCAGACCGGCATTGATCATGACGGCATCGTCCATGCGGTACCAACCGCCCAGGAAAACCGCAGTGGTGAAGTTGCGGAATTCGGGGCTGCCCACGATCATATGGAACTCGTTTCCGGCCACGATTTCATCCGCGGCGGCCTGCTGCTGATAAAGGACGGCGGGACGAAGGCTGAACTTATCGCTCAAATAGGCGATGGCACCCACCTGGGCCGTGTAGCGCATGGCCAGCAGGGCATCGGCCTGGGGTTTGTTGCTGAAAGACTCCCCGGGCTGGTTGATATTGTTTGCCCCCAGTCCGATGGCATAACCAAAACGGCTGCCCAGGCTGTGGGCCCAGCTGACTCCTGCATTGAGAGTGAAATATTCCAGTTTGGTGCCCAGCCCCTCTATGGGATTAGGAATATAGGCGCCGTTATCAAACTGGTTGGGGAAGCGCAGCCGGGTGATGTCAAAACTCTTCTGGGTATATCCCCCCTGAAATCCAACCGAAAGGGCTTTGTCGATATTGGATCCCAGGAACTTGTGGTAAGCGATGGACGCCAAGGCAGACATGTTCTGCAGATTGCCGTCTCCGGCCCGGTCATTGTAGAGCTGAATACCGGCGGCCAGAAAATCATCATGGGAAAGGTCATGGACCACGGGGGCATCAAACGAAACCCCATAGGTTTTAAATCCATTGGCTATCCCTGGCCACTGGTTTCTGTACACGGCCGCAGCGCGCCACTGACCGCTGAAATTCCCGGTGAAAGCCGGATTGACGATCAACGGGGAGGCGTTGAACTGGGTGAAATGGATGTCCTGAGCCTGGGCGGTATGGGCAGTGAAGGCCAATACAAAGGCCAGGGCGAGGCGGTTCATTATGGATTTCCGTATCATGGTTTTTCTCTGTCCTTAAAAGTGATGGTCTAAAAAAATCGTCTATGATAGTTGGTGCTCAGTCTGAATTATTCCGTAACGTTTTATCGATGCCATGGGCTTCTTTTCATTATGGCTAATCTGCTCCCTTTCCGGTTTTCCCCTGCATTCCGCGGGGGGAAACCACCGGCTCCCCTCCCGGATTCCCGAAAAAATCCTACCGGATTTCCCCGGTACCGACCCAGGGCCAACCCCTGGATTTTTCCCTTGGAACGGTTGAAAATACGCAATTATTTTATTGTTACAATAGGCCATTAAAATAATTTTCGCCGGTTTCTTTTCGGGGGTTTTTCTCCTTCCCGGTTCCAAGATATAAAAAATTGGATCTTTTTAATAATGATTCGGAGATTCTTGGAGGAATTTCTCTTTCTGCGCCTGGATAAGGTTTCTTCCTCTGATGAAAGGAGACGGGGCCTCGGCCAAAAGGGTTTGCCCTGCCGGGGAAAGCCAGGCGCCCTTTCGTATGGGACAAACTATTATTAATCGTAACTTTGCCCCTGTTCTTCCATTTCCCTGCATGGCCAAAAAAAGAAAATCCCCCAAAGCTTCCCCTCCCCCTTCTTCGCCTTCCCGTCGACGTCAGTGGAGGTTGGGCTTTGGATTCCTGTTCCTGCTTCTGGGCATATATTCCTTTTTTTCCTTCGTCAGCTACCTGTTTACCTGGACAGCAGACCAGGATCAACTGGTGGCCGCCAGGGGACTGGGAGACTACCTGTTTACATCCGATCAGGTGGCCGCCAATTGGGGTGGACGCTTAGGTGCTTTCCTTTCCCATGTTTTCCTTTTTGAAGGGGTGGGTCTGGCCGCCTTTACGCTAAGCCTATGGATCAGCCTTTGGGGCATCCATCTGGTCTACGGGAAGAAAACCCTGGTCCCTTTGGGTTATATCCGCTGGATAGCCGTCACCATGCTTTTAGCCGCACCGCTGATGACCTATATCCTTCCTGATGCCGCCTTTCCCTATGGCGGCGCTTGGGGTATGGTGGCCATCGACTATATGCATGGCCTGTTGGGCAGGGCCGGCACCGGCCTGGTCCTGGCTGCGGTATGCCTTTTTCTGCTTTTTGCGGTCTATGCCCTGGACCTGAGGCCTTGGTGGAATAAAGGAAAAGGTATAGCCAAGCCTTTGTTTTCCACCGGGCGGATCCCGGAGGAAGCCGTAGAGATGGCAGATTCCATCGACCCCCAACTCCCTCCGCATCAAGAAAACCACCATGAAGAAAAGGAAATAGAGAAAGCAGAAGAGGTTCCCCTGAAGGCCGGGCCCGGGCAAGAGCCGGAGCAAAAGAAAACCTGGGACATGATCCTGACCGACAAATCCCCCCTTCCGGATCCTGCCCCCTCCCGGGAACCGGAACGGGAAAAAGAAACCCCGGTTTCCCCCGCTCCTTCCCCCGACTTGAGTTTTGAAGTGGTCCACCATAAGGAAGAACCCCGGGTGGAAGGGGAAGCCGATATGGACCATGAGCCCTATGCTCCTGAACTGGACCTCCCCGATTTTCGCTTCCCCGGCCTGGACCTGCTGGAAGACCGGGACCAGTCCATAACGCTGAACAAGGAAGAGCTGGAGAAAAACAAGAATCAGATTCTGAGCACGCTCAGCAGCTTCGGCATTGAAATCCAGCGCATCAGCGCCACCATAGGCCCCACGGTCACTCTTTATGAAATCGTCCCGGCCGAAGGAGTGCGGATTTCCAAGATTCGCAACCTGGAAGACGACATTGCCCTGAACCTGGCCGCCCTGGGAATCCGGATCATCGCGCCCATTCCCGGCAAAGGAACCATAGGCATCGAGGTGCCCAATGCCCAAAAGCAGATCGTCTCGATGAAAGCCCTGCTTTCCAGCGCCAAGTTCGCCAACAGTTCCATGAGTCTGCCCATAGCCCTGGGAAAGAAAATCGACAATGAAAACTACATTGTGGATCTGGCCACCATGCCCCACTTGCTGGTCGCCGGCGCTACCGGGCAGGGAAAATCAGTGGGAATCAATGCCATTCTGGTGTCCTTGCTCTATAAAAAGCACCCCTCCCAGCTTAAGTTCGTCCTGGTGGACCCTAAAAAAGTCGAACTCTCGGTCTACCGGGCCATTGAAAAACATTATCTGGCCAAGCTTCCCGACGAGGAAGAAGCCATCATTACCGATACGAAAAAAGTCATCCATACCCTCAGTGCCCTATGCATCGAAATGGACCACCGCTATGAGCTGCTAAAAATGGGCGGCACCCGAAACATCCGGGAATACAATGAAAAATTTATACGCCGCCGCCTGAATCCGCAGAATGGGCATCAGTACCTGCCTTTTATCGTCCTGGTCATCGATGAGTTTGCCGACCTGATCATGACGGCCGGCAAAGAAGTGGAAATGCCCATAGCCCGGCTGGCTCAACTGGCCCGCGCCGTTGGCATTCACTTAATCATTGCCACCCAAAGGCCTTCGGTGAACGTGATTACCGGCACCATAAAAGCAAATTTCCCTGCCCGGATAGCCTATAAGGTTTCGGCCAAGGTGGATTCGCGGACCATATTGGATGCCGGAGGGGCCGAGCAGCTGATCGGCAGGGGAGATATGCTGGTCTCCCATGGCGGAGAACTGCTCCGCCTTCAGTGTGCCTTCGTGGACACGCCTGAGGTGGAAAAACTGGTGGAATTCATCGGCCGGCAAAGAGGTTATCCCACGGCCTTTGAACTTCCCGAACCCGAGACCGCCGACTCTCCCACCGACACGGGACAGGGGACTCAGGACCGGGACGAATTATTCGTTTCCTGTGCCCGGGCCGTAGTCGTGGAGCAAAGCGCCGCGACCTCCATGATCCAGCGACGCTTCGGCGTGGGCTATGCCCGGGCGGGGAGAATCATGGACCAGTTGGAAGCCGCTGGCATAGTCGGTCCGGCCAAGGGGTCCAAAGCCCGGGAAGTCTATATCAAAACCGAAATGGAACTGGATCAGTTTTTGCTCCTTTCTTCAAAGAATGCATCCTTCGAATAATTAAATCCATACAAATACATGAAATCCCAGTTTTCCGCATCCACTCTTTGCCTTTTGACTCTTTCCGCTTTCCTCATGGGGTCCTCCTGCTTTTCGGCATTCGGCCAGGATCAGAAAGCCCTGCAGATCCTTGAAAAAATGAAATCCGGGATCCAGGCCCAGAAAAGCCTGGAGGCATCCTTCAGCCTCACCCTGAAAAACCCGCAGGGAAAGGTCATGGAGGAGAAAAAAGGAAATTTTCTGCTCCAGGGAGAAAAATACCGGGTGGACCTGGGATCCCAGCTGATCATCAGCGACAATAAAACCCTTTGGGTCTACCTGAAGGAAGCCAATGAAGTCCAGGTCAGTGATGTTGATCCGGAACAGGGGGGGATTTCCCCGGCCCGATTATTCGGCGGTTTCTGGGACAAAGATTATGAACCCAGTTACCGGGGCAGTAAAACCATAGACGGAAAATCCTGCGAATTGGTGGAACTGCATTCCACCAGCAGCTCTGCACCTTTTTCCCGGGTTCAACTTACCGTAACCAAGGAAGAACATCGGCTGGTCAGCGGACAGTTTGTGGACCAAAGCGGCGGATCCTTTGAATACCGGATTCTGCAATACAAGCCCAATATAAAAACTCAGGCCAGCCAATTTCAGTTCCAGGAAAAGGATCACCCTGGAGTGGAGGTCATCGACCTGAGATAATCCGGAAACGAACAGGCATTTATCCCTCTTGGGGAGCCCGAACCGAATGCAACGAAAAAAATCATTCTCCGAGGATTCGCAAAGGTTTGGGGGATGGATTTTGGAGCTGGCCGGCTGCGCAATGGTTTCTATTCTGAGCCCATGGAGGCCATGAGAAGACCCATCCCCGGACGGTATACCCGACCCTCCCCTTTATGCCCCCTTAGGTATGAGCAGGCTGTGGTCTGTGCATCCTTTATCATCTATGGTAGCGCCGTTTCTGCCGGCAATTCGATCGAGGCCCTGGTTCAATGGTCCAGGAGTCCGTTACAACAAGGCCCAGGACAGGAATTCCATGGGGGATTCCCCAAAAAGAACAAGACAAATTAAAGAATAGTTCCCCTGTCTGTATAAACGGTCGAAGCCTAACTCAGGCCTTCGGTCACCACCGCATCCCCGGCGATTTTCTTAACCAGTCCCTGCAGGACCTGACCGGGGCCCACTTCGGTGAATTGCCGGGCACCGGCGGCCACCATCCTCTCGATGGTCTGAGTCCAGCGCACCGGAGCCGTCAGCTGATCAATGAGATTGTGGCGGATCCGATCGGCATCGCTATGGGGCTGAGCATCCACGTTCTGATATATGGGGCAGATCGGAGAGGAGAATTCCGTGTGCAGTATAGCCTCCTTCAGTTCTTCTGCCGCAGGGGCCATCAAGGGAGAATGGAAGGCTCCGCCCACAGGCAGAATCAGAGCCCGGCGGGCTCCGGCTTCCTTAAGCCTCTGGCATGCTTTCTCCACCCCTTTAACGCTTCCGCTGATCACCAGCTGACCCGGGCAATTATAGTTGGCGGCCACTACCACTTCCTCCTTCTCATCGGCCAGAACGGCTTCCACCTGTTCGTCGGAAAGTCCGAGAACGGCCGCCATAGTGGAGGGCTGTAATTCGCAGGCTTTCTGCATGGCCCTCGCCCTCTGGGCCACCAGCCTAAGTCCTGCTTCAAAACGCAGCACTTTGTTGGCCACCAGGGCACTGAATTCCCCCAGGGAATGACCGGCCACCATATCGGGACTCAGGCCTTCGGTGGTCTCCCAGCGAATCACCGAATGAAGGAAAATGGCCGGCTGGGTCACCTCCGTCCTCCTCAGATCTTCAGCACTGCCCTCAAAAAGGATATCGGTAATCCGAAATCCCAGGATTTCGTTGGCCTGCTCGAACAATTCCTTGCCTTTGGAGCTGGAGGTATAAATTTCTTTTCCCATTCCAGGATACTGGGATCCCTGTCCCGGAAATATAAATGCATGCTTCATGGCGCCAATTGTGCTGCGAAAATACGGGCAAAACCAGAAAGGGCAAACCTTTTTCCTGCCCAGGGCTCCCTAACAGCCCTGGGCACCGCTTCCCGGCCTAAGCACTGAAGCCATTCACCCCTTCCCGGGGATAATACCCCTTTTTTGGAACCAAAAAATGGCGAATCCCCCTGAGGACCACCCATCAAGATAGAGCTCCTCAGTACATGGAAGAAGGATCAGGATTTAGGGCAGGATTGGCCGGCTTATAGTAGATTTGCCAGGCAGCCCCTGGATCTCCCTTTTCGGGAAAAAGGACTAAATGCTGCCTGCCAAGCCTTATGAACCGATCTTACCTTGTCCTGATTCTGGCCCTGTTCTCCCTGAATTTGATTTCCTGTGCCGGAAGCTCCGGGGTCGCCCTAAACCCTTCGGGACAGAAAACCTGTCCCCAATGCCTGGAACTCCGGGTATTCAATCAAGGACCGCATGATCTGGAAAAGCTGGAAATTCAGAACCAGGACGGGGAAACCTGGGCCTTTGGTCCGGTGCCCGCCGGGAAATATTCCCCTTATATTCCCGTCAAAGCCTTTTGCCTCTGCGGCTATAGCCTCCAGGCCGAATACCGGGGGGAAAATGGCCAGATCCTCGAATCCCAAGGGGAATGCCTGCACGTTATGCCCTGTACGGATTACCTCAGCGGAAAGGCGAGGATCCGGATCCAGTGGACGCCATCCCCGGGGGGAAAGGAGGAATGGCCGCCCTACCGCCTGGTCCATCAGTTGGACACGGAATAGACCTGCTCCCATGGGGATCAGATTACCCTCCCCTTCCATTTTCCGGAACGCAGATAAACCCCACTGAGTAAAAAGAGGACACCCCAGTATACGTATTCAGAACCCCAGGCCCAGGGCAGGGGAAGAGCCAGGTTTTCGATCACCACCCAGCAGTAGACCAGGTATGCCGTCACACAACTCACTTCAATGCACAGGTTAATCCAGGTATTTCCCGTACCCACCACAGCATTGAACAAGATGGTGGAAATGGACATCAGCCAGGTGGCCGGAAGAATTACCCATAAGGTGGGCTTCATAAACTCCACCAGCTCCGGATCCGGACGGAACAACCCCAGAAAGGAATCCGAAAAGATCCCCAGCCCTAAGGTGACCATAAGGGCATAGATCAGGCTGATGCCTGCGATTTTACGGACCAGGAGAAAAACCAATCTCGATTTCCCCTGGCCAATGATGTTGCTCACCAAGGTATTGCAGGTGGTGGCCAGAGCCCAGGTCCCTATACTTAGGATCCCGATCACGGATCGCAGGATCTGGGATGCGGCCAGCTCTCTTCCCCCCAGATGCTCCACAAAAAGAAAAAACAGCTGCCAGCCCCCTATGCTGAAAAGGAACTGCACAATCAGAGGGCTGGCTACCGAAAGCGTGCGCCCCATCAGCCTCCGGTCCAACCCATCCAGGGAAAGGGAAACAAATCCCCGGCTTTGCTTGTCCATAAGAAAAAGGGAGACCAGCACCAGCCCGCCTCCGATTTCCCCCAGAATAGACCCATAGGCTGCCCCCATCAATCCCAGAGCGGGGACTCCCCCTTTACCGAAAATGAGCATATAATCCCCCCCAATGTTACACAAGGTCTGGGCAGAAGCCGACGCGATCAGCCACCGGGACCGTCCCCGGGAAATGAAATAGGCGGACAACCACTGATTAATCATCAGAAAAGGCAGGCCCCAGGTTCGGACTTCCATAAATCGCCTGGCCTCCCCAGCTATATGGGGATCATGTACCTGGGTGCCGAAAAGCCAGGGGGAAATCGACAAGCAAAGGGCCGAAAGCAGGGCGGCCAACAGCAAGACCAGAATCAGGCCATTTTTCAGCGTCTTCCCCAATCCCACCATATCGCCTTCACCCGCCCGGCGCGAATAGAGGATCTGCAGACCGGCCGAAAGCCCGTAGCCCACCAGAGAGAAAATCATATAGTAGATTCCTGTTAACCCGTGCACGCCCAGCTCTGCCTCCCCTAGCCTGCCCAGAAATATGGTGTTGGCCAAAAAGCTCATCTGGGGAATGAACAGGGATAAAGAAATCGGCGCCGCCAACCTGATGATGTCCCGGGTCTGATATCCGAATTTCAATCTATGGGATTGTGAGGATGATCCCCCTCCCTTCTTCTAGGGAAACGGGGATGCAAAACTACGTCCTGCAATTCATTTTTCGCCTCTTTTTGCGCGCATGGGACCGGGGCATGTTCACCCTGCCCCTTCAAAACGACCTGGTTTCCCCCGGACCGAAATCCCTCCTGTTCACCGGTTTTCCTAAATTTATTCTATCATTGCCGTTTATGAATACCTCAAGCCGGATCAAATCTCAAGGTTTCACTTCCTATGGGGAGCAGGGACAGCTGCGCCACCGCATTGACCGCCATATCCTGGTGCTCTGTCCCCAGACTTATATGTTAGGCAGCTTCGACCGATCCCGGAACCTGCTGGCCTACTCCGGAGCCCATGACCCGCAGCAACACTGGTCAGAGGATTTTTTTGAGTCTCAGCTTCTGCTTGAACCGCTGCTGCAAATTCAAAAACACAAACTCTCTCTGTTCATTGCCCCGGAAAAATCCTTGCTGATTCCCCGCGCCCTGTATATGGCAGAAACGGGCAGGGAATGGTTTCAGGAAGTCCATTTCCTGGACCGGGAAGACCAGGTCGAAGAATGGCCACTCCCCCATTCCCGGATCCAGTTGCTCTACAGCTTCCCTGCCCGGATCCTGGAATTGATGGGCAGACTGTTCCCCGGCCGACTAGTCCACCCTCTCACCGCCCCCTTGCTTCGCCCTCCTTCGACCAAAGGACATTTTCTCGATACCCTTTTCACCGATCAGAAGGTATATATTTCCCAGTGGGAGGGGAACCGATTGCTTGGTCATTATGATTTCGACAGAGATAAGGCAGATGAGCTGGCCTATCGCCTGCTTCAGGCCGCCTCCTTTCATCGGAAGGATATGGAAAGGGTCCGGGGATGGGCCTGCCTCTATCCTCAGGAATCTCCTGAAGACATCCGGCAGGTCTCTGCCTATTTTCCGGCCCATATCCAGGAAGAGGGATTGTTTGACGAAAATAATCAGGGTATGGAAACCCAGGCCATAGCCCTGCTGGAAGAACTGATATTATGCGTATAATCCGAGGCCGATTCGGGGGCATCCGTTTCCATCCCCCGGCCAAAACTCCCGCCCGGCCCACCACGGACCTGGCCAAAGAAGGACTGTTCAACATTCTGGAAAACCGCATGTCCCTGGAAGGGATGGATTGCCTGGACCTTTTTGCCGGGACGGGCAGCATCAGTTATGAACTGATTTCCCGGGGGGCCGCTTCCGTAACTTTGGTGGAAAGGGATCCGGGCAACCTTCGTTTTATCCGTCAGATGGCCCGGCAGCTGGATATCGGATCCCAGTTCGATATCCGGGGAATGGATGTTTTCCGCTTTCTGAATCAGGCGGAGGGGGACTATGATTTTATTTTCGCAGGTCCCCCTTATGCCCTATCTTCCATCGACGAAATACCCCGGTGGATTCAGGATAAGCAATTGCTGCGCCCCCAGGGGCTCTTCGTTCTCGAGCACACCCCCCGCAATGCCTATGATCAGTTCCCGGGCTTTATTCGGATGAAACACTACGGCACCACTCAATTCAGCTTTTTCGGTCCCTCAAATACCCCAAAACCATGAAAACTAAGGCCTTGTTTCCCGGCAGCTTTGACCCGGTGACCCTGGGGCATCTGGACCTTATCCAGCGGGCCATGCCTCTATTCGACGAATTGGTGATCGGCATTGGGGTCCATGCCGGCAAGGAGCCCAGCTATCCGCCGGAAAAACGTCGCGGATGGCTGGAGGAAATATTCCGGGACCAACCCCGGGTGAAGGTGGAAGTCTACCAAGGCCTTACCGTGGAATTCTGCCGTCGGATCGGGGCTGGAGTCCTCCTTCGGGGAATCCGGAACTTTGCCGATTTCGAATACGAGAAGGCCATCGCAGATATGAACCGCCGCCTGGCCCCGGATCTCGAAACCCTGTTTCTACCCAGCCGACCCGAATGGGTCTCCCTGTCCTCCAGCATGGTCCGGGACCTGATTAAAAACAAAGCCAGGCTGGACCTGGTGCTCCCTCCCCAGGTCATCGCGGAGATCTGAATCAACTCCCGGAATTCAGCGGCGTTATACGCCCAGGGCCAGAATAATCCATAAGCTGAATACCGATATCCCCACCCAGAGCAGGAAACCAAATCCCAGCACCCGCCCCCCCAGGGAGCGGATCAGGGGAAGGGACAGTCCCATACCTATGAGAAACAAACAGAGATTCAGGCCTTGGCGTGCCGCCGATGCCAGAGACAGAAACAGGGGTCTGCCGGCGGGAATCAGGCTGTGCAGCACCACGGCCAACAGAAAGAACAAGAGAAAATAAGGGAAACTGCCGCCTTTCTTCCTTCTCCCGAAGGCATAGGCGGTGACCAGACTCAAGGGGATGATCCATAGGGTTCGGCTCAGTTTGGTGGTCACGGCAATATCCAGGGCCGTAGGGGAAACCCCTGCGGTCAGGCCCAGAGCCTGGTCAAAACGGGAGGCTGCGCCTACCACGGAACTGGTATCATGGATAGCCAATGCAGCCCAGAGGCCGAACTGATGGGGATCCAGATCCAGCCACTGCCCCAGAACCGGAAAAAGGAACAAAGCCAGGGCATTGAGCAGGAAAACCATGGCCAGGGAAAGCGATAAGCCCTTCTCGTCTACCGGGACCAAAGGGGCCACGGCAGCTATGGCGCTGCCCCCGCAAATCGCCGTCCCAGAGGAAATCAGATGGGTGACCCCCTTGTCCAGCCCCAGGAGCCTGCCCAGCAGGTACCCTAGACCAAAGACAAAAACCAGTACGGACAGGCTCATGCCCAGGCCCTGCTTGCCGGCCTCCATCACGGCGTCCATGGGCATTCCCAGGCCAAGCCCCACGACCATGATCTTCAGCAGGCCGCTGGTCCAGGCCTTGTTCTTATCCGCAAAAGGATGGCCCCAGATCTGCACAAATCCCAGCCCCATGGCCAGAGACAAAGGAGGACTCATCCAGGGCCCCAGACTGAAAAGGGCTGCCAGGACAAAAAGCCATTGATGAATGCGGAGCGGAAGACGCATGACCGTTGTCGATTTCAGGATCTATGAGAAAAAATGGGGAACCCAGGGCTTAGTTCCGGGCTCCTCGGTCTGCAGAATATACCGAATATTCGGGTAGGTATTCTCTAAATAGATACCCCATTGGGAAGGAGGCACCCAGAGGATGGATTCGATTCCCTCCTCGGTCTGGGGTACGGGGTCCTGAATCCCTTGGGCCACCATGCGGTACCATCGGGTTATTTTGAGTATGATCTCTTCCCCCTGCCGATACAGGTGATGGCTGGTCCGAAATCCAGAACCGGTAATCTCCGCCATGACCCCGGTTTCCTCCAGGACCTCCCTTATGGCCGTCTCCCTCCAGTCCTCCCCTTCCTCCCGTTTCCCCTTGGGTAAGTCCCAGCGCCCCAGTCGGCGAATCCACAATGCCCTTCCTTCCCGGTCGAGCACCCATCCCCCCGCCGCTTCCTGCACCCGGCACCGCAGGGAAAGCCGCGAAATCCATTGCCCAGGCTTCGGGTCCACGATCCAGGCCGGTCCTTGGCCCCCGCCATCCACCCAGTCCAAGGCCCGATCCAGCCCCCGATCTTCTGCGGGAAATACCGGAGCTGAAATTCCTTCCCCGGGAATATCCCGAATATCCGCAACCCAATGCAGGGCCTGGTCCCGGTAATAGACGCGCAGGGATGGATATGATCTTTGCAAACTAGTGAATATGATGTAGGTTTGGGGCCGAATGGATACCGCCAAACTTTTCGCTGAAAAACTCCTGCAAATTAAGGCATTGGCCATCAACCTCCAAGAACCTTATACCTGGGCTTCGGGATGGAAATCCCCTATTTACTGCGATAACCGCAAAACCCTGTCCTGGCCCTCGGTGCGGGATTATGTCAAAACCGAGCTGGGCTCGCTGATCTTCTCCTCCTTTCCGGAGGCGGATGCCCTGGCAGGGGTGGCCACAGCCGGCATTGCCCATGGGGCTCTGGCCGCGGACCTGCTGAAACTTCCTTTTGCCTATGTGCGCAGCCAGGCCAAAGGCCATGGGCTGGGAAATCAGATCGAAGGCGAACTGAGGCCGGGATCTCAGGTGGTGGTGATCGAGGATTTAATTTCCACCGGAAAAAGCAGCCTGGCCGCCGTCAATGCGCTGAGGGCGGCGGGCATGGAGGTGATCGGGGTCTGTGCCCTATTCACCTATTCGTTTCCCCAGGCGGAAAAGGCCTTCGAACAGGCCCAGGTCCCCTGGCATACCCTCAGTCATTATCAGGCCTTAATCGAACTGGCCATAGAAAAGAATATCCTGGAGGCTTCCCAAGCCGAGGCCCTGGAATCCTGGAGGCTGGATCCGGGAACCTGGACAGAAAGATCCTAATCCTGCGCCGATCTGAATCATCATGCCTATGAACTGGCTGGTACTGTCGAGATGGAAGAACCTGATCATGATCGCGGCCACCCAGATCCTGGTCTGGCATACGGTGATCAGGCCTCTGATCCGCCGGGATGGCGGGACCTGGGTGTTGGACCTTTCCGGAGAATCCACTCTGATCCTGGCCACCTTGCTGATTGCCGCAGCCGGATATATTATCAATGATTACTTCGATATAAAGATTGACCTGATCAACCGTCCCGAAACGGTGATTCTGGAAAGGCGAATCCCCAGAAAGCAGGCCATAATCATGCATTCAGTATTCAGCTTCCTGGGACTGGGCCTGGCCATTCTCCTGGCCCATAGGGCGGGAAAAATTTCCCTTGCCCTTTTTCAATTGGTCTGCATTCTGTTACTCTGGTTCTATTCCACCCATTTCAAGCGCCAGGTCCTGATCGGCAACCTGGTCGTGGCCACTATGGTCTCGGCCACGGTCATGGCCCATCTGGTCTTCGAACCCCTTCTCCAGGACTATTTCCGGGAACCTTCCATTCTCCCTTCGGGCCAGCCCAATCCGGTAGGGGTGCTGATCCTCTATGCCGGATTTGCCTTCCTGCTGACCTGGATGAGGGAAATCGTCAAGGACATGGAAGACTATAAGGGAGATGCCGAGCAGGGCTGCGACACCCTGCCCATTCGCTGGGGGCTCCAGAAAACCCAATGGTTGGTCCAGAGCCTGGGGGTCGCCACCTGTATAGTATTGCTCTGCGGATCTCTGGTCTGGATCCGCAACGGATGGATTCTTTTGGGCATTTATGTGCTGGTCGCCCTCATCCTTCCCCTAAGCATATGGATAATTCGGCTGTCCCGGAGAGCCTCCGCTCCCCACTATCACCTGGCCAGCGCCCGGATAAAAAAAATCATGGTGGCCGGCATTCTCAGTCTGGTCATCTATCATTTGGAATTCTACGGATATGGCTTCTTTCCCTGAAATCATCCTGGCATCGGCCTCCCCGCGACGCCACCAGCTTCTGCAATCCGCCGGAATCCCCTTCCGGGTGGAAGTCCCGCAAGGGGAGGAAGTTTTTCCTTCAGGCCTTCCGGCCGCCCAGGTTCCCCAATGGCTGGCTGCCCAAAAGGCCTGGGCCTGCCAGGCAACGCATCCCCGCGCGCTGATCATTGCCGCCGACACCCTGGTGCTGGCCCAAGGGGAAATCCTGGGCAAACCCAGGGACCTGGATCAGGCCAGGGCCATGCTCCGCCAAATCTCTGCCTCCTGCCATGAGGTCATTACCGGAGTGCATTTGCTTGGACCAGACCATAGCGAGGGTTTTTCGGTGTCCACCCAGGTTTATTTCCGGGAACTGAGCGATGCCGAAATCCAATATTATCTGGAAGCCTATTCTCCCCTGGACAAGGCCGGGGCCTATGGAATACAGGAATGGATCGGTCTGGTGGGCATAGAAAAAATCCATGGAGACTATTACAATGTCATGGGACTACCCATCGGTGCCCTTTGGATCCGCCTTCGGAACCTGGGATTCCCCCTTTCCCTGACTCAGCGCCCATAGTTCCCGGGCCAGCTGAGGAGCCAGGGCCACGCCCATTCCCCCCAACCGGCAGGCCGCCCATACCCGATCAGAAACCCCGAAAACCAGCGGAATTTTCCTGGGTCCGAATCCCATGATCCCTGACCAGCGAAGTTCAACCTCAAAGGGGGTGTTGGGCAGAATCCAGTCCCGGATATGGGATTCCAGCCTTGATTGGATCTTGGGATGGAGTCCATGGTCCCGGCAGCGCTCCCCTTCAAAATCCAGATTCCGCCCGCCGCCAAAAAGCAGCCTGCCTTCCAGCTCCCGGAAATAATAATAACCCGAATCAAAATGGAAGCACCCCTGTATTCTTAACCCCTTTATGGGCCGGGTAATCAAAACCTGTCCCCGCCCCGGCTCCATATCCAGTCCGTCGAGGAGCTCCGGGGCATGAGCATTGGTGCAGAGAAAAAGTTTATCCCCGGTTAAGCGAAGGGGCTCCTCTTCTGCCCAGGGCAGGGGCTCCAGCACCAAGTCTACCCCCCGGGGAGTCTCATTCCATTCCCTCACCCGGGCACCGCTGCGGTACTCCACCCCGCAGCCCTGGGCATAACGCTGGCAGGCCAGCCAAAGTTTTCCGCTGTTCAGTTCGCCTTCCAGCCGGTTCTCGATCAAAGCCTTTACTTTATGAGTTCCGAATCCGAAATCGGCAATCTTTCCCGAGGCCGGAGCAAATGCCGGCTCCCCGATCAGTGGCCAAAGGCGTTGGTTCATGTTTTCCATGGCCTGCAAATAGGCCTCCTCCTCCTCGAAAAGGATCTCATAGCTGCCTTTCTCCGCATAGCCTATGGCCTGGTCCCCATAGCGCTGCCGGGAAATCCGCAGCCCCTCCCTGCGGCGCCGGAACAAATCGATCATCTCCGCTTCAGGCATATGCAGCATATCGTCGATCAGTTCGGTCAGGCTACCCATGCAGGCAAATCCGGCATTGCGCAGGCTGGCCGACCCAAAGAACCGGCTCTGGTCCAGAACCAGGACCCGGGCCCGGGGGCGGGCCTCTTTGATCTCTATGGCCATATTCCAACCCATGAATCCGGCTCCCACCACCAGATAATCGTAATGAATCAGGCTTTGTTTCTCCCAGTAACTGATCATGTTCCGGCTTTTCCCCAAACTTAACCATTCCCCGATTCTGATGGGAGTAAGGGGCAGGGGATTTTCCCGTTCTGCCCCCGGGCCCAGTTTTTTCTGGCCGTTCGATTTCGTACTTTTGATCGCGGTCATATCCCCTAATTGGCATGGAATACGATTTTCAGCAGATTGAGAAAAAATGGAAAGCCTTCTGGAAGGAAAACGATACTTATCGGGTCAGCGAGGATAGAGACAGACCCAAGTGCTATGTCCTGGATATGTTCCCCTATCCCAGCGGGGCCGGTTTGCATGTGGGCCATCCGCTGGGCTATATCGCCTCGGATATCTATGCCCGGTACAAAAGGTTAAAGGGATTTCGGGTCCTCCATCCCATGGGCTTCGATGCGTTCGGATTGCCGGCAGAACAGTATGCCATGGAAACCGGAGCCCATCCGGCCGAGACCACGGAGAAAAACATCCGTCGCTACCGTGAACAGCTGGAGAACATTGGTTTTTCCTATGATTGGTCGCGGGCGGTGAACACCTCGGATCCCGCCTATTACCGCTGGACTCAATGGATATTCCTTCAGATTTTCGACAGCTGGTATGATCGTAGGGAGGAACGGGCAAGACCCATTGCAGAACTGATCAGCATTCTGGAAAAACAGGGCAATACCCACCACCCCATGCCCTCAAACCCGGAATATCAGATCGATGCCCGCCGCTGGAAATCCTTCAGTGACCAGGAAAAGCGGGACTTCCTCATGCAGTATCGGCTGGCCTATCAGGATTATGCCGACGTATGGTGGTGCGAGGCGCTGGGCACGGTGCTGGCCAATGATGAGGTCACCAACGGGGTATCGGAAAGAGGAGGGCATCCGGTAATCCGAAAGCGCATGCGTCAGTGGTTCTTGCGCATCACCGAATATGCCGACCGTCTCCTGGAAGGCCTCGACCAGCTGGAATGGTCCGATGCCATGAAGGAAATGCAGAGAAACTGGATCGGGAAAAGCACCGGAGCCAGGGTCCGCTTTGAACTCCACGGTTATGCGGAATCCTTTATCGATGTGTTCACCACCCGTCCCGAAACCCTGTTCGGGGTGAGCTTCCTGGTCCTGGCGCCCGAACATCCCCTGGTGGAAAAAATCACCGCTGCCGGCCAGAAGCAAGCCGTCGACGCCTATGTGCAATACGCCCGCCGGCGCTCCGACAGGGAGCGTATGGCGGAGACCAAGCAGATTACCGGGGCCTTCACGGGCGCCTATGCCCTCCATCCTTTTACCCGGGCCCGGATACCGGTATGGATAGCGGATTATGTCCTGGCCGGTTACGGAACCGGAGCCATTATGGCCGTACCCTGTGGAGACAGCCGCGATCATGCCTTTGCCCGTCATTTTGACCTTCCCATTATCAATATTTTTGGCAACCGGTATCAGGGCAATGAAGCCTATAGCGGCCAGGAGGGGACACTGGAAAACAGCCGGTTCCTCAACGGAATGAGCCTGGATCAGGCGGCCGAGGTGGCCATCCGGGCCCTGGAAGACGCCGATATGGGGGAAGCCCAAACCCAGTACCGTCTCCGGGATGCGGGATTCAGCCGCCAGCGCTACTGGGGGGAGCCTTTTCCCATCATCCATATCAACGGTCAACCCTACGGAATCCATGAATCCCTGCTGGACTCTCATCCGGATCTCCAGCAACTCCCCGTTACCCTTCCCATGGTCCGGGAATACAGACCCGGACCCGAAGGCCAGGGTCCCCTTGCCCATGAAACCTCCTGGATAAACACTCCCCTGGGCCAACGGGAGTCCAGCACCATGCCCGGATATGCGGGAAGCAGTTGGTATTTTCTGCGGTTCATGGACCCCCATAACGATAAGGAGTTTGTCTGCCGGGAAGCCAGCGATTTCTGGAATCAGGTCGATGTGTATGTGGGCGGAACCGAGCATGCGGTAGGGCATATGCTCTATTCCCGGCTCTGGACTAAAATCCTCTATGACCTGGGCCATATCGGCTTCCAGGAGCCGTTCCGCAGACTGATCAATCAGGGAATGATTCAGGGGGTTTCCCAGAAAGTCCACAGGCTGATCAAAACCGGTGTCTTCGTCTCCAGGGGAATAAAGCAGAAGCTGGAAGATCCCCAATGCCAGGAGGAGCATATTGTTTTCCTCAGGGAACAAAACCGATTCCGGGCAGGGGAATCCGATTTATTCGAAGGTCAGGTTCCCCTCCAGAGCCTTCCGGCAGACCTCTCCCTGGTGGACAACCGGGGCGCTTTGGACATTCCCGGATTCCGGGCATGGAGAAAAGATTACGAAAAAGCCCAGTTTATCGGGGAGAACGGGGAACTGATCCGGGAACAAGGTCTTTTTCTCTGTGAGCCGGAGGTGGAGAAGATGAGCAAGAGCAAGTACAATGTAATCAACCCCGATGACATCGTATCCCGGTACGGGGCCGATACTTTCCGCCTCTACGAAATGTTCCTGGGGCCCATCGAAATGTCCAAGCCCTGGGACACCCAAGGCATAGAAGGCGTGTCGCGATTCCTGAAGAAGACCTGGAGGCTTTTCTATCCCGGAGGGGAATGGGCTCTGAGTCAGGAAGAAGCCAGCGAAACGGAAAGGAGAATTCTGCACCGCACCCTGCAGAAAATCGAAATCGACATGGAGCGGTTCTCCTTCAATACTTCGGTGAGCAGCCTGATGATATGCGTCAACGAGCTCAGCGCCCTGGGTTGCCATAAAAGGGAGATCCTGGAGCCTCTGGTTATTGCCCTCGCTCCTTTTGCCCCTCATATCAGCGAGGAACTATGGTCCCGAATGGGGAACCGCCCATCGGTACATCATGCCTCCTTCCCTCAGGTTAACCCCGAATGGATAAAGGAAAAGACCAAAAAATACCCTATAGCCATAAACGGGAAAACCCGCGAAGAACTGGAATTTTCCCTGGACATGGAGGAAGAGGATCTGGCCCGGGCCCTTCTGGCCCACGAGCGCGTGCAAAAATGGGTACAGGGAAAGGAGCCGAAAAAGATTATCTATGTCCCGGGAAGGATGATCAATATCGTACTCTAAGACCGCATCCCCCGATGATGGAGATTATGCCTAAATTTGCGCCCAAAATCCCCCCTGGCTATGAAACGCAACAAGACCACTGTTTTCCTGCTCAGCTTCTTTATTTTGCTGGCCGCAGCCTTCATGACCTATTATTATAAGGTCAGCCGCGAAAGCCCCAAAAAGCTTCCGGTATTCGGCAATCCGGGACATCAGGTAAAACCCTTTGCCTTCTGGAACCAGGATAGCGTGCTGATTACCCAGGAGGACATGAAGGGAAAAATCTATGTGGTGGAATATTTTTTTACCACCTGCAAAGGCATTTGCCCCCGGATGAACGAAAACATGTCCAAGGTATATGAAGCCTTCCAAGGCCGGGACGACTTCAAAATCCTCTCCCATACCGTGGATCCGAAAAAAGACACGGTGGGGGCCATGAAAGAGTACAGCCTGCGTTACCAAGCCGACCCCAATCAATGGATGTTCCTTACCGGTGACAAAAAAGAGCTATACGACATGGCCCGGTACAGCTATCTGATCACGGCCTCCGACGATACGGTCACCGTGGATATCCAGGGAGATTTCATCCATTCGGACCGCTTTGTGCTCGTGGACCACTTGGGACGGATCCGGGGACAGTATCGGGGAACAGATATGGGCGAGGTTAATCAGCTGATCGGAGATACAAAGGAACTTTTTGCCGAGAAATCCAAATCCTAGCTGTTCAGGGCCCAGCCCAGCAGCAGCCAGGAAAGGACAATGAAGGGGGCGGGTATTCGGGTAAACAAGAGCAGGGATACGGTGATCGCCACCACCACCAGGTGGGAATAGGCAAATTCCATGGCTTGAAACAGGACCAGTCCGGATGCCCAGATAATGCCGATTATGGCGGCATAGATCCCCTCCAGCGCCCGGTAAATGATGACATGCTGTCTGAGGTTCTGGTATACGGGAAAAAGGAAGAACAGCAATAGAGTGGAAGGGATGAAAACAGCCACGGTAGCCGTACATGCGCCCATGATCTGCCAGCCCACACCATAATCCCTCATAACCATTCCGCCCACATATGCGCAGATGGAAAAAACCGGACCCGGAAGCGCATGCACCAGTCCGAATCCCGTCAGCAATTCCTCCCCGGTCAGCATGGGGGGACGATCCAGGGCCATAGGCCGGGTCACATACTGGAACAGCATCATGGGCACCAGGACCTGCCCGCCGCCGAAAACAATGGACCCAAAGCGGTAGAAGTTCTCGAAAAGATGAAAGATCTGCCGGTTCTCCCAGGCATGGATCCGGGCGATTTCACTAATCACCCCGGCCGCCACAAAGACCAGGGCAAATAGCCAGAGATTGATCCACCGGATCGGCTTGGCCGGCTCGGCCAGTTCCGGAATCCGTTTGTTGGAAAAATTACTGATCACCCCTCCCAGCAGCAAAAGGGCGGGAAGCACCCAAGGCGTCCTTATCCATAGGGTGATCAGGGCACTGCCCACCATTATGCCCCAGGTGGCCTTGTGCCGGACGCTGCTTTTCATCATCCGGATGGCGGCAAAAAGGATAAAACCCACCGACATAGGCTGTACAAAATGGAATACGGTGGTCTGCACATCCCTTAGGTTAATATAATGAATCAAAAAAGAAAACCCGCCCATAATCACGGCGGCAGGGAATATCCAGAGCAAGAGGGTAAGCAGGGCCAGGGGAATCCCCCCTCTTTTATAGGCAATGAGCATGATGGTCTGGGTGGAGGAAGGGCCGGGGAGCATCTGGGTGAAGGCATTGTACTCCAGCAGCTCCTTCTCCGTGACATCATGCCTTTTATCCGTGAAACTGCGCACCATCATTCCCAGATGGCCCTGGGGTCCCCCGAAGGCCGTAAAGGAAAAATAGAGCACCGATTTCAGGAACGGAATATGTCTTAACAACATGGTCTGTCCGAAAATAGAAAAAAGATGAGGATTTTTCCCCCAGGTCCTCCCCGTATCCCGGGATTCGGGGCAGAAGGAATGAAAATCGGAACCGGCATTGTATATTGCAGCCGGAATCCAACAATCCATTAAAATTCAAGTCTCATGCTACTGAATTCTGTCTATCAACTGGGAAACCAGATCGGATTCATCCTCATGTGGGTGTTCATCCTGCTCATGACCATTGAACTGATCTATGTGATGGCCAAATACCTGGGCAGCTCTCCCAAAAAACGCTAAGCCTTGCCTTCCCTCCGTATTTCCGATATCCGTCAGGAATACCGTCAGGCAAAGCTCCACCCCGAGGAGCCCGGTAAGAACCCCATGGGATTCTTCAGAAAATGGTTTGAGGAAGCCGTGGTCGCCCAGGTGGACGAAGTCAATGCCATGGTCCTCTCCACCATCGGCGAGGACGGGCAGCCCCATTCCCGGGTGGTACTGCTTAAGGGAATCGAAGACCAGTCCCTGCTTTTTTTCACGAATTATACCAGCGACAAAGGCAGGCAGTTGATCCGGAATCCCCGCCTGGCCCTGAATCTGTTCTGGCCGGCACTGGAACGCCAGGTCCGGGTGGAAGGCCGGGCCCGCAAAGCCCCCGATCCAGTAAGCGATGCCTATTTCCATTCCCGGCCCAGGGAAAGCCAATACGGTGCCTGGGCTTCTCCCCAAAGTCGGGTCATCCCCTCCCGCGCCCTGCTGGACCAGAGCTTTGCCGAATACCAAAAAAAATATCCCGACCGAATTCCCCGCCCCCCATACTGGGGAGGGTTCTATGTGGACCCCCATATGATCGAATTCTGGCAGGGCCGCCCTGGTCGCCTTCATGACCGGGTTCGCTGCCTGAAGCAAAGCGATGGACAATGGACCACGGAAATCCTGGCCCCCTGAACCCTCTCTTAAAACCAAAAGGAAGAGTCTGCCCCTCCCGGGGCCTACCCTTCCTCTATCCATTCCTTCCTGGGGAAAGGCTATAGACCTTCCCTATTCGCCGCGGACCGTTCAGGATTTCCCTTCCCCGGATTTTGTGGCCTGGGCATCCTTTGCCTCCGCCGACCGGCGACGCCGGGCAGGCCGGGACTTACCAAAGGATCCGTTGATAATCTTTCCTCTTCTCGTTCTGAGATCTCCTTTTCCCATAGTATTTGTTTTTCGTTTTTGATGGTATAAATCCGCAAACCTCACAGAAGTTTGCCTGAGGTAAATGCATATATCTTATTTCCGGGGAATTCCTCCCTATCCCGGGGGCGGTCCTGAGGGGGCGGTCCTGAGGGGGCAGTCCGCCAGGACCACCCGGGGGCATTCTGGGATCCCTTCCTACGAATATAGCCTTTTTCCCTGGGAAAAAACCTTGGCTCCCTTTCCCCCGGGATTCTCCTGCCCCCGGGGAGCCGAAGCAGCTCCCCAAAACCTTACTTAGGATCCATTCTCGGCATTCACCGCCTCTTCCAGTCCTTTCCCCGGGCGAAACTTGGGCACTTTGCGGGAGGCAATGGGAATCTGCTCTCCGGTCTGAATATTCCGGCCAATCTTGGGAGCTCTGTGCAGCACCTGAAAAGTACCGAAGTCCACCAGAGTGACCCGTTCTCCCCGGGAAAGGGCGGCCTCCACAGCCTCCATAAACGCGTTGAGGGTCTCATTGACCTGGCTCTTGGTGAGATTAATCTCCTGGGCGATCCGGGCCACCAATTCCGTTTTGTTCATCTCAATGGGATTGAATGAATTAAAAAAAGGGTTATTCCACGAATATACAGGCATTCTTCCGGGTTTCAAAGCCAGAGGACCGTCGACTAAAACTGAAGGGGAACCGACTGCTGATCGACGACTTCCATAAGAGTCCGAAAGGCATGGAAGCTCTCCCCAAAACGTTCGATGCCCCTGCGGCGCATTTCTTCGGCATGTTCGGCCATATACCGGGCGTAATGATCCCTGTCCGGGCTTTCATACTGCACCGAATAACTGATTCCGGAAGAAGCCGGGGCGTCCAGCAACCGGGAAAGCCGGGCAGACCGGAAGCAACCGGTACTTAGCAGATCGGGAATATGCTCCCGGCGCATCCAGTCCAGCCATTCCTGTTCTATGACTTCATCCAGGTTCACCGTGACATTGTATATCAGGGCCATATGCACATTTTTTTATGCGAATCTAAGAAAAAGGCTGGAATGGCTACCAGCTCTGGTCTTCCCGGGATTCCGCCAGCAAGACCAGGTAGTTGATATAGCGCTCCTCGGCCAGCACGCCTTCCTCCACCTTCCGGCGTATGGCGCAGTCGGGTTCCTGGTCATGGAGGCAGTTATGGAACCGGCACTGATCCAGGTAGGCTCGGAACTCGGGAAAATAGCCGCCTAATTCCCTGGCCTGAAAATCCACCAGGGCAAACTCCCGGACACCGGGAGTATCGATTAACCTCCCCCCCCCGGGAAGGTCGTAGATCTGGGCGAAGGTGGTGGTATGCCTTCCCTTCCCGGTTTGGCGCGACAGGTCCTGGGTAGGAAGATCCAAACCCGGTATCAGTTGGTTGAGCAGGCTGGATTTACCCACACCGGAATGGCCGCAGATCAGACTGGTTTTCCCCCGAATAAAAGCTTTCAGCGGCTCCAGGCTTTCCGGCTGACGGGCGGAAACCGTAAAAAAAGCCGCGGCGGCAAGGGTATAGATCTGCTTCCATCGTTCCAGCTTTTCTTCATCCCGGGGTCTGAGCAAGTCCATTTTGTTGACCACCAGTACTGGAGGAATATGATAGGCTTCGGCCGTGATCAGAAACCGGTCTATAAAGCCCAGGGAAGTTCGGGGACTGTGCAGGGTAGCCAAAAGCAGGGCCAGGTCTAAATTGGCGGCCACTATATGCTTTTGCCTCCGGTTCTG
Organism: uncultured Chitinophagaceae bacterium; assembly: GCA_964412885.1. GTDB lineage: Bacteria > Bacteroidota > Bacteroidia > Chitinophagales > Chitinophagaceae > CAYPQN01. The sequence goes on along the minus strand of CAYPQN010000013.1, from coordinate 17,639 downwards.
CGGGGATTGGCGGACTATGTAGTTGCGTCTCTCTTCGACCTCCACAATCAGGCATTCCCCGGACCTGGGGTCGATTTCATAGACTACCCGGTCTCCCACGGCCACCGGATTGCTGGATCGGATCTCCTCGTCCAGGCGCAGCCTGCCTTTGAGTCGGGCCATGCGGAACTGGCCCTCTCCGTCCTGGATCAGGTATTGCATTCCCGTAGATTTGTATACCAGTGCTGTATTCAATGCGAGGACAGATTGGGGTTCAGGATTCTATTCATAGCGCAGGGCCACAATAGGGTTCAGCCGGGCGGCCTTCCAGGCCGGATATAAACCGGAGAGAATGCCCACGCTGCTGCAAAGGCCTATACCCACGGCCATCCATATCCAGGGCAAAATAAATCCGGTGTCAAACAGGGTGCCAAAAAGATTACCCACCAATATGCCCAGCACAATGCCCAGGCCTCCGCCCAGGAGGCTGATCAGAATGGATTCAATGAGAAACTGCTGACGAATGGACGAAGAACGGGCCCCCAAGGCTTTGCTCACCCCGATTTCCCGGGTCCTCTCGGCCACGGAAACCAGCATGATGTTCATCAGGCCTATGACCGAGCCCAGCAAGGTGATGATCCCGATCACCAAGGCGGCATATCCCACGAATTGAATGCTGCTGACCAGAATTTCGGCCACCGAATCGTTGCGCATCACAGAAAAATCGCTTTCCGTGCCCGGAGGAATATTCCGGATTATCCGAAAAAGCCCTTCGGCTTCCTCTACGGCCATATCGACCTGATCCACCTGATCCACCTTCACGGAAACCGAATACTTGAGCGGGCTACGGGATAGCTTTCGGGCGGTGGCCAGAGGAATATAGATCATGTTGTCCAGACTACCCATAAGACTTCCTCCCCGGCTTTCCACCAAGCCCACCACCCGTAGGCGCTGATCCCCCATGCTCACCCATTCCCCCAGGGCCAGGGAGAGGTTCTGAGGAAACAGAGTCCGGGCCGCTCCCTCCCCCAACAGACATACCAATGGTCCTTCATGGAATTCCCGGGCAGAGAACTCCCGGCCATGGGCCATACGGGCATCGGCCAATCCCAGGTAATCGGCATCGATGCCCATACCCGATATATTGGGATTGGTCTTGCGGGATCCATAGCTCAGCCGGACCACTCCCGGCAGGGAGCCGGAAACACTGACCTTAGCCGGAAAATCAAATCTTTGTTTGAAGGCCAGAGCCTCTTCATAGAGGATAGCTTTCCCTTGGCTAAAACTCAGCTGCAACCCCCCTTTGGACCGGGAACGCTTCATAATATCGCTGCTCAAGCTGAAGGTATTGGCTCCCATGGAACTGAAATTTTCGTATATACCCGCCTTCATCACTTCTATGGCCGTCAATATGCCCACCAGGGCCATAATCCCCAGTCCGATGATGGATATGGTCAGTAAGGAACGCAGGCGATTTGTCCGAATCGCCCGGAAGGCCAGATTGATATTGTAAAGGAAGGCCCGCATCGGAATCAAAGGTAAGCAACCCGGAAGGGAAACGGATCCCCTGCCAGACGAAGTTTCTCCTGCGGCCCCGGCCGATTATCCCAAGGCGGCAGCACCGCTGACGATTTCGGTAAGCTCGGTGGTAATGGCGGCCTGGCGAGCCCGGTTATAACTGATCTTCAGGCTGCGCAGCATTTCATTAGCGTTCTCAGAAGCCTTGTCCATAGCCGTCATCCGGGCACCGTGTTCGGAAGCATGGGCATCCAGCACGGCCTTGTATACCTGGGTATTGAGTATCTTGGGCATCAGCTCCTCAATCAGGGTCTCCCGATTAGGTTCAAAAAGGAAATCTGCCAGGGTATTCTCCGTTTTCCGGGAAGGCTCGGTGCGCGGAATGGGCAGAAAGGGCTCCCTTATGAACACCTGGGTGGCCGCGTTCCGGAACTGACTATAAATCAGGTCTACTCGGTCAAAACGCTGATCTTCAAAGGCTTTCATGGCCATTTCCCCCAGTTCTCTTACCTTTTCAAAGCGCAGATCCTGGAAAAGGTCCCGGAACCCGTCCAAAAGGGGATAGCCGTGGCGATGAAAATATTCATAGGCCTTCTTCCCCACCGGTGCTATGGTTACCTGACCGCGGGCATGTTGCTCCCTGTAATTCTCCTCAATAGCAGCCCGGGTGGTCTTGATCACCTGGGCATTATAGGCCCCGCATAATCCCCGGTCGCTGGAAATGGGAATCAACAGCACTTTTTCCACCGGCCTTTCGACGGCCAAAGAAAGCGTCATATCCTGAGTGCTATTGCTCACGATATTCGACAACATCTCCTGAAGCTTCTGGGCATAGGGTCTCATTTGCACAATGGCATCCTGAGCTCTACGCAGCTTGGCCGCGCTGACCATTTTCATGGCCTTGGTGATCTGCTGGGTGGAGCTCACCGACTGAATGCGATTTCGAACCTCTTTGAGTTGACCGGACATATGCAGCTAAGGGATTGGTGATATCGGCGCAAAGGTAGATTAGTTTCCTGAATTATCCGCCGCCTGCAGGGGGGAATCGGCCAAAAAACCATTCGCCCAGCCGGAAAAGGGAGCCGCCCCGGTGACTGTAAGGATTTTGTAAATTCGGGTCACCGGAATAGGTTATGGATCCGGTATTGATTAGATTGCATTTCTATGTTACACAAGACGAAAATCATTGCCACCGTAGGTCCTGCCTGCAACACCTATGACAAACTCCTGCGCCTGGTGCAGGAAGGGGTGAACGTGTTCCGCCTGAATTTCTCCCACGGAACCCATGAAGAACACAAAAAACTCATTGATTATATCAATCAAATCAATGCGGATTTCCCCTTCAACATAGCCATTCTGGCCGACCTTCAGGGTCCCAAGTTGAGAATTGGAGAACTGAAGGCCGGATCACTGGTCCTTCATAAAGGCGATGAGTTCTGCTTCACCCAGGAAAACCGTCCCGGGGATCCGGACGGCATTTATATTTCCTATCCCAATTTCTATAAGGACGTCAAGGTGGGGGAAAAAATCATGATCGACGACGGAAAAATCGAAGTATTGGTCACCGAAATCCTCGAAGACCAAAGAGTTCGGGTCCGGGTGATCATCCCCGGAATCCTTTATCCCCGGAAGGGAATAAACCTGCCGGACACACAGATTTCCCTGCCTTCCCTTTCTCCCAAGGACCTCAAAGACCTGGACTTCATCATTCAGCAAAAAATCGACTGGGTGGCTCTTTCCTTCGTCCGCCAGCCCAAAGACATTCTCGACCTTCGGGAAATCCTGAAGATGAAAAGCAGCTCGGCCAAAATCATAGCCAAAATCGAAAAACCCGAGGCTTTGAATCACCTCCGGGAAATTATCCTGGCCTCCGATGCCATCATGGTGGCCCGCGGCGATCTGGGCGTAGAACTTCCCCTCCAGCAGATTCCCATGATTCAAAAAAGCATTATCCAAAAATGCATTCACCGGGCCCGGCCGGTGATCATTGCCACGCAGATGATGGAAAGTATGATGGAAAGGACCAGACCGAACCGAAGCGAGATCACTGACGTGGCCAATGCGGTACTCGAAGGCGCCGATGCGGTCATGCTCAGCGGGGAGACCGCCATGGGCAATCATCCGGAAAAAGTCATCCAAACCATGGTCTCCATCATAGAAGAAGTGGAAAAGGAGGAAATCGTATACAACCGGAACCTGATCCCCCAGCCCCATTCCCCCTCATTCCTCAGCGATGCCCTTTGCTACAATGCCTGCGAGATCGCCAAAGCCGTCCAGGCCAATGCCCTGATCGGCATGACCCAATCGGGATACACGGGGTTCATGCTTTCGAGTTTCCGACCCCGATCCCCGCTATTCGTATTCACCAAGACCCAATCCCTGGTCAACCAGCTTTCCCTGAGCTGGGGAGTTACGGCCTTTTTCTATGATGAGGAAGAGTCCATAGACAAAATGATCTCCGACCAGATACAGTTCCTTAGGGATCGCAACCTCCTGCGTTCCGGGGATGTCGTGGTCAATACGGGAAGCCTTCCCGTCAAAGAGCATAATCCCACCAATATGGTCAAGATCAGTCAGGTGCCCTAGAAAAAGGTTTCGGCACGAAAATTTATTTTTAGAGGTCGATGCGCTTTCTGTTCTTACTCGGGATTATCCTCCACCCCTGCGGGGCCTTTGCCCAGGAATTTCGTCTTTCCTGGGAGGCGGGGCAGGTGCCTGAGCTTTACTCCCCTTTGCGCTTCCGGGTGGAAATCCGGGAACAAGGAAAATGGGTGTCGCTGGAACCGGAAGAATACCAGATGGTACCCGCCTGGGGGAATACAGAAAAGGGTGTCTTCTATTTTAAAGAAGAGCAGCGGGCAATCCATCAAGGCAAGCTGGACTATAGATTGGTGTTCCGGGGCCGAAACCTGCATGGAACGGACAGCATCCCCTGTCTGAAGGCTATCCGGATCCGCCCTTATACGGACAGCATTAAACCGGTGATGGCCTTCTATATCCCGGTGGAAGGACTGTTCAGCTCCGGGAAAACCTATCCTCTGGACACGAACACCTTAATCCTGCGATCCAGTTCGGGGCAAATCCGGGCAATGGGCTGGACATCCCTGCCCGGAGATTCTGTATCCAGCGTGGAATTCGAGGCGGTATACCGCCATGACCCGAGCATCAGGACCCGTATCCGGCTCCCTATCCGGAAACACTGGAGCGAATAAACCGCTAAATCAGCAGGTTGTCAATCAGCCTTACGGCCCCAAGGCGGGCGGCCACCAAGGCCACCATGGGCTCTTCGACCAGGTAATCCTCGAGCAATCTCAGGCTGTGCGCTTCGGCAATCTCCACATAATCGGGATCAAATCCCTTGTCCCGGAGCAGATCTTCGCATTCTTTCTTCACCACGGCAAAGGGAGTCCTCCCTTTTTTGGTCTCTATGGAAATCAGGCACTGATACAGACAGGAAGCCAGTACACGCTGGGGCTCGGTGAGCAGGCGGTTGCGGGAACTCATGGCCAACCCGTCCGCCTCCCGCACCGTCGGCATGATCAACAGCCGGGTTCTGAGGCCCAGGGACCGGATCAGTTGATCGACGATCATACACTGTTGAAAGTCCTTCTGCCCCATGTACAGCCTCTCGGGGTCAGTAAGCAATAGAAAGCGGCGCATCACCTGGCTTACTCCCTTGAAATGCCCCGGACGGGCCTTCCCTTCCAGAATCTGCCCCAGAGGACCCGGATCAAAATCCGGCTCCTTATCCGGACCCTGGGGATAGATCTCCTGCACATCAGGAACAAATACAAGATCTGCTCCCGCCTCCTCCACCAGGGCCAGATCCTTGTCCAGGGTTTTGGGATAGCGGGCAAAGTCCTGCGGATCGTTGAATTGGGTAGGATTGACAAAAATGGACACCAGGGTCAGGGAATTCTCGGAAACCGATTGGCGGACCAGAGCCAAATGGCCTTCATGCAAGGCGCCCATGGTGGGGACAAAACCCAGGAATTTCTCTTCTTTTCGATGGGAATTCAGGTAAGATTTCAGTTCCTCTGCTTTCTTAAAAATGATCATTTGCGGGAAGATTAAGGACCAATCTGCAAAGTAAACAGATTGGGATGTAATATTTTCGTAATTTTGCACTCTATTTCGATACTGTCATATAGTATATTTGTTTTAATCTAAATTATCCGAATGGCTGTTGAAAAAAAAAGGGTGCTGCTGATCACCAGTGAACTTACCCCCTATGTCGAAACCTCCGAATTTGCTCAAATCCTCCATAAACTGGCGGTGATGTCTTTTGAAGCCGGCATGGAAGTGCGCGTGATCATGCCCCGCTTTGGCTCTATCAATGAACGCCGGCACCGGCTTCATGAAGTGGTCCGTCTCTCTGGCATCAATGTGATTATCGACAAGGATGACTTCCCGTTGATCATTAAAGTGGCTTCTTTGCCCAGTGCCCGCCTCCAGGTTTATTTCATGGATAACGATGATTATTTCAAGCGCAAAAAACTATACCACGATGATCATGGTCAGTTCTTTGAAGACAATGCGGAACGCATGATCTTCTTCTGCCGCAGTGCCCTGGAAACCGTCAAGAAATTTGGATGGCCCCCTCACCTGATCCATTGCCATGGCTGGTTGTCCAGCCTGATCCCCACATACCTGAAAACCGCCTATAAAAAAGAGCCGGTATTCTCGTACAACAAAGTAGTGACTACGGCCCAGTCCCCGCAGTTCGATGATTTACTGGGAGAGGCATTCCTGAAGAAAGCCCTGGTGGGAGACATGAAGGAAAAAGACCTGGACCGCTATGCGGCCGGTGACTACGAAGCCATGACCCTGGGCGCATCCAAATCCGCCGATGTGGTGATCATGGGAGATGAGCATATTGAATCGGAGCTTCAGGACGAGATCAAACCCAGCCGGTACAAAAAACTGATCCCTTATTCGGCGGACTGGAAAGAGGATCCCCGGCCTTTGTTTGATCTTTACCAAAGCTTAACAGAATCTTAGAACCCCATTGCCCATTTTCGCAGACTAAAAGACCAAACCCTTTGAGAAAATCCTCCCTTCGCCGCGGGCCTTACCTGTCGACCCTGTTCGTGGCAGCTTCCCTGCTCTTTTCGGCCGGCTGCCGGGAAGAAACCATCATAAAGTCCAATCTGGCGCCTTCCTCCGTCCATCAAGTGGAATTGGACGACAATGACTTTGTCCTGCACAGCCGGACGGTATGGGTGGATACGGTACTGACCAGCCGAGCCGCATTCGGGGAAAGCAGCGGCCCCATTGTCCATACGGCAGGAGCTCTGAATGATCCCTATTTCGGGTTCAGTTCAGGGTGGATATATCTGCAGATACTGCCGGAAAAACCGCAGTTCCTGTTCTCTGCCGACCCCTTTGTGATTGACTCTGCCGTCCTCCTGCTCCCTTATGCGGGTTTCAGTTGGGGAGACACCAGCGCCCAGGCGCCTCATCAGACTTATCAGGTCTACAGAGTTACGGAGGACATGAAGGTGGAGGAGCTGTTGTATTCCTTTTCCCGCAAGAGCCTGAGCCCCGATCCGGTTGGCCAGGCCACCACGGTGGACCTTTATGCCTTAAGAAAGGATTCCATTAATATCCTGGGCGAGAACAAGCCCCCCCATCTGCGGATTCCCCTTCGCCCGGATTTTGTGGAGGAGCTGAGACAGGCCGCCGCCCAGTCCGGGGATAATGCGCAGTTTCTATCCCAGATTAAGGGACTGGCCGTAGGCGTGACAGACAGCAATCAAGGAAGAACATTGCCCTATTTTCTGCTGAACGGAGGGCAGGACTATCTGCGTGCCGCCGTCCAGTTCTTCTTCAGAGAAAACGGAGGCTCCGATACCCGGGTGGCCTTTTTCCACTTTGTCCCATCCGACTGCGCCCATTTTAACGAGATCCGGCGCCGCTACCAGGGCACCCCTTCCGAATCCTTCCTGAATTCGACGGCCCCTTCGGATACCGTAGTCCTGATTCAAAACCCTCCTGGAGCCGCCCTGGATCTCCAGATTTCAGGATTTTCGGCCTTGGAACCCGGAATCGTGCACAAAGCCCAGCTGAACATCACCCAGGTCGTCCTCCCGGGAGATCCGGACTATACGACCTTCTCTCCCCCGGCCAGAATTTTCCCGGTACGGGTGGATGACCAGGGAAAATCCAGCCCGGTGCTGGATGTTTTCCCCCAATCCACCGATGAAGGGGCCAACTTTGTGAATGGCATCGCGGAAATCATTAATTTTGGTGGAATTCAATTGGTTACCTATACTATAAATTTTCCTCGCGAAACGCAGAGACTGATCGCTGAAGGGCAAGACCGGCTCCGACTCCGCATCAACGGGTCCCCCACCTATTATGGGGCCTTCCGTATGACCGCCGGTGGAGCCGGCCATTCCCACCCCCAGGCCAAAATCCGGTTTCACCTGAGCTATTCTAAACTTCCATAATAAAAATCATTTACTCCCATGTGCGGCATCGTTGGTTACATTGGCACAAAACAAGCCTTCCCCATCCTACTCAAAGGGCTGAAAAGACTGGAATACCGGGGATATGACAGCGCAGGTATTGCCTTACTGAACGGAAACCTGACTGTATACAAGAAAGCCGGCAAAGTATCCGAACTGGAAAGAATCACCCGGGACAAAGTCCTGGAGGCCACCATCGGCATTGGCCACACCCGCTGGGCTACCCACGGAGAGCCCAATGATGACAACGCCCATCCTCACCTCTCTCAGTCGGGTAATCTGGCCATCATTCATAACGGAATCATTGAAAACTATGAATCCATAAAGGCAGAACTTCAGAAAAGAGGGTATCGCTTTGAATCCGACACAGATACGGAGGTGTTGATCAACCTGATTGAAGAAGTGAAAAAACAGGATAATTCCACCCTGGAAGATGCCGTCCGCACGGCCCTCAATGAAGTGGTGGGTGCCTATGCCATAGTGGTCATGGACCGCAACGACCCAGACAACCTGATCGCAGCCCGTAAGGGGAGCCCCCTGGTAATCGGCATAGGGGAAAATGAATTCTATGTCGCCTCCGATGCCTCCCCGATCGTGGAGTTCACCAAGAATGTGGTCTATTTGGATGATCAGGAATATGCCTGCATAGAACGCAGCGGCCGGTTCAAAATCAAAACCCTGGGCAATGTGGAAAAATCCCCGGCCATCCAGAATCTGGAGATGAGCCTGGAGGCCATCGAAAAGGGTGGATTTGACCACTTCATGCTCAAGGAAATCTACGAACAGCCCAAGGCCATAGCCGATGCGCTCCGAGGAAGAATGAGCTCCCAGCAAGGCTGGATAAAGCTGGGAGGAATAGAAGAGTACCTGACTCGTATAGGCCATGCCCAACGCATACTGGTTACCGCATGTGGCACCTCCTGGCATTCGGGGCTGATTGGGGAATACCTGATCGAAGACCTGGCCCGCATCCCCGTGGAAGTGGAATATGCCTCGGAGTTCCGCTACCGAAACCCGGTAATCAACGACAAGGATGTGGTCTTCGCTATATCACAGTCCGGAGAAACCGCCGATACCTTGGCGGCCGTCAGCCTGGCCAAGGAAAGGCAGGCTCTTATATACGGAATATGCAATGTGATTGGATCCAGTCTGGCCCGAATATCCCACGCAGGCTCCTACACCCATGCCGGACCGGAAATCGGCGTGGCCTCCACCAAAGCGTTTTCCACTCAGGTGACCATCCTCACCCTGGTCGCTCTGCAACTGGCTGCTCATAAAGGCACCATTGCCGAGTCCAGGCTCCGCCAAATTCTCATTGAGCTGGAGAACATCCCCGAAAAGATCAAAGAGACCCTTAGTCTGAACGATCAAATCAAGGATATAGCCAGCATATATAAGGATGCCCGCAACTTCCTTTATCTGGGAAGGGGGTATAATTTCCCGGTCGCCTTGGAAGGGGCTCTGAAACTCAAGGAGATCTCCTATATCCATGCCGAAGGTTATCCGGCCGCCGAAATGAAACACGGCCCGATTGCCCTTATCGACGAAGAAATGCCCGTGGTATTCCTGGCCACCAACGAAAGCGCTTACGAAAAGATTGTTTCCAATATTCAGGAAGTCAAAGCCCGCAAAGGCAAAATCATCGCCGTGGTCAACAAGGGGGACCGCCAGATCAAAGAGCTGGCCGACCATGCCATTGAAGTTCCCGCCACGGAGGAAGTGCTATCTCCCCTGCTGACCATAGTTCCTTTGCAGTTACTGGCCTATCATATAGCCATTATGCGCGGATGCGACGTCGATCAGCCCCGCAACCTCGCCAAATCCGTAACCGTCGAATAGGCTCACCTCCTAAACCTTTTTCTTACAGAAAGCCAAAACCTTTACTGCCCTATGCCTTACCTCTTTACCTCAGAGTCCGTATCTGAAGGACATCCGGACAAAATAGCCGATCAGATTTCCGATGCCTTGGTCGACCATTTTCTCGCCTGGGATCCCGAATCCAAAGTAGCCTGTGAAACCCTGGTCACCACGGGCCAGGTGGTGCTGGCAGGCGAAGTGAAGTCCAGTGTATACATCGATGTGCAGTCCATTGCCCGGGAAGTCATTGCCCGGATAGGCTATACGGACAGTGACTATATGTTCGAGGCGAATTCCTGCGGCGTGCTCTCGGCCATTCATGAACAGTCTCCGGACATCAATCAGGGGGTGGACAGGAAGAACAAAGAGGACCAAGGGGCCGGAGATCAGGGAATGATGTTTGGCTATGCCACTAACGAGACCGAAAACTATATGCCCTTAGCTTTGGATATGGCCCATACCCTGGTCAGAGAACTTTCCGCAATACGCAAGGAGGGAAAGAAAATGAAATACCTGCGCCCCGACGCCAAAAGCCAGGTCACTCTCGAATACGGAGACGACAACAAGCCCCTGCGCATTGACACTATAGTGATCTCCACCCAACACGATGAATTTGGAGAGGAACAGGAGATGGCCGAACGGATTAGCAAGGACATTAAATCCATTCTCATACCCCGGATAATCAAGTCTTATCCTCAGTATCGTCATTTCTTCGATGAGCGAATCAAATATTTCATTAATCCCACCGGTAAGTTCGTAATCGGCGGACCTCACGGGGACAGTGGGCTTACCGGAAGGAAAATCATTGTAGATACCTATGGAGGCAAAGGAGCCCATGGCGGCGGTGCCTTCTCCGGGAAAGATCCCAGTAAAGTCGACCGTTCCGCCGCCTATGCTACCCGGCATATAGCCAAGAATCTGGTAGCTGCGGGTGTTTGTGATGAAGTATTGGTTCAGGCTTCTTATGCCATTGGCATTGCCGACCCGGTAGGCTTGAACATTAATACCTTTGGAAGCTCCCACTTATCCATCCCCGACAGCGAAATTGCCCGCAAGGTTCTGGAGATATTCGACATGCGCCCCTATGCCATTGAAAAGCGCCTCAAACTCCGCAGTCCGATTTATTCGGAAACCGCAGCCTACGGCCATATGGGCAGACAACCCGAATTGGTCACCAAAACTTTCCGCTCAGCCAATGGAAAAACCAAGAAAATGAAGGTGGAATTATTTACCTGGGAAAAGCTGGACCATGTCAGCAAAATCAAAAAAGCCTTCGCCATAAAATAAAACGACCCATCCCGGCTGATCCCCTGTACTCACAGAGTGCAGGGGATTCTTTTTTTCCTGACTCAAAATCAGGGACTCATTTTCATCCCACCCTGCCCAGAAACACCTCCCCTGCTTAATTCCCCTCCGCCCGGTTCAGAGGGGGGGGGGGGAATAATGGGGGTCTTAGCCTCCTTGGGCCGCCCTTATCCTAAAAACAGTTAGGGCCGGCTCCAAGGAGCCGACCCACAACCTTTATCAAAAATCAAAAACCATTTCAAACCTAAGAAATGGTCTTGATTTCTTCCGTTAATGTTTAGTGAATTTCAAAACTTTTCCAGCCATATCATCCTGATAATGAATCATATAGATGCCGGATGGCCAATCTCCCAGGGGAATCCGAATGGTTCCGGAGTCCATGCTGTGTTCCGAAAGAAGCCTGCCGCTGAGATCCATGATGCGGATGCCGGCCTTGCCGATGGGCGGGGCAGAAAGCGTGAGTTGAACATAATCCTGAGCAGGATTGGGGAACAGGGAGATTTCCCGGTTACCGGAGCCCAGATCATGGACTGAGGCTGCTTCCGTATGGAAAGGTTTGGTACCCCATTTCGACAAAGGCATGGGAGCACAAAGTGCCCGCAGATGGAAATAATAGGCCCAGTTATTGGTCAACCCTTGAAGAAGTACATTGGTATAGGTAGTTAATGTACCCTGGGTGGGGGGATCCGGCAGTACGCTCACCGCATACTCGTATTGATATACCCCGGGAACAGGATCCCAACTGGCCACCGCCGTGGTGGCGGCAATATTATTGATTTCAAACTCGGGTGTCTGGCACTCAGGAAGAGTACATATCTCCAGTCCCACCCACTTGCGGGAAGTATCGGAAATCGAAGTGGTTCGGCAAACTTTGCTTATCCAGATCCATTTACAGCTTTCCGGCTTCAGTCCCGTAATCTGGAGGAACTGATTGCTGGTCAGGGGCTGGAAATTGTTCCCACCCGGAACATAAGGACCCAATCCACCCCAAGTCTGGGGAGAATGGGAACTGTCGGTGATAATATACTCATATAGAGAATCCTGCTCAGACCAGTAATCCCAGGTCACTTCGACGGAAGTGTCGGTAAGGGAGCCGGGAACAATGCGGAAGTTGCGCACGGAATCACAGTCATATTTGATGGAAAAACCGAAATCCGGCAATTGGTTATCCACCGAACCGGAACTGCTCCCCGTGGCGCCATAAGTACGCTTGTTCTGAGCGGGGGCGATCTGGTCTGCCCGGAGTTTAAAGCCATTGGTTACGCCGTCATGGGATACCTCAACCATAATGGAAAGGTTCACATCATAAGGAAAAGGATCCCGCAACTCGAAGCCGACCCAACTATTGGCAGGCACCGTAGGTATGATATAGAGGGGACTGAAAAATACTTCTGTTAATCCAGTGGAAAAAGCCGGGGAGGTTGTGGTCTGTGCGGTTTGTCCCAACTTGATCCTCAGATTCGTTAGGCTAACGTTGGTATTTCCTCCTCCGGGGGGGCAATAGAACCACACATGGGTAATCACCCCATTGGGAGATCCGGCAAAGTACTCCCCTCCCCTTTTCAGGTAAATCATCTGTGCCTTGGAATTCGAATTGCTATTGAATGGGTAGTCCGTATCGGTAACCCCAATGGCGAGACCGAATTTCTGGTAATCGGGTTGGGCCATGGCCCCCAGGCTCAAAAGCATAAAACCCATCAATAAGTACAAACTTCTCTTCATGACTTATAAATTACGATAATGGTTTGAGTCTGCCGTCACAGACCCTTTTCTCCCTTATAAAAGACGGAATTGGATGAAAATAGGTTAGGCCTCACAAGTTTAATTTTTTTTTGTGAGATTTTATAGCCCTCTGTCCTCGGTTCTTCATATTTTTTCTTCCTTTTCCATGGGATTCTTCCGGATTGTTCATTCCCGATTCTCATCCCTGATGGTAGTAGCTTCAGAGATCTACCCCTTAGAGGGGGAGGGCTGACCAGTCGGTCAGCCCTCCTCCCCCTTTTTCTCTGCTCTGGACATGGACCTCCCCATGCCCTAATGGGCCGTTAGTTTCTGGTGATCTTTTCCACGCGCTGCCGGGAAGCATCCTTATACTTCACCATATAGGTTCCGGGAGCCACCTGACTCAGATCCAACTGCAGGTGATCCCTGTCCATGGTATATTCCATGACCAGCCTGCCACTTAGATCCAGAACCTGTACCCGGGCTTCTCCGTCCCGACGACCCAGCACTTCCAAATGAAGCAGATCACGGGTGGGGTTAGGGAAAAGGGCAAGTTCAAAGGAACCTCCGTGGATTTCTTCCACGCCCACTCGGGGTGTGCGGAACTGGGTATATCCCCAAGGCGAATAGGATTCAATTCCTACCGAATTGCAGTAGGAACGAGCATGGAAAAAATAGGTTTCTCCATCCTGGAGAGCCGAGGCATGGAGGCTGGTATATTCATACTTGGTGCCTATACTCGGCTGATTGGGCGTTTTATTCAGCACATATTCATACCAAAGAGCCGTGGGGACTTCATCCCAGTAAATCACCCCATTGTGAGTGCCCAGATCACTGACTTGAGCCTGAGGGGGCCGGCACGGAATTGGAGTCAGGAAGGAATCCAGCATCCACCGGGAAACCTGGGTGCCAAAGCAATGGGATCGAATATGGATATAATACCAGGTATTCTCCTGCAAGCCACTTAAACTATGCAAAGTGGAGGTAGTATTGGCGATTCCCGTGGAGGGCGTTGGGTCATCCCGGGTCTGGTCCACTACATAATCATAAGAACTAGCTGATGGCCATGGATCCCATTCGATATCCGTGGACGTGGGTTTCAGATCTGAAGTCCGGAAATTAATCGGGGGCTCGCAGGGCGGAAGAGTCCGGAAGGAATCCGTAAGCCAGGGAGATTTGTTATACTCGGAACAAAGATTGCGCAAATGGACATAATACATGGTGCTGGGAGTCAGTCCCATGGCGGCAAAGGAAGTACTGGTGGTGGAGACCACAGGGGTATTCCATAGGGGATCGGCCGGCAACTGATCCACCACATATTCATAGCCTACAGATCCGCTCACCGCCCCCCAGGATACATCCGCAGAGGTAGCGACCACATTGTTTATGCTAATACCCGTGGGCGCCGGACACGGAGGACCCGCAGGAACAAAGGTGATAGACCCAAGGAATTGACGGCCGGTAATAGACATTCCATTGGAGAAGGTAGAACCTCCCCACATGGTATTCGTAATATCCAGGCTCACGCCTCCGGCCGTAAATACGGTGGTAGCCGACCCTGAGCCTAAGTGAACTGATCCCATGTTATTGATCACAAATCGATAGGTAGTTCCTCCCGGAATCACAATACTTAATCCCGGGAATAGATTATTATTTATCGTTGTGGTGGTAGTCGGAGAGCTGATGGACGCCACCATAGTCCAGGCAGGATTGGTGGTACCGATAAAACCGGTTGCTCCGGTCAAGGAAGTGGAACTATACCATAATTCCATGACATTGGAAGAAGCCACTGTCGCCCCCACGGCGGTAATGACAATGGGCCCTCCATTATTGTTTACCACATTGAATGAAATTCCCGCAGGAGGTGGAGATGCACTTCCGTTGGACACGGAAATTCCTGATGAGGCAATGGTGGTTTGTGCCTCCACATGGACGAAGGGGAGGCTGAGTAAGAGGAGCGAGAATAGAGGGATTAGAATACTTCTCATGGTGATTAGCTTTTAATTGGAATTCCTAAGCTTTAATAATGTGATAAATTTTGACCCGAATACTCAAGACAGCATTTGCTGCCCTAAGGAATTTAATCCTAAAATTTTCCTATAAATTTAGTTCAGTGGAAAGAATAAACAAAATTAATTTTCGATTTTCTTCTGCCATCCCCTTGACTTCCAGCCCAATTTGACTTCCAGGCCAATCCCCAGTTAGGCTTTAAATGAATAAAGAGGACTTTAAGAGAAAATGGCCTTCCCCGGGGATCAGGAAGGCCATTCAAAATCCAAATCAGCCCATTCTATGAAGGCCTTAGGCCTACTATTCCAGCCTCAGGGATTTCTGTGCGGAACCCTGGCTTCCCGAATACCTTATCCAGTACATACCAGGGGTCCATCCGCTTAGATCCAGGTCCACGGGGGAGGACTGTACTCCCTGAGTATGCAATACCCTTCCCATAAGATCCATGACCTGGATTTGGTCCCCGGGATGAGGATTCTGAGAAAGGGCAATTTTAACCAAACCACGGGTCGGATTGGGATAGACCTCAAAATAACCCTTCTGCATTCCGGAAATATCTTCTACGGAAACCGAACGGGTCCGAAACGGATAAGTCTTCCATTCCGAGTTAGATTTCACGCCCACACTGGTACAGAAACTCCGGATATGGAAGTAGTACTGTTGATTGGGATTCAGTGCCGAGGCATGCAGGGAGGTATAATCATATTTGGTACCAAAGTCCGGGGGTGTAGGATTCTGATTCAGCACATATTCATAGAAGTCGGCAGAGGCCACCGGATCCCAGTAGAGAACCGCCTGCATGGTCTGTATATGATCAAAATCCACATTAGGCGGACGACAGGGTACCGGAGTCTGGAATGAATCCAGGGACCAGTCCGAAATCACTCCCCCGGCACACCGGCTGCGTATATGTACATAATACCAGGTATCCTCCGTTAATCCCGTCAGGTTCGCGGAAGGGACCAAAGTGTTGCCCACACCCGTGCCCGGGCTAGGGTCGTTTCGATCCTGATCGACCACATAATCATAGCTCAAGGCCGAGGGCCATGGATCCCATTCAATATCGGTGGAGGTGGGCTCCAGGTTGGCCGTCTTGAAGCCGATAGGAGGCTCACAGGGCGGCAAAGTGGTAAAACTAATGTCCACCCAGGGAGAGAAATTGAACTCCGAGCATTGATTGCGTAGATGGGCGTAATAAGTAGTGGAGGGAGTCAGCCCGGTTTCCATCGCAGAGGTCGTGGTGGTGGAGGTCACGGTCCAGGGGAATACGGGCGTGGGGTTCTGATCCACCAGATACTCATAGCCTATGCTTCCGGTGACCGGAGACCAGCTCAGATCCGTGGAAGTGGATAAAACATTGCTGGCAGCAAATCCCGTGGGCGCTGGACAGGGAGGACCCGTGGATATATCCAGTCCGATATCGCCCATGTTCGCCCCCAGGGTGCCGGAACTGCTTCCCGTGGCTCCGTAAATCCGGCGGTTGCTGCCCACGGTACAGTTCGCCGTGATGGATCCGGATATTCCCGTATGGGAGATCTCCACAATCAGATTGGAACCGAAAGTATAGGGGAAGGGCGTGGTCAGATTAAAGGAAAACCAAGAAAGGGAACTGGTAGTCGGAACCGTTACCGAAGCGGCCGTATAAACCGTTGTCAGCCCCGTTACCCAGGCACCGGAGGTGAACGATGTAGCGGTGGTCAACCCCATCTTGATCGTAAGGTTGGTATAGGTAGCCGTATAGGATGAGGCCCCGGACCAGGTCTTGAAATACACCCGGGTTATATTCCCCGTCACCGGCAGAACGACAAAATCGGAAGGGGTATACAACCACTGCACACAATTGGAGGTCGCCGAACCAAAGGGGAATATATTGTTGGAGGTTCCCTGAGGCAAGGCATAAGTGGGGGGTTGAGCCTGAACGCTGGTCAGACCAAATGCCGCCAGCACAATCAGAAGAGAAAAAACAGATTTCATAAACTTGGGGGTTTTCAAAGGGTTCTCAATTATATCACATTTAAGTTTACAAACATGATTACAAAAATGGTCTAGGCTTCCCTATAGACAATGAAAACTCAAACGCAAGTTGGGTCAGATGAACTTGGATCCTTCCACCTCCTCAATTCAAAATTAACTAAACTTTTTGATTTTCTGAATATTTTTTCAGAAGGAGTACTTTCCGTTCAAAAAACGAGCGCTTTTAATTAATGTTTATCCGGACCGGATTCGAAAATTACTCCTTCTGTCGACCCTTTAGGATAAACCATTGTTTATCAGAAGACAGAAATCGAATCAACCGATAATTACCATGTCCTAAACGTTTGAATAATTTAATTAAGGAAAGTTTACGGTTCAACTATCGGCGATGAAGCGGCCAAGGGGTTCTTATCCCCAAAGGCAAAACCGCAGAGAACACTATATAGGCTATCTGAAGGGCAGATTTCTTGTCGCCGACAGGATTTAAGCATGATATTTCCCTGTTCAACGATTCGGGCTGTAAAGAGAACTCATGGGCTGAATTTCTCGCCGGAGGATTCGATTAGTCCCAAAGGCCATAAAAAGAGGCTGTCTCAAAAGGGCAGCCTCGTTTTTTGCGTTTGATAGCGCTTTTAGTGGCCTCGCCAAGAATCGAATTTATTGCGTTCGTGCACTCCCAGCGCGGTTTTCAGCTCTCGTTTAATCGGGGACGCCACGTATGACGCAACCTTTTAAATTTTGTGAAATCAATCGTAAGCCTCCGAGCAAGTACATATTTTGGCTTTCGAAGATGGGGTATAGTTT
>CAYPQN010000012.1:0-53111 GCA_964412885.1 uncultured Chitinophagaceae bacterium | reverse complement strand
TTTTCTTCGATATACCCGATCTGATCTTTGGATTTACCCTGACCAAAATAAGCCCGATCCATTTCATTGACCAGGGCAAAAATGGAACGACTGACCGATATCCGAGGTGTCCTCGAATGTCCTGCCTTCCTCCATGCCTCCTTGAATAGCCGAATCTGTTCGGCCTGTTGTACATGAAAAGGCTGCCCTCCTTCATCGAATTTCAGCGTGGAGCTTTGCAGGTTCATACCGTTTTCCGCCGCCCAAATGGCCGTGGCGTTGGATGCTGCCCCCCACCAGATCCTATCCCGGAGTCCCTCCGAATAGGGTTCCAAACGAAGCAGTCCCGGGGGGTTCGGGAACATGGGATGGGGATGTGGTTCCGCAAATCCTTTTCCATCCAGATAACTCAAAAACTCCAGCCCCTTTCGGCGACCCATATCTTCATGGCTTTCTCCATCCTGAGGTGCATATCCAAAATACCTCCATCCATCAATTACCTGTTCGGGAGATCCCCTGCTTATTCCCAGCTGCAGCCTTCCCCCGCTGATCAAATCCGCAGCTCCGGCCTCCTCGACCATGTACAGGGGATTCTCATAACGCATATCGATGACCCCAGTACCGATTTCAATTCTTTGAGTACGGGCGGCTACCGCCGATAAAAGGGGAAAGGGAGAACCCAGCTGAGCCGCAAAATGATGAACCCGGAAAAAAGCTCCGTCCAGCCCCAGCTCTTCGGCACCCACGGCCAGGTCAATGGATTGGAGCAAGGTGTCCTGAGCTGTTCTGGCCTGGGAACCTACCTGATTCATCCAATGCCCAAACGATAAAAATCCTATTTTCTTCATAACCTAAGATTTAATGACTCCCGGCCCCGCCATGAACGGATATCCAAAGGGAATCAAACTAAAGGTAGGGAATGCGGCGCCCTTAGGGCTTATTCCCTCATTCATAAAATCGATCTGAGGACTAAACAACCGTCCATGACGTCTTTGCTGATTAATCGGCGTTCAGTGCCGACCAGAGGGCATGTTTCAGGGCTTCTATGCCTTCCCCGGTAACCGAGGAAATAAAATAATGCGGGATACCTGCAGGCAAACCAGCGGCAATGGCATGCTTGAGTTCTTCATCCAGCATGTCTGCTTTGGAAATGGCCAGCAGGATTCTCTTGTTTACCAGTTCGGGATTGTATTGGTACAATTCTTTGCGCAAAACCTCAAATTCCTGGCGGTGATCCGGGCTGTCCGCCGGAACCAGAAACAGGAGCACGGAATTTCTCTCAATATGGCGAAGAAAACGGTCTCCCAATCCCCTTCCTTCCGCAGCTCCTTCGATGATCCCGGGAAGATCGGCCATGCAGAAAGACTTCTCTTCTTCATAGGCCACCATGCCTAACTGGGGCACCAATGTGGTAAAGGGATAATCGGCAATCCGGGGCTTGGCTGCCGACACCACCGAAAGTAAGGTCGATTTTCCAGCGTTGGGGAGACCCACTAAACCCACGTCGGCCAGAATCTTGAGCTCGAGTACTTTCCATCCCTCGGAACCCATCTCCCCCGGCTGGGCATACTCAGGGGCCTGGTTGGTAGCTGTAGCGAAGCGTTTGTTTCCCAAACCTCCGCGTCCCCCCCGTACCCAGATCACTTCCTGTCCATGCTCGAGGATCTCCGCTTCCACCTCCCCGGTTTCTTCGTCCCGGGCTATGGTCCCCAGAGGGACCTCTATAATAATGTCCTTCCCCTCCCGGCCCGTGCAATTGTTTGCCGAGCCATTGGTCCCGTTTTCCGCCAAAATATTCTTGTGGTAGCGGAGGTGAAGCAAGGTCCATAATTGCTCATTGCCGCGAAGGATTATATGCCCTCCCCGGCCCCCGTCTCCGCCATCCGGCCCCCCCTTGGGATTGTACTTGGTTCTGGCGAAGTGGGCGCTCCCTGCGCCCCCTTTTCCGGATCGGCAGTAAACGCGGATCAGGTCAACAAAATTGGCTTTTTCCACTAAACGGGTTGAAAGTATTTGTCAATTCTTTTGGAAAGCAGACTGAAGGTTTCTTCTATTGTTCCTTGTCCGGGCACCTTATCCAGTTTGCCCAAAGCTTCATAATGTTCAGCTACGGGAACTGTCTTTTCATGATACTCCCGGATCCGGTCGTGAATCACCTGCTGATTGTCGTCGCTTCTTCCGGAAATCTCCGCTCTACCCAGCAGGCGCTGAATCAAGGCATCCTCCGGTACTTCCAGAGATAGAACGAGATGGATTTCCGTCTCCTTGTAATCCAATAGTCTATCCAGGGAATCCGCCTGGGCTTTGGTTCTGGGGAAACCATCAAAAATAAAACCTCTGGCCTCTGGGTTATCATCGATGGCCGAACTGATCATGCCGATCACCACCTCATCGGGAACAAGCATTCCCTTGTCCATGAACTTTCTGGCTTCGCGACCAAGGGCCGTCTCTCTGGCCACTTCGTCGCGCAGAAGGTCTCCGGTGGAAATATGATGCAGCTGATAGGCCTTCACAATATTCTCTGACTGAGTACCTTTCCCACTGCCCGGAGGCCCAAATAAAATCAAATTGAACATATAGAAATCTGTCGATAATATCTGCAAAGGTAAGCAACAGGCTCCATAAGCCTTCTATAGGCTTATCAGTCTCCCATCCCCATCCCGGAAAACCCGCATGGGGAAAGGGTTTCCGCATTCCGGGACTCCTAACCCCAGCCGACCGGCCCATACTCTGATCCTCTGGGTTCCGGAAATCCGATCCCCATCATCTCCTGCTCATTTTTCCGATAATAACGGAATCCAAATGGGGTTTTTGGGGCGGGGAAAAAAGGGGATTCTGGACCCAGATTTGTCCTTATACCTATAACCGTTTTCCTTGGGGGAAAACAAAAAGCCCGACCAAATGGATCCACAAAGATCATGGTCGGACTTTTATTAGGATGGGTTAGTAAGCACAATCCTTACACAATATTAAAAAGAAATTTTCCTACTAAAAAAATAATCTGAAAATAATTTTTCGCCTGTTGATAAACTGTTGACAACTTCTGTTCCCGGAGCCCCGAAACAAAATTCACCTTTGGTCTGCTCCATAAAATGTATAGGGAAATCGGTGGGGGACTACCAGTCCTTTTCCTGGAATACCGGTTGTCCTTCCCCTCTGTTTTTCTTATCCTGAAGGTTAGCTTCTTCTTTCTGCAAAGCCTGAAGAATTTGCTCTGCCTGTTTCTCCGAGAGCTTACTGGGCATCGGCTTAGGCCGTTCCCGGTCGGACTTTTCCTCATCCTTCGGCTGTTCTCCCTTTCCCTGTTCGTCTTCGCCTTTCTGATTGGGATCCTTGTCCTGCTGCTGACCGCTTTCGGTCTCCTCAGATTCCTGATCGCCTTCGGGCTGCTGATCCTCCTTATCCCCATCCTGCCTTCCCTGCTGATCATCGTTCTGCGGATCATTTTGTGGATCCTGTTGATTTTGATCCTGCTGATTCTCTTCGTTCCGGAGCATTTTCCAAGCGTAGGAAAGATTGTATTTGGCATCCATATCCCCAGGATCTTTTCGAAGGACCTCTTTGTATTTCTCTATGGCCTCCTTCCACTTCCTTTCCTTCATGTAGGTATTACCCTGATTGTAATGGAGCCAGGAGTGAAGGGAAGAGTCCCGGGCGAAGCCTTTGGCCGCCTCCAAGACTCCCCTGGCCGAATCATAGCGCTCCTGCTTATACAGACTGTTCGAAAGATTGTATAAGGCGGCAGCCGACTGGGGATCCTGGGATAAAGCTTCGCCATACCACCGGGCTGCCTGATCGTATTGCCCATCCCTATAGGCCTGATTTCCTTTTTTCAGATTTTGATTCTGGGCAAATGCACCCAAGGCAAGCACACAACAGATTATGGTGAAAACCCCTTTCATGCCTTTTGGTTTTTTCTTTCCGACCTCCTTCTTCTGGCTCCCGGAATCAAGGTTTCCAAACAAAGGATCAAGAATCCAGGCAGAAGAAAATACTGGAAATAGCTTTTATAGTCCGTGAATACAATAGAACCCAGACTTCGCTCTTCCATTTCCCCGATTTGGGCTACCAATTCGTCCGCTGTCCGCTCCGGATTCGTCAGCGGGAAATACATGCCTCCGCCTTTAGCCGCCAGATCCTTTAACGCCTGCTCATTCAGCCGGCTGATCACAGGGTTCCCCTCCCTGTCCTTTTTCACCCCCCCGGTACGGGGATCATAGAGAGCACTTCCTTCTGCGGATCCCACCCCCACAGTATGGACTAAAACCCCGTCCTCAACCGCCCGGGTGACTTCCTGAATGGAGGCAGGATCATGGTCCTCTCCATCGGTGATAATCACCAGGGTTTTGTATTTCTTCTCCTTTTGGGAGAAGGATGCTCTTGCCATGGATACGGCTTCCGATATCACCGTTCCCTGAGCCTGGATATTCGACGGATCCACATAGGAAAGCATCATACGCACGGCCCCGTAATCCACGGTAATGGGTACCTGCAGATAGGCTCTGCCAGCAAAAATGATCAGCCCCACCCGATCTCCTTCCAGTTTATCCATCATGCGCAGAATCACCTGCTTTGCCCGGGTAAGCCTATCCGGACTGATATCCCGGGCCAGCATGCTGTTGCTCACATCCAGGGCAAAGACGACATCCACCCCCTTTCTTTCCACTTTCTCGGCGCCCATCCCCATCTGAAGATTGGCCCACCCTACAATCAGTAAACTCAGGGAAATCAAAAACAAGATAAAACGAAGACTGCGGCGACCGGGAATCTTCCCTTGCCACTGCAACTGGACCAGTCGCCCATCGCCCAGGGACTGCTGAATTCTTCTCCTCCAGCCCAAGTAAGCTCCGAACAGCAAAACAAGTACCGGGATCAGAACGAATGCCATGAAATGGGATGGTTCCTGAAATCTCAGCATGAGCTCAAAAAAATGCGATGGACTCTTACAAAAATAGCTCCGTTCAAGGATTCCGGGGGGAAAGGAACAGATAATAGGAATTCTTTAACAATCCCCCCTGAGCCCTACCCTTTTATTCGTGCTCATCATGTAGATTTGCAGCTATGGATGCATACCTGAGGGGATTAAATGAGCAGCAACTGGCTGCCGTTCAGCATATAGAGGGACCATTGATGATTGTGGCCGGTGCCGGCAGCGGAAAAACCAAAGTCCTTACTACGAGGATTGCCCACCTCATCCGCCAGGGGGTGGATGCCTTCCAGATCCTGGCCCTGACTTTTACCAATAAGGCAGCCCGCGAAATGAAAGAAAGAGTCGAGCTGATCCTCCAGAATCAGGAGGCCAGAAACCTGTATATCGGCACTTTCCACTCTGTGTTTGCCCGGATTCTTCGGGGCGAAGCCGATAATCTCGGCTATCCGTCCAACTTCACCATTTATGACAGCGATGACGCCAAATCAGTGATCAAGTCCATCATTCAGTCCATGCAACTGGATGAAAAGCAATATAAACCCGCTCTGGTCTACAACCGGATTTCAGCTGCTAAAAACAGTCTGGTCGACTATAAGGCCTACCAGGAAGATCGGGCGATTCAACAGGACGATGCCCGGGTGGGCAGGAGCCTTATCGGGGAAATCTATGAAGCCTATACCAAAAAATGCTTCCAGAACGGAGCCATGGATTTTGACGACCTGCTGTTCAAAATGTATATTCTGCTCACCCATTATCCTGCTTCCCTGGCCAAATACCAGCATCGCTTCCGGTACATCATGATCGATGAATACCAGGATACCAATCCGGCCCAATACCAGATCATCAAACTCCTGGGTGCCGTCCACGAAAATATATGCGTGGTAGGGGATGATGCCCAAAGTATTTATTCCTTCCGGGGGGCCACTCTGCAGAATATCCTGCAGTTCCAAAATGATTACGAGAATGTACGGGTCATCAAGCTGGAGCAAAACTATCGCAGTACCCAGTCCATTCTGACGGTGGCCAATCAAATCATCTCCCATAATCGCAATCAGATTCCCAAGTCCCTGTGGACCGACAATCCCGAAGGAGAAAAAATCCAACTGGTCCGTACCATGACCGATAATGAGGAGGGTCGTTTTGTAGCCGACACCATCATTGAGCAAAAGCTTCGAAACCACTACAAAAATCAGGACTTTGCCATCCTTTACCGGACCAACGCCCAAAGCCGGAGCTTCGAGGAAAGTCTACGCCGTATGGGCATTCCCTACAGGATCTATGGGGGACTTTCCTTTTATCAACGCAAGGAAATCAAGGACTTCCTGGCCTATCTGCGCGTGGTCTCCAATCCCCGGGATGAGGAAAACATCAAGCGCATCATTAACTACCCCACCCGGGGTATAGGGAAAACCAGCCTGGATAAAATGCTTTTTACGGCCAGCGCCACGGGAAGAACGCTATGGGAGATTATCGAGAATCCCGGCCTGGCGGACTTGAAGGGAGCTGCCGCCAATGCCGTGAAAGGCTTTCATCAGATGATCCGGCATTTTCAGTCCAAACAATCCCAGGCCAATGCCTATGAGCTGGCTTTTGAAGTAGGTAAGCTCTCCGGACTGGTAAAAGAAATCCATAAGGATAAGTCCGTGGAAGGCCTATCCCGGTATGAGAACATCCAGGAATTGCTGAACTCCATCAAAGAGTTCACCGAAACCCCGGATGAAAACGGCGAACTCACGGATAAGGATCTGGGGCAATACCTGCAGCAGATATCCCTGCTCACCGACGCGGATTCGGAAAGCGACCAGGAGGATGTGGTCAAATTGATGACTATACATGCCTCCAAAGGGCTGGAGTTCCCCTGTGTGTTCTCCGTGGGCCTGGAAGAGAATCTTTTCCCCTCCACGATGAGCCTTTATGACCGCGATGACCTGGAAGAAGAAAGGCGGTTGTTCTATGTGGCCATTACCCGGGCCAAGGAAAAGCTATGGATCACCCATTCGGTGGCCCGATACCGATTCGGGAACCTGGTGCAGAATCAGCCTAGCAGGTTCCTGGAGGAAATCCCCGAAACCCATCTGGAAAAAGGATTCACTGGAAATCAGGTGCGCTCCAACAGTTGGACATCCCATAAGCCCCAGGGGTACAGGTCCCGGGAATCCGAACCCCATGATCACCTCAGGAAACTGGCCGAAAAAAACAAAGCGGAAAAGGAGAAAGAATACCGCTATGTTCCCGATCCCCATTTTACTCCTGACGACAGCGAACTGATGATGGTAGGCATGAAAATCGAACACAACAAACTGGGATTCGGGCAAATCATCAGCATGGAGGGAAGTCAGCACAACCCCATTGCGACCATTGACTTCGGCGGATCCATGGGAAAGAAGAAAATCATGCTTCGCTATGCCAAAATGCGCATAGTGAAATAACGGTCCTGATCCCTGGAAAATAGCCCCCGGGCAAATCTTCCGATCATCTTTCGATCCGGATCTCCTGGAGCACGTAATTATTGTCCATCAGCTTCATGAGAATGTAAAGCTGATAGGAACCATTGGAGGTTTTCAGCTCCCCAATGGCGTATTTGGTCCGATTGTCGGTGGCGCTTCCGGTTTGCATGATCACATAGTCCTGAACAGGGTTCTTGCCGAAAAAATCTTTCATGACCATTTCAGCCTGCGCCTTGCTATAAGAGGAAATCTTACCCCCCAGGGTTATGCTCACGGTATTATCGAAATACTGGGTCATAGCCGTTGAGTTCCCGTTCCTCACGTACACCACCACATCCTCCAATGCCTGAGCATGGATTTGAAGGCTAGCCAGGAAAAGAGCAACACATAATAAAAATGCTCTTTTATAATTGGTTTTCATCGGGTTATCAGCGGCTTAGGCCTTATACCAAGCAAAATTCTTGCCAAACTGACCAAGCCCGAATACCGGCCCGACTTTGCCTTTTCCCTCTCCGATTTTTTCCCGAATCGTCCCAGGACCCGATTCCCCTCTTAAAACCGGTTACCCCATTATCCTACCTACCCTATCGGATACCCTTGGGCCTCCCCTTCCTTTCGAATCTCCCCTGCCCGCATTACCTTTGCGGAATGTCTGACAAGGCCATTTTATTGATCATGGACGGATGGGGTTTGGGTCGGGTTCCCGCCTCGGATGCCATTGCGGCGGCCCATACGCCCTTTATTGATTCCCTGTATTCCCAATATCCAAATACGGAACTGATCACCTGCGGCAGGGCTGTAGGCCTGCCCGATGGGCAAATGGGAAATTCCGAAGTCGGTCACCTGAATCTGGGGGCGGGACGAATCGTCTACCAAGAGCTGGAACGAATCAGCCAGGCCCTGAAAAACCACGAGCTGGACGATCATCTGGCCATTGAAGAGGCCGTGCGCCGATCCTTGCTGGCGCAACGCCCCATTCACCTTATGGGTCTATTAAGTGACGGCGGAGTACATTCCCATATTCAGCATTTGTGCGCATTGATTGACCTGCTGTTAAGGAAAGGAGCCTATGGACTGGCCATCCATGCCTTTACCGACGGAAGGGATACCGACCCTCAAAGCGGAATCGGCTATATGCAGCAGCTTCTGGACCATATTCAGGGAAAAAAGGCGGTAATAGCCAGTATCTGCGGTCGATTCTATGCCATGGACCGGGATAAGCGCTGGGAGAGAATCCATAAAGCCTACCAGGCCATGACTAGGGGAAAGGCTCCGCGATTCCGGGATCCTTTGGCATCCATAGCCGAATCCTATGCCCAGGGAATCACAGATGAGTTCATCGTTCCCATGGTGGCCGAGGACCCGGCAGGCGCACCTCTGGCTCTTATCGAGGCCGATGATGCCGTACTATGCTTCAACTTCCGCACCGACCGCTGCCGGGAAATCACCCAAGTCCTTACCCAAACGGAATTCCCGCAGTGGGATATGCATCCGCTGCCCCTCTATTATATCACCATGACCGAATACGACAATACCTTCCAACAGGTGGAGGTGCTGTTCCACAATGACAACCTGGTCATGACTCTGGGGGAAGTGCTGGCCGAAAACGGCAAAACCCAGATCCGAATTGCGGAAACCGAGAAATATCCCCATGTAACCTTCTTTTTCTCCGGAGGAAGAGAGCTTCCTTTTTTCGGAGAAAAACGCATCCTTATCCCTTCTCCCCGCGAGGTACCCACCTATGACCTGAAACCGGATATGAGCGCTCCCGAAATCACCGATGCCATCCTCCCGGAAATCGATCGCCAATCCGCGGATTTCATTTGCCTGAACTTTGCCAATACAGATATGGTAGGGCATACCGGGGTATGGGCAGCCGCCTGCAAGGCTGCCGAAACCGTTGATCATTGCGTGTCCCGAATTGTCCCCCTGGCCCTGGAAAGAGGCTATGCAGTATTCCTTACGGCCGACCATGGGAACGCCGACTATCTGATCAATGAGGACGGGAGCCCCAATACCGCCCATACCCTGAATCCAGTACCTCTCTTTCTCATCGATAAGGAAAAGAGATATGAGCTGGCACCAGAGGGAAAGCTGGGGGACATTGCCCCCACCATCCTTCAATACATGGGCATAGCCATTCCGGCAGAGATGACTGGAACGGTATTGATCCAACCCCGGAAATCCTGAGTACCCACCCTATCGGGCTATCCATAAGGCCGGATCCACGGCGGCCGGGACATTATTGGTGACTTTCCATAGTTCAAAATGGAGTAGGGGAACCCCCTCCTCATTGGTCGCCACCTGGCCTATGGCCTGCTTGGTTTCCACTTTTTGTCCTCGGGTCACCTGCACCGAACTCAGCCGGCTGTATACCGTGAAATATTCCCCATGGTTGACCAGCACGGATTGCCCCATTCCCGGAATGAAAATAATGGCAGACACCTCACCACTGAATACTGCCCTGGCCTGAGCGCCGGGACTGGTCACTATGTCCAGACCATTGTTTTCGATGGTCACTTTTTCCGCCACGGCATGTTTATGCCGGCCAAAGGACTCGGCGACAAACCCTTTTTCCACCGGCCAGGGCAATTTGCCCCGATTCTGCTCAAATCGGTTCGACAGCGCCGCCACCTCCGGGGTGAGCGAAAGCTGATAACTCGGGGTGGGGCGATTCCGGGGACGGGGTGCCGCCGCTGCAGGTTGAGGTTCCGGCTTGGCCTGCTGCTGTGGAGCTGCGGGTTCCCGCCTGGTTTCCCCACCGCTGGCGGGAGGGGGCCCCACGGCCGGCACCGTGCCACTTCCCGTGGCCACCTGAACTCCGCCGGAACGGGCAGCTATTTCCGCCTGCCGGGCAGCTTCTTCTGCCGCCTTCTGCGCTTCCTGCCGCTTTCGTTCTTCCTCGGCTTTCTTCCGGGCGATTTCGATTTCGCGCCGAATCAGATCGTTAATGGTCTTATCCAGACGGCGGGCCATGTCCTGATTCTTCTTGATCTCGGCCATGAGCTCCTTCTCCCGGCCTTTGAGTTCTTTGACCACCGCATTGGTCTCGGCAGATTCTTCCTGGAGGGTTTCGCGCTGCAATTCCTCCGTAGTCCTCAGTATATCTTTCTGGGCGCGCTCTGACCCTAGGATATCTATCTTTCTGGCCAGCTCTTTCTGCGTCCGTCGTATGCTTTCCGCCTGATTGCGGCGATATTCCTGGTAGCGCTTCACATAACGCATACGGCGGAGGGCGTCGTTGAAGTCCTCAGCAGAAAACAGGAAAGCCAGCATATTGTGGGCGCTGCGCGTACGATAGGCATAGCGCACGGAACGGGCATAATCCAGTTCCAGCTTTTCCAGGCTGGCCCTTAGCCTTTGGATTTCCTTTTCTGTTTCGGAAATGTTCTGATTAATTTGGGCGAGTTCCTGATTGATATTGTCGATCAGCTTCTGCCTTTGGCGAATCTTGATCTGAAGAGCCCTTAGCTCCCCCAGGGTGGCCTTCTGGCTTTTCTTGGTATTCTCCAGCTGAGCCTGGGTCACCTGTATGGATTCCAGCAACGCCTGCCTTCTTTTCTCCAGAGCCTCCCGACTGGGCTGTTGGGCCCAGGCAGAGCAGCTCAGGAACAGGAATACCGCCAGGATGAAGGCACGCATAAGGTCGAAACGGTTTGGGCAGAAAAGGAGCAAACTTACCAAATATACAGGCTTCCCCCTTTTCCAAGCCTCAATTTTTCGCGAAATTAACGCCCCTGAACCCGGGATTTCCAGCTTGGGCCGGAATCTGATTATCTTTATCCGAATTTTTATCCCTATGCTGTATTCCATGACCGGATTCGGTCGCGCTGAGGCCTCCCTGGAGGGCAAACAGGTCTCCGTAGAAATCAAATCACTGAACGGAAAGCAATTTGAGCTGAACAGCCGGATTCCTTCTTCCCTGCGGATTTATGAAGGGGAGATCAGAAAGCGGCTTCAAGCCGCTTTTATCCGGGGTACGGTGGAACTGCACCTCAGCCTGAAACAGGAAGGGGCCTCCCGGCCTATGGCCATCAACCTGGCGATGGCCCGATTCTACCATGACAGCTTAAAGCAGCTGGCCGAAACCCTGGACCTGGAAATCGATAACCATAAGATCCTGCCTGTGCTGATTAATCTGCCCGAAGTCATCGCTCCAGACCAGGAATCCCTTCCGGAATCTACATGGAATTCCCTGATTCCCGTTCTTCAGCAGGCCATAGATCAACTCAATGCACACCGCCGGGAAGAAGGAAAAGCGCTCCAGGAAGACCTTTTGGGCAGAATTAAGGGGATTCGGGAAATTCTGGAGGACATTGAACCCCTGGAATCCCCAAGAGAGGAGCGAATCCGTCAACGCATTACCCAGGCGCTGCACGAAAGGGTGGGGAAGGATCAGGTGGATGAGGACCGATTTGAGCAGGAGATGATCTACTATCTGGAGAAAATCGATTTCAGTGAGGAAAAAACCCGCCTGAAACTGCACTGCGACTATTTTGAGAAGACCATGGAAGAGCCGGAGAAGGCCAAAGGGAAAAAGCTGGGTTTTATTCTCCAGGAAATGGGCAGAGAAATCAACACCATGGGGTCCAAAGCGAATTTTGCCGAGATCCAGCAGAAGGTGATCCAGATGAAAGAAGAACTGGAAAAGGCAAAAGAACAGGTGCTTAATATTCTCTAATTTTAGGCCTTCCTATGAAAAAAACTGCCTGGATCCTGCCGATTCTGTTTTCCTTTGTTTTTATGGGGGGGTGCATTCCATCTCCCTATTATCAAAAGGACTTCGCTATAAAAGGGAATGCCTGGTCCCAGGAGCAGGTGCTGCATTTCCCTTTCCATATTGAGGATACGGCTTCCCGGTATCATATATATTTCCTCACCAGACATACAGAAGCCTATCCCTATTCCAATATTTGGCTTTGGGTATACACCATGGAGCCGGACAGCCAATTGCTCAAAACCCGGATAGAAGTGCCTTTGGCCGACCCTGCAGGCCGCTGGTTGGGCCGGGGCATGGGCGAAATCTGGGAACATAGGATGCCTATTACCCGAAACGATCAACCCATGAAATTTCTCAAACCCGGACGCTATGAAATCCGGTTTGAACAGAACATGCGCCTCGACCCCCTCCCCGAAATCCTGCAGGTGGGCCTGCGCATTGAAAAAGCCCAGGGTCCGGAGACCAGGCCGAAAATCCAATAGGTATGCGTGTTTTTGCCGCAGTCCATATATTCCTATTTGTCTACATAGTAGCCGCCTTGGTCTTTTGGGGTATCAGCCTGCAAAAACAAAGTCTCCGCATTTATGAAGAAGAAAAACGCAACCTGAATTCCCTGGTGGACTCCACCCTCCAACCTCTGGCCTATGCCCATAAAATGGAAAAAATCGAGAAAAGGAAGGAGATCCGAACCCAGCAGTATCTGGGGGAGGGAATCAGCTTCCTGCTGGTGATATTCATTGGGGCTGCCGTGGTCTATTCCGCATACAGAAGGAACCAACGCCTTTCGAGACAGCAGCACAACTTCATGCTTTCGGTCACCCATGAACTCAAGTCCCCCATGGCGGCCCTGAAACTCAACCTCCAGACCCTTCAAAGGCATAAACTTGGTATAGATCAGGAAAACCTGATCGTGGAACGTTGCATTCAAGAAATCGACCGTCTGAATGAGTTAAGCAGCAATATGCTCATCGCCTCCCAAATGGAGGGGCGCCAGTTCAAGCCCTCCTGGGAGAAAATCTCCATTTCCGCCCTGATTCAGCAATCTCTGCCCGTATACGAAAACCGATTCCCGCAGCGCATCCAAACCGAAATAGCTCCGGATATCCATATCCGGGGAGACGCCACCTTGGTGCAACTGGCCTTAAACAACCTGGTGGAAAATGCCCTAAAATATTCCCCTGAGGACAAGGCAGTGCACATCCGGCTTCAGCGCCGCAAAAAACAGGCAGTGCTCGAGGTCATCGATCAGGGGCTGGGTATACCCGAATCCGAGAGGAAGAAAATATTCCAGAAATTCTATCGCATTGGAAATGAAGAAACCCGCCAGCATAAAGGTACGGGGCTGGGACTTTTCCTCACTCATCAGATCGTCCAATCCATGAAAGGAAAGATTCTTATTCGCCATAACCTGCCCACGGGCTCGGTTTTTGAGCTCATATTCCCTTTAATGGATTCGGAGTAGGATCCGGCACCTCCGTCCAACGGAAGCTTTTTCGGTGCACAGGACTTGGCCCATGAACCTGAATCAGCCAGCGGTGTCTCTTGGTTCCATACCCTTTATTCCGTCTCCATTCATAATGCGGATAATCCCTGTCCATCAGGAGCATATACGCATCCCTATGGGTTTTGGCCAGCACACTGGCCGCCGCGATGGAAGCATAGATTCCGTCTCCGCCCACCACCGTCTTATAGGGGATATTCTCATAGCCCGGGAAGCGGTTCCCATCCACCAGAATCAACCCAGGCCTGAGGGAGAGCCGGTCCAAAGCCAAATGCATAGCCCGAAACGAAGCCTGAAGAATGTTGATTTCGTCGATAATCTCCGGGTCCACCCGAGCCACCGCCCAGGCCAGGGCCTGGGATTCAATCACTGGGCGCAACCCTTCCCTTTGGGCCGCACTGATTTTTTTGCTGTCCTGCAGTCCGGGAATATGGAAATTCCTTGGCAAAACAACGGCGGCGGCAAACACCGGACCGGCCAGACAACCCCTGCCCGCCTCATCACAGCCAGCCTCCAGTCCGTGAGGGGAATAAGCGCATAAGAGACCTGAATGTTCCGCCTTGTCATCTATAATCATGACTACCCGCAATTTTCAGGATTCGGTAAGCAATACCTGCCAGGCTTCCTCCACTTTCTGGCGGGCTAAAAGTTCCTGGGCATAGACGTGCAGGGCGTGTTCCCTGGCCTGCTGATCCGAAGAAAACTCCCGAACAATATGCCTCAGGCGGTCATCGGAACGCAAGGCCGAGTGGGCCGGTATCTCAGAGACATTGGCCAGCATGCCCAGATCATTCCCTGTCAGCACTTTTGACTGGCGAATGGACTCCGGGAGCTGGTCTATGCCGATACCGAGCCGGGTATTGGGTTTAGGCACGGAAAAGACCGCCTCGCCGGAAGCCCGGCAATAATAATCTCCCCCCATTCGGGCTACCAAATCAATCTTATGGGGATCAATTCGCCCGTCAGGGCCCAAAATGTCCGGGCTGATATGCATGCAGATAACTTCGGCTATGATTAGATTGCCTGCCCCGCCTTCCGTGCCCGTCTCTATAATCTGGTTCACTTTGCATTCCATGGAGACAGGAGACTCTTTGACCCGAAAGGGCCGGATATGGTCCGAAACCAGGGGAGTGAATCCCGACTTGGCAAACTCATCCACCTCCTTGGGGTATTCGCAGCTGGCCAGACTCATTTGCTGGACCATGGAATAGCTGACCACATTGATCACCACCTCGGGAACTTCCTGCACATTGGATAGGGTATGCTTTCCGGTATTATTTCGTACCCTTCGGGCCGGAGAAAAGACGCAAATCGGAGGATTGGCGCCGAATACATTAAAAAAACTGAAAGGAGCAAGATTCGGTCTCCCCTCTTTATCGACCGTAGAGGCAAAACATATGGGTCGGGGGCCAATGGCTCCCAGCAGGAAACCATGCAATTCGGCCGTTTTTACTTCGCCAGCGGTTATTTTCATGGACCGAAGTTAATCAAGTATTGGAAAAA
Organism: uncultured Chitinophagaceae bacterium; assembly: GCA_964412885.1. Taxonomy (GTDB): domain Bacteria; phylum Bacteroidota; class Bacteroidia; order Chitinophagales; family Chitinophagaceae; genus CAYPQN01. The sequence continues at coordinate 38,031 of CAYPQN010000012.1, read as the reverse complement.
CCTCCGGGAAGAACATGGAGTACAAAGGGCAATGCAAATCCATGCATCGCCCTCTGACTAACCTCATTGTACTCCAGTTGGCTCTATGGTGATAGAGCGAATACAAATATGCCCATTAGTCCCGATACCCTGGTGAGGATTCGGACGAATCCGGTTCTCCGCATGACAATCAGGTATAAATAAAGCCAAAGGGAATCCCCGTCCTGCTGACCCTCATTAAATTTTCCTAACTTAGGATAACCAAACCCTCCCAGCCCATGATATGGCGAAAACTGAATGGCCAGATTCTGAAGGGGCCCATAAGCCGGGCAGTAGAGGAAGCCATTCAACGAGAGCAGTCCGCAGGACACAAGCTCAAAGTATGTATAGGAACGGATTCACAGATCAAGACGGGACATGTGGAGTTTGCCACTGTCATCGTCTTTCTCCGGGAAAAAAGAGGGGGATTTCTTTACAGGGCACAGGAGCGGACCCCCCGTCATCGCAGCTTAAAAGAGCGAATGCTGCGGGAAGTCAGCTATAGTATAGGCATAGCCTATGAACTCTGCGATCTGTTCCGCCGCTATAAGGTGGACCTGGAAGTGCATGCCGATATCAACCCCCAACCCCAGTTCAAGTCTCACGAAGCCCTGAGCGAAGCCATGGGATATATTTTGGGCATGGGCTTTGCCTTTAAAGCCAAGCCTGAAGCCTTTGCCAGCAGTTGCTGTGCGGACAGGATGATCGGAGGCTGAGGGCAATACCCAACGATTCCCCGGATTTTAACCTCTTGGCTAAGGGACCCTGTACCTTCCCTCTGAGGATTGTACCCCTTTGCGTTCAGGTTATACAGGGAAAATGAATTACATTTATATGCCTAATTCGGGAAGACAATCCTTAACTCCATGAAGAATCGTATTGTATTTCTGCTCTTCGGGCTCTTATTGCCTGCGACCCTATGGTCCCACGGGGGACATACAAACCTGGAGTTCGTGGAGAATCGGGGCCAGTGGACCGCTCCCTTCCTGTATAAAGCCGATACCCGAAACGGGCAGATCTATGTGGAAAAAGACGGATTCACCTTTGTGCTGGGAGATGGGCGAAATGCGGAGATCAAGCATTTGATGAAAACAGGGCAGCTCACCGGGCCCCAAAAGCTCCGATACCATGCCTATCGCCTCCGATTCCGGAATGCCCAGGAGCCCCGGTCCGTCGAGGGGTCCAAAGCCTACACCCATTATTACAATTATTTTCTGGGCAATAACCCCCAAAGGTGGAAGTCCGGCATCCATCCTGTCCGGGTAGTGGATATTCAACAGATCTATCCCGGCGTGAACCTTCGCCTGTCTTCTGAATCCGGCCAACTCAAATACGACCTGATTGTGGAGCCTGGAGCCGATCCTGACCAGATCGTCCTGGACTATGAAGGCATAAATCAGATCCGGGTTCAGGGCGGGCGGCTGAAGATTCAGACTTCCGTTGGAGAAGTTTGGGAATCCCAGCCCATAGCCTTCCAGTACCGCGACGGACAGAGAGTGGAAGTCGAATGCCGCTATCAGGTCAAAGGGAACCAGGTCTTCTATCGTTTTCCTTCCGGATATGATCCATCCCAGGTCCTGGTCATTGATCCCCATGTGGAATTTGCCTCCTACACGGGGTCCACTTCGGATAACTGGGGATTTACCGCCACTTACGACGATCAGGGCAACCTATATGCGGGAGGGATTGTGGATGGGACGGGTTATCCCACCACCACGGGAGCCTATGACCGCACCTTCAATGGGGGCGGATCCGGAGGAAACAATCCCGGGTTCGAATCGGATATATCCCTGTCCAAGTTTAATTCCACTGGAAATGCCCTTCTCTATTCCACCTATCTAGGTGGATCGAACAATGATCAGCCCCATAGCTTGATTTTGGACAACAGCGGCAACCTGATCATTGCCGGAAGAACCTATTCCGACGATTATCCCACCCTGAATGGGTACAAGAACTCCAGGGTGGGCAATGACGCCGATATCATCATCACCAAACTCAATGCATCGGGCACAGCCTTGTTGGCCTCCACCTATTTTGGGGGCAGCCAGGACGACGGAGTGAACATTGCCTCCGAATGGTCCATCACCAATTCCCTGCTGAAAAAAAGCTATAGCGACGATTCGCGTAGCGAAGTCATTGTGGACAATTCAGGCAATATATACTTGTCCAGCTGCACCAAATCACCGGGGCTGCCCGTCAACGGCAGTCTTTCCGGGCCTCAGGACGGGCTGATCCTGAAATTCAGCCCCAACCTCAATGCCCTGATCTGGGGCACCTATTTCGGGGGGACGGGTTATGATGCCACCTATGTGATTGCCCTCAACCAGGATCAGACCAAAATTTACGTCGGCGGAGGCGTTACCGCCGATCCCGGTATCCCGGGATCGGCCACGGCGGGGGCTTATGATCCCAGTTACAACGGGGGAATCGACGGATTCATCCTAAGGTTCGAAAATACCGCGCCCTATACCATGGACCGGGCCACCTTTTTGGGAACCAGCAGCTATGATCAGGTGTTCGGGTTGCAAGTGGACCTGAACGACCAGGTCTATGCTCTGGGACATACCCTGGGGGCCTCCTATCCTTCCAATACCCCTTTCCAGCAGACAGGAGCTCCGCAATTTATTTCCAAACTGGATGCGGATCTGAGTACCATGATATTCTCCACCCGATTCGGAAAGTCTAATGCCACGGTGGTGGACATGTCTCCGGTCGCGCTGCTGGTGGATACCTGTGAAAACATTTATGTATCCGGATGGGGAGGGATGGTGGCCGGTAACGGAGGGAACATATCCGGTATGCCCATCCATTTCGGGACTAATCCGCCCACTCCTCCCGGAATTCTCTCTTCCACCACCTCCGACGGCGGCGATTTTTACTTTATGGTGCTGAGAAAAGGCGCTACCGGAATCCTTTTCGGTGGCTATTACGGCAGCAACACCGTCGGGGAACATGTGGACGGGGGAACCAGCCGATTCGACAAGAATGGAGTGATTTATCAGGCCATATGCGGATGCGGGGGTACCGCCTCCCCCCTGCCCATGACCCCGGGATCCTACAGCAATGTTCTGGGAAGCTTCAACTGTAATGTAGCCGTAATCAAAATCGCCTTCAATTTTGGTTCGGTATCGGCCAAGGCGCAGGCCATTCCCTCCTCGACGGTTTGCATAGGCGAGCCCATCCAGTTTCAGAACCAATCCTCCAATGGCGTACAATACGATTGGGACTTCGGGGATGGGAATTCCAGCAGCCAGATGAATCCCACACACATTTATACGGTCGGGGGGACCTATCAGGTTCGGCTCATTGTCGTCAACGACGACGCCTGCCGCCCCCGGGATACCACTTTTCTCACCATAGTGGTCAATGACAATAAAATAAAGGCGGACTTTGAGACTAAAGTCATCAATGCCTGCCAGCCCTATCAAGCTGAATTCATCAACCAATCCGATCCCGGAACCGGGAACCCTAGTTATCAATGGTTTTTCGGGTATCCGGGAGGCCAGTTCCATGGGTTCAATCCAGGCACCCATACATTCCCGGACACGGGACTATACGAGATCATGCTGATCGCTTCAGATCCTTCCGCCTGCAACTCACCCGATACGGTAATCAAGACCCTGTATTTCAACAGCTATGATGTGGTGGGCGACTTCGAAGCCCATGACCACTGTCTGGGAGATACGGTCCGCTTTCGCTCCACCACTACCCATGCCACAGAGTATTTCTGGGATTTCGGTGACGGCCGGGAGTCCCTGGACCCGCATCCCGACCATGTATACGACTCGGCTGGAACCTACCGGGTCATGTTCGTAGCCAGTAATCCCGGATCCTGCAATGGATACGATACGGTGTACAGGCAAATCCAAGTCCTGCCGAAACCTGCAGCCAATTTCACCTTTGGCCCCATTCCCCCGGTGACTAATGAACCGATTCAGTTCACCAACCACTCGGAAAGGGCGGACAGATACCACTGGGACTTTGGAGATCATAGCGGAAGCGACCAGACCAATCCCAGCCACCTGTACAAGCGCACGGGGATATACGAGGTCTGCCTGACGGCCATCACTTTGGACGGCTGTCAGGACAGGATATGCAAGAACGTGGAAGCCGACATCCTTCAGTTGGTGGATCTCCCCACTGGATTCAGCCCCAATGGGGATGGAAAGAATGACGTCCTTTATGTCCGGGGAGCGGCCATTGAATCCTTCCACCTGCGCATCTATAACCGATGGGGGGAACTGGTATTCCAGGTTCACGGTACGGAAGCCAATAATCCCGCCTATGGATGGAATGGAGAGCACCGGGGGACCAAGCAAGAAGTGGAATCTTATGCCTATATTTTAGAGGGTCATTTCGTAGACGGCACCCCTTTCCATAAAACCGGCAATATTACCTTACTGCGATAGAAAATGCTGAATCATTACGTCCACATAGGGAATCCATGGAAATCTGTACTGGCGGCGGTGCTTTCCCTTTTGCTGTCTCCCTGCGGGTTTGGGCAGGGACTACATTTTTCCCAGTACTACCATGCCCCCCTTCTTCTCAGCCCGGCAAACGCCGGCCTGATGAACGAAAAAGACTTTCGCCTGGGTGCCCAGTACAGGGATCAGTGGAAAAACATTCCGGCTCCCTTCAAGACCTATTCCCTTTTCGGCGACACTAAGCTATTCAAGGGCGATTACGGAAATAACTGGATGGGACTGGGGTTGGCCTGGTTCAATGATAAAGCCGGAGACGGGGAACTCAGCCTCACCCGTTTTGATGCAGCCATTGCCTATCACCTGATGATGGGGGAGACCACCATGCTTTCCCTCGGGCTTCAAGGGGGAATGGGGCAGCGCACCGTCAACTATGACAAGCTGAGCTTCAATGAGCAGTGGGATGGATTCCGCTTCAATTTTGCCCAGGCCAACGGGGAACTGAACGGACTGGTCCGCACCGGGTATTTTGACGTGGGGGCAGGAATCAACCTGGCCTTCTTCCCCAATCCTTATTCCTATTTCAAAGTGGGCATCAGTGCCGCTCATGTCAATCGACCCATAGAAACCTTTTATGGAGAGCCGGTGAACCAGATCGGGATTCGCCCGACCCTGAACCTCGAAGGTATTTTTGCCGTCAATGAATCCTTCTCCTTTTCTCCTTCCTTATATTTCACGACCCAGAAGGCTGCCTATGAACTCCTGTTTGGGTCCCTGACCACCACTATGGTCGGAGGAAGCCCCCAAGTGCCCACCAATCTGATTCTCGGAGGATTTTACCGCTGGGGCGAAGCGGCCATAGCCGTATTCGGCATGGAATTCGGGGAGGTGAAGATTCTCTCCAGCTATGACTACACCACCTCCAGTCTGAAAACCCACTCCCAGTCGGGAGGGGCCTGGGAAATCAGCTTCGTCTACCAAGGGCATTATGAGCCGGGACCGAGAGGAAGAAATGTCATAAACTGTCCCCGGTTTTAGGTTTTAACAAAGATTTTATGCCCTAGTACCCTCTTAATTCCTTAGATTTAGATTTTATGCATGCTTTTTGTCGGGTTTCTGGACAAAAGGACCCTGTGGAGAATCGACATTGTCTAAAATAGGATAATTTTGTATGTTTATATTCCCCCTTCTTCCGGAAAACGAGTCCAATACCTAAATCCTGGCCTGTTGACAGGGAGGGATACATAATGAACTTGTCACCCCAGAAGCGGATAAACAAAGAACTATATGGAAAAAGAAAAAAGTAAAATTCTGCTCGTCGAAGACGATACCAATTTTGGTCAGGTACTGAAAAACTATCTGGAAATCAACGATTTTATCGTGGAGTTGGCCCGGGATGGCATTCTGGGCCTAGCCGCATTCCGAAGGGAAAAATTCGATATCTGCCTGCTGGATATCATGATGCCCAACATGGATGGATTTACCCTGGCCGAAGAAATCCGGAACGTGGACCCTGACGTTCCGCTGTTCTTCCTCTCCGCCAAAAGCATGAAAGACGATATCCTCACGGGCTATAAGCTGGGCGCAGACGACTATATCACCAAACCTTTTGATAGCGAAGTTCTGCTTCATAAAATCAAAGCGGTGCTCAAAAGGAATCAGGAGCTCCAGGAAAGGCACCATGCTCAGGTGGAATTCAAGATCGGTGAGTTCCGTTTCAACTCCAAGCTGAGAACCCTGGAGATTTTCGGTAAGGCCCAGACACTGTCTCCTAAAGAAAACGAGCTGCTGACCATGCTTTGCGAATATAAAAATGATCTTCTCCCCCGGGAGGCGGCCCTGAAACGAATATGGGGTTCCGACACCTATTTCAATGGTCGCAGTATGGATGTGTATATAGCCAAACTTCGCAAATATCTTAAATCGGATCCCAACGTGGAGATTGTCAACATCCACGGTAACGGATTCCGGCTGGTGGTTCCGGAATAATCCGGGACCCATCCTTTTAATTGCCCCGAGATTGGTATTTTTGAGCTGATGAAGCAGCTTCCAAATCTACTGACTCTGGGCAATTTGTTTTCCGGCTGTATCGCTATAGCCTTCATCCTGCACGCACAGCCTTTCCTGGCGGACTTCCAAGGAATGGAATACTGGGTAACCGGGACCGAACAAGCCTACTGGGGGAGCTTGTTCATCTTATTGGCCGCCATTCTGGATATGCTGGACGGGGCGGTGGCCCGGGCTTTGGATATCCACTCGCCGATTGGCCCCGACCTCGACTCCTTGGCCGACCTCGTATCCTTTGGTGTGGCCCCTTCTATGATCCTTTTCAAAATGCTCTGGGCAGCTTTTATGACGGATCCCCAGGCCATGGATGTGCCCATGATGGCCATGACTCCTGCCTTTGTGATTGCCTGCTTCGGCGCGGTGCGCCTGGCCCGATTCAATGTAAGTCCCCCCAATCCGTCCGGAAACTTTCAGGGATTGCCGATTCCTGCTGTGGGCATTCTGGTAGCCAGCTTCCCCCTAATCAATTGGTACAACCCGATGAACCTGGGTCTCGCCCTGCAGAAAACCTGGGTTATTTATATGGTGATCGCCCTGCTTTCCTGGCTTATGGTCTCCTCCATTCGTTTTTTCAAGTTTATGCCGGGCAAAGCGAATCTGGCCGGAATCTGGCGTCCATTGCTGATCATAGCCGTAGCGGCAGTGTCCATCCCTTGGCTTAACTTCGCCGCCATTCCCCTAGGGTTTATCCTTTATGTATTCATCTCCCTCATTTTCCCTATAAACGAATCGAAATCATGAAATTCATTGCCGAGATCAAGATCATGCCCCTAAAAGAATTGCTGGATCCCCAGGGAAAGGCCGTGAACAGCGGATTGAAAAATCTGGGTATGAACCAGATTACCGATGTGCGCGTCGGCAAGCATATCCGCATAGAGCTGGAAGCCTCCCACCGGGATGAAGCCGAAAATATCATCCAGGATGCCTGCCAGCAACTCCTGGTCAACCGGGTCATGGAATCCTTCGAATTCAGCCTGGAAGAAGTCTGATATGCGTCTGTACCTGGTTCCCTCTCCCATTGGCAACCTCGGAGACATCAGTTACCGGGCGGTGGAAATTCTATCCCAGGCGGATCTGATACTATGCGAAGACACCCGCACTACGGGAAAACTCCTGCAGCACTATCAGATCCAAAAACCCTTGCTCCCCTTCCACCAGCATAATGAACATCAAATGCTGGAGCGATACTTGGAACGCATAAGAAATGCCTCCATCACCGCCCTGGTCACCGATGCAGGTACCCCCGGGATCTCAGACCCGGGCTTTCTGCTGGCCAGGGAATGTGCCCGCCTGGGTATCCCTTTCGAATGCCTGCCTGGTGCCACCGCCCTGATCCCTGCCCTGGTCCAGTCCGCCCTTCCCATAAACCGATTTGCCTTTGAGGGATTCCTACCGGTAAAAAAGGGGAGGTCCAGCGCCATCCAGGCCCTTGCCCTGGAGCAACGGACCATGGTGTTTTATGAGTCTCCCCATCGACTGGTCAGGACCCTGGAGGATCTGGGATTGGTGCTGGGGGGGTACCGCTTTGCCTCCGTATCCAGGGAACTGACCAAGATCTATGAGGAAACCCGGAGGGGCAGCCTGGAAGACCTCGCCCAATACTACAGAGAACACCCTCCCAAAGGAGAAATAGTTCTGGTGGTGGCGGGTTATGACCCCAAGACGGATAAATCAACATAGCCCCGGGCTAGGGGGCTACAGAAAACTTTGCCTTGCCCAGCTTTTGGGGAGCTTGCATTACCCAAACCTCCTGTCCTCAAAAAAATGCTTTAAGGGCAAATCAAGCTAAGGCCTTTATATATAAGAGAAAAAACTCTGGATCTGGGGGTAAGGGCATTCCCTGTCTATATCCGCCTGGATTTCGGATGAGACTATTTGGAGGGGAGTATAGGGCAAGTTCCATCAGGGAGCCGTCGCTAAAACAATAAGAACAAGGACTTCCGCTATTGGGCGAAAGCACTTGTTCTTCACTATAAGCCTGCAGGCAAATCCTGCATGGAACACAGATTACTGAACGGGGTCCGTATTCAGCGGGGCCGTGGCGGTATCTCCAAATGCGTTGGTATCCACCGGAACCTCCTGATAATCCTCCATTATGGGAGCGGTATCCATGGTAGTGTCGATATCCATGGTGTTGTCGTCTGCGGTCTCAGAGGGCCCACATGCAGCAAAAAATCCCATGGCGAGCGCCATAGCGCCTAGTTTCATAAACTTCATAGCTGTAATTTTGATGGTTTATCTTTTAATACGGTTTTCTGGAAAAAGTAACCCGTTGAGCAGAAAAAAAGTTTAAGATTTGTTCAAGGAAATTATTTTGGTTCCTCTTACCTTTAATTTTGTCCTGAACTGCTCTATGAGGTATCGGCCCATAAGCCATATCCATAAAAAACCCATACCCGCCTGTCTTTTTGGTCAACGGGATGATCTTTAACTAAGTTTTTACCCCCTATTGGGTTACTTTTTCCCCAAAATAGAATCAATAAGTGAAAGGCTCTTCATCCTCCATGAACGATCAAGCGGTTCTTCTCGCGATCCGAAACGGAGACTCCCAGGTCATCGAGGAAATCTATGCCCGCCACCATGATCCATTCCTGAAGTGGATTGCTCATCTGGGCGGGAATGCCGAGGATGCCGAGGATATATTTCAGGAGGCCATGATGGTCCTCTATGAAAAGGCCCATCAGGAGGATTTCGGGCTGAGCTGTCAGACGGGTACTTATATTTTTGCCGTAGGAAAAAACCTATGGTTTAAGCGCCGGCAGCAAAGCCAAAAACTAGATCTGGAGACGCCGCTGGAGGGACTGGATGGAGAAGTGGAGGAGGATTGGAAAAGACACATGGAAAAAGAAGCTTATTTCGAACGCCTGGAATCCGCTCTCGATGCCCTGGGAAGCCCCTGCCGGGATCTGCTGAAATCATTTTATTATGGCGACAAATCCATGGAAACCATTGCCCATGAAATCGGATACACCAATGCCCACAATGCCAAAACTCAGAAGTACAAATGCTTGATGAGGTTAAAAAAGCTGTTTTTCGCCGCCTCCGCCCAGGAACGGATTCTCCATGAAATTTGACCATGAACCCCTCCGAAAACATAGGACCCCTAGCCGAAGCTTACCTGGACGGGAACCTTCCTGCCGACCAACAGTTATGGCTTAAAAAGAAATTGGCTGAAGATCCGGGCTTTGCCATGGAATTTCATGGGACGGTGGAGATCATCCTGGCTCTCCGGGCTCAGGGAAAAAGGAAGGCCTACCTCAGAAAGCTCCAGTCCCTGTCCCGGGAACGCCAGTCAAAACCCGCTTCCCCGCCCGTCATTTCCTTGCAGAAGCATTATTTCCGGACGGCATGGGTAGCGGCCACCATTGCCCTGATCACCTCTCTGGGCAGCTTCTGGCTGGTACAGAACAATCAGCGGCAGATGGAATCCCAGTACCGCCTGCTGAAACGGGACATAGAGAATTATAAGAGACACCAGGATCAGAACCTCTCTCCCTTGGAAACCCCCGCTCCCGATCCCGTCCGGTACACAGGCACCGGATTTGCCATAGCCAAGGGCTATTTGGTCACCAATTACCACTTGACCGAAGGGGCAGATTCCATATTCATACAGACACATGATCAGCTTCATATTAAAACCCGAGTGGTAGCCGTCGACCCCAGGCACGACGTGGCCATCCTTCGGGTGGATGCCCCGGATTTTTCCTTTTCGGACCAGGACATTCCCTATACCATTAAAGAGCTCAAAAGACCTTTGGGCACCCCGATATTCACCCTGGGCTTCCCCCAGGAAGAAATCGTCTACCACGAAGGCTATGTCAGCTCCAGCAACGGATTCCAAGGAGACTCCATGCAATACCGCCTTAACCTGCCTTCGGCTCCTGGACAAAGCGGAGCCCCCGTGCTGGACAGATCCGGATTGCTGATCGGCATTATCACGGGAAAGGAAAGCCTTTCAGAGGGCACCACCTATGCCGTGTCCACTCAGGCTCTGCTGGACCTGATCGACCGGCTCCCGGAAGAAGAATCCATTAGTCTTCCGCGGAGAAACCGCCTCCGCGGCCTCCCACCAGAGCAGCAAATACGGAGGATGGAACCCTTCACCTTTGCCGTCAAAGTATACAAGAACTAGCCGAATTCCGACCGATTGATTCCCCAGACTTGGGGATCCCTGGAAGAGCTATCAATCCGTCCGGCCATTTTTTTCCCTCGGCCTGAGTTTAATCCCTAACTTTGCCTGCGGAAAAACGCTTGGCAATTTGGGCTTGATCGATTCATTCTTGAATAAGAGGAAGGGGAATGATCAGGGGGAAATGACCTTCATTGATCACATCGAAGAACTTCGGTGGCATATTATCCGCTCCCTGATCGCCGTCGGGATAGGTGCCCTATTTGCCTTTGTGCACATCGACTGGATCTTCCATAATATCATCCTGGGGCCTGCCCGACCCGATTTCATCTCTTATAGGGCCTTGTGCAAGTTGGGAGAATGGGTACATGTACCGGCCATTTGCCTGCAGGAACTGCAGATTGAATTCCAGAACACGCAACTGGCCGGCCAGTTCATGATGAGTTTTTCCGTCTCCTTTGCCCTGGGATTTATTATTGCCTTCCCTTATGTATTCTGGGAGTTCTGGCGCTTCGTCCGCCCGGCACTAAAACCTGAAGAGCTCATTTACGCCCGGGGAATCGTTTTCTGGTCTTCATTACTTTTCTTCATGGGGGTGGGCTTTGCTTATTTTCTCATCGCTCCATTCACCATCAACTTCTTTGCCGGATACCAGCTTTCTCCCATTTTCAAGAACATCATCACCATATCCAATTACTATGGAACGCTCTCCGAACTGGTTATTGGCCTTGGCATCGTATTTGAACTACCCATAATCATCTACTTCCTTTCGCGGATCGGTTTGCTCAGTCCAGGCATTCTGCGATCCAAGCGGAATTATGCCATTCTGATTATATTCATTCTGGCGGCCGTAATTACTCCTCCGGACTGGTTCAGCATATGGCTGGTAGCCATTCCCCTGATGATCCTCTACGAATTGGGCATAATGATCAGCGAAAGAGCGGTAAAACAAAGAAATATCCGAGAACTTCAAAAGTAAGACCATGGGAAAAGTGAAGACCATAGCCATTGGCTCAGACCATGCCGGATTTGAATACAAACAAAGCCTGATCGAGGCCCTGAAATCCTGGGGTTATGAGGTTGAAGACCTGGGTTCCTTCAGTCCGGACCGGGTGGACTATCCGGACTTTGCCCATGGGGTGTCCAGAGCGGTGGAAAACCAATCCGTGGATAGAGGGATTCTGATCTGCGGCAGCGGAAACGGTGTATGCATGACGGCCAATAAGCATGCCGGCATCCGGGCCGCCTTATGCTGGTCCGAAGAGATCACCCGCCTGGCCCGCCAGCACAACGACGCCAATGTACTTTGTCTTCCTGCGCGCTTCCTCCCTTTGGATCAGGTCAAGGAATTGGCTAAAATCTTTATGGAAACCGAATTCGAAGGGGGCCGACACCAAGCCCGGGTGGAAAAAATAGGTCTGTAGAAGGGAGGGGGTTCTCCCTCCTTTCCCCGAAAAACATCCGAATTAATCCAATTGCATTCTCAAGGAAGCAAAGAATCGCCTTGGGAGAAATCCGGAGCTGATCATGCCGCTTCCATGCACTCCGCCACTTCCCTGAACTCCGCTGGTGCGGAGGTTCTCCACGTGGAATATATTCTTCACCCCCATGATAAGGTGCAGGCGTCGGTTCCAGAACCGCCTTTCCAGAGAAGCATCCATAAGATGAAATCCTTCCTGCCTGCCATTGTAAACGGCGGCCCCATCGATGGAAGGCTGGAGAAAGGGCTGAGCTCCGGTATATTTGTAGAAAAGGTTCAGATGCAATCCGGACCATACCCACTGATAGTGGAGGTTGGCATGGATTTCCATGGCTGAGAACGAAGCATAATGCCCAGGTTCCCCCATAGTGTGGTGATAGCTGATTCCCCCCAGGTAATGCCAATAACCCCACTGGCCATCTGCCTCTGCCGTAAGAATCCGGTTTCTTTGCCGACTGAGGTTGGAGTACCGGTGATCCAGGTCATTGGGAAGATCGGGATGTACCTTGACCAGGACAATCCCGTCTCTTAGATCGTTATAATATCCGGTCAGCTTGATCTGAAGGTAATCCCTTTGCCTTTCATGAACCTGATAAGATCCGGACACCTGAATATGGTGGCTTTGCTCGGCCCTTAGGTCCGGGTTGCCGATCACATAGTGGTTGGCATCGATAAAGCTCAAATAGAGTTCCTTCAGGCTGGGGGCTCGGTAACCCTGGGCATAGGAAGCCCTCCACTGCATTCTTTCCAAAGGCTTGAAAAGCAGGGCCAGACTGGGAATCAGAGGAGGTGCATATTCGCTGTTCTTCGATCCCCTTAGCCCCAGCTGGGCATGTAGTTTCTCCTCCCACCATCGATACTCGAGCTGTGTATAGAGGGCATAGTCCTGAATCTGCCGGCTTCCCCCTTCCAGCTTTCCGCTTCGGGCCTGTTGAAGATTGATATCATAACCCAGGGTATAGGAAAACCCGCCCAGGCTGTTCATGAAACTGGACCGAAGAAAAATATCGGCAAAAAGGGATGTGTCCTGGTCCCCTCTTCCGGTGGTCAGTTCCTCTTCCAGGCTGACCAGGTCTTTATAGTACCGGTTGCGCTGGCGGTGATAGACCATATACCCATTCTGCGATTGCCAGAGGCCTTTCTTCCCCCAATTCCCTTTCGCACCCAGGCGGTTCATGGACCTGCGGGTCTGGAAATGCTCGTCAAAGGCATAGGCTCCAAAGGGATCCCAGGCCGCCATATTCCCCCGATCTATGATCTTCTCCTGGAGATTGTCAGACTTAAGGCTGAGTTCGAACCCTTTGTCGGATCGGTAGGTATATCCGAGGTTGGCCATATACTGTTCAATAGGATTAAAAAAAAGATTCCTGCTGGATATCCATTTCTCCCCATTATACTCCAGCTCCTGTTCCATTGGCCGCCAACCCTGGAAAAAATTCCGGCCCGCGCCCAGAGAAAAATGATGATTATCCTTCCAGCGATAATGAGCCCCCAGGTCCATGTTCCATTTTCCAATGGATTCCATCTGGCTGCCCAACTGCAAACCCCAGGGCTTCCTTTCCTTCCGGGTGATCAGGTTAATCACCCCGCCCAGGGCATCAGTGCCGTAGACGATGCTCATGGGTCCCTGAATCAGCTCAATGGATTCCACTTGTTGGAGGTTCAACTGGCCTAGATTAATGCCCCCACCTTCCCGGCCATTGACCGGGATACCGTCGATGAGAATCTTTACCTTGCTCCCGCTTAATCCCTGCATACCCACGCTGGATCCCAGAACGGCATCCTCTGAGACCCGCATGTTCAATTGAGTTCTCAGCAGATCATCCAGATTGGCGGCTCCCTGGGCCTGAATCTGGGCCCGGGTAATCACCTTGTAAGAGGAAAGCGCATCTTTCATCCGCTGGGGCTGATTCAGTCCGGTGATGACCACCTCATGGAGGTGGGCGTACTTTCTTTCCAGGCTGAAATTCCAAATGGGACCCGGGCCCAGCTGAGACCGGCTCATCCTCAGGGACAGATAGCCGGGAGCCACCAGTTCCAGTTCGCTGAATTCCGGATCCTGGCGAAAAGTAACCCTGCCCAACTCATTGGTCTGGAGGGACTGAATCAGCCGGCCCGTTTCCGAATAGGTGTTCACATAGGCAAGGAAAAGGGGCTCCCCGGAAGTTTGGTCCCTAAGGTTAACCTCCAGCTGCTGCTGAGCCCTCAGGGGACCAGCGACCAAAAACAGAAATGCGATGAAAAGATATCTACTCATATTCCAAGCAAAGTAGAAAAGATTTCTGCAGAGATATTATCAGCAGAAATCCCTCAGGGATTACCTAGCTATCCCCAAAGATCAGGGCAAGACCTGCACTCTTTCCGTGAAGGATCCGCCTTCGGTTTGCAGACGGAGGTAATAAATACCCGGTGTCCATGATCCGGTCTGCACCTTATAGACATTCATCCCCCGGTCTAGAGAAAGGGAAGCAGATTCCACCACTCGTCCCCTCATATCGGTGATCATCACCTGTGCGTCTCCCAAGGCTTCTTTCAGATCCAGCATCAGGTGAAAATACTGTTGGGCCGGGTTGGGGAAGAGTAGGAGTTCCGCAGCAGGACCAGCTGGGATTTCGTCCAGGGAGTTCGGAAAACGAAGGACTTCCTTCTGGAAAACAACTTTTCCGTCTGCAGAGCCTCCAAAATGGGTGAACTTCAGTCTGTAATAGCCGCCATGGGCATCTTTGATGAAATATTCCAATGTATCGACCACCTCATACTCCAGGGTAGCATAGTTGAGTTTCTTCCAATCCGAGCCGATGATGTTCATCTCTTTGCGATAATCGAGCTGCTCAAACTGAGAAGGGTCCGGGTTAAAAGTCCGGATCTCCGCCACCTCCACCTTATGGTTGGTGAGGACAGTAGTCACCGGGAAAAGCGTATCCATGCCGGGGCCCATGGACAGGGTTTCCTTATAGCGGGTAAAGAGGATATCCCAGCTCTTATTACTCGGCTCCCTGTCGAGAACCTGATCCGCGAGCAGGTCGTAATAGGCGAAATTCTTGTCCAAATACCCGTCTCCCTTCTTATAAATGCGGCGGGATTTAATATTGGATCCATCGAAATCCGCTACATGAAAATAGAACTGGATGGAGTCCTGGGGCGTGCTTTTGTAGGTTTCCACCCAAATCTGAAAAGCGGTATTGCCCACCAGAACCAGATAAAGAGAATCCCCATTCACTTGGTGGGTGGACATATCGTACTCCCCCCAGCTGAAATCAAAGGGATTACTCCCTCCCAACTGATTGAAGGCGCCCAGGTTCCAGCTGGTATCGCTGTTGCTTTGCATGGGACGTGCATGGAGTCCTAGAGTATCGGCCGGGGTCAGAGGCTGCCCGAACTGATTGCTGGCCTGCCGGTGCATGGAATACACCTTCACATCAGCCTGCACTTCATTGGCCAGGATGCTCACATTGCCCAGGCCTGGCGCATCCATCTGAAATGCCAGATGCCAGTTCAGGTTCGATACAGAGTGCTTGCTGCCATTGGACAGCTTATAGAATACATCCTGAGTGTAGGTCTTCCCATTCTGCATGGGACCCATTTCCACGGAATCGGCCACCCATTGCTGAGCCCCGGCCGGTGCCGCCAGCCCTAGAATAAAAGCGAGAGGTAATAGTCTTGATTTCATAAGAATATATGTTAATATATGTTTTGTGCATTCGCGTATGGCCGCAAAAATAGGCCCGCCTGGATCCATTCTGCGGCATACCCCCAATATTTTACAATCCAATGACAAAGCAAAACCCGCTTCAGGAGCGGTTTTCAGCCCAGAAGCCATGGTGGATTTTTCCCGATTCTGTAAGTATCTACCCTCTATTTCCCTTTGGGGGAAATCCCTGGGCTGCGGATTAGGAATCCGGGATAAGGCGGGCGGATCTCCCAAGCATAGGCCCTTTTCCCCGGGGTATATCATGGCTTCAGATAATGGAAAATCCCGGAGCATGGAATCAAGCGGGGCAGAGGTTCATTCCGGGGTTTTTTCCCGATTCCGGAAATTGCCGATCATGGATAAGGAGGCGAATATTCTGATTCCCGGAAGAAAAAAATCGGTCCCCTACCTGAAATTCTAACCCATCCCATTTCCAGGCTTGGTTTGCGCAACGAGTTTCGGATTGGGTATTAGTCTTTCGGATTTGATTCTCCGGATCTTCGGCAGAGGCGATGGGCTTATGCCCCCGGAATGGATAGCTATGGATTCCCCTCCCGGGTCCGAATGAGAACAGGGCGAAGACAACAAAAGGGACAAGCTCTCCGAAAGAGAATGATATGGTTTCGGGATTGACCACAGGGTCACCGGAAACACCAGGTATAGACTACCCTAGGCCTCCCTTTCCTGGATCCACCCCTTGGACCGGATGTATTTGGCTATCTGCACGGCGTTTGTGGCGGCCCCCTTGCGGAGATTGTCGGCCACTATCCAGCAGTTCAGCGTCTGGGGATGGGACAGGTCCCGGCGGATTCGCCCGACAAAGACTTCATCGCGGCCTGAGGCTTCAAGAGGAGTGGGGTATCCGTTCAGGGGCGGGTTGTCCACCACAATCAGCCCGGATTGACGGGCTAACACATCTCGGATCTCTCCCTCTTCGAATTCGTTCCAGAACTCAATATTCACCGATTCGCTATGGCTGGAGATCACCGGAACCCGCACGGCAGTGGCCGTTATGCGGATCGACTCATCATCGAGTATTTTGCGGGTTTCATTGACCATTTTTTCTTCCTCCCGGGTATACCCCGAATCCAGGAATTGGTCTATATGGGGGATCAGATTGAGGTCTATGCGATGCGGGAAACAGCTTCTTCCCTCGCCGCCCTCCCTCTGGGCTTTTAGCTCGATCACTCCTTTCTGTCCGCTTCCGGATACCGACTGGTAGGTGCTGACCACCACCCTTCGAATCTTATAGGCTTCATGCAGGGGATGAAGGACCATGACCAATTGAATGGTGGAACAGTTCGGATTGGCGATCAGGCGCTGCTCCTGAACCAGGCGATGTCCGTTGACCTCGGGGACTATGAGGGGAACTGTAGGATCCATTCTCCAGGCCGAAGAATTATCGATCACATAGGAACCGATCTCCGTGAAACGCGGCGCCAGCTGCCGGGAAACATCTCCCCCTGCGGAAAACAGGACCAGGTCCGGTCTTTTATCCAAGGCTTGTTCGGGGCTATGCACGGCATAAGATTTTCCCATATACTCGATGGGCTGTCCCAGAGATCGGGAAGAGGCCACCGGAATAAATTCCGAAACCGGAAAATTTCTTTCTTCCAAAACCTGGAGCATGGTGGACCCCACCAATCCCGTTGCCCCCACAATGGCTAATTTCATGAAACCTTCAATTAATGGATATAGAGTCCGCAAAAATAGCCAATCTTCGTGTACTCCCTTCAGCCCGTCTCCCGAACCCGGCCCCTTATTTTTCTTCGCTATGACCCTATGGGCAAAAACCTCCGTTCCCCAGCCGGAATTATCCGAACTTTGTCGGGATTATGAAGAATCTGGCCGCCCTGAACAAATACTTATTCAAGTACAAATGGCGCCTTTTACTGGGCATCCTGTTTATCTGCCTTTCCAACTATTTCGCCGTAATCCCCCCGGTGGTGATCCGCAATATTCTGGACCAGGTCAGCTTGAACATTCAGGGATTCCGGCTCGTGGCCGGGACGGCCACCGAGGCCGTGATGCGCGCCTATATCACCAAACTGGTGTTGGCCAGCGGGCTGCTTCTGCTTGGTCTGGCCCTGATCCGAGGCCTGTTTATGTTCTTCATGAGGCAGACCATAATCGTCATGTCCCGGCTCATCGAATACGATCAGAAAAACGAGATCTATGCCCATTATCAGAAGCTGGACACAGCCTTTTTCAAGGCCCATTTCACCGGAGACCTGATGAACCGGATTTCGGAGGATGTGTCCCGGGTGCGCATGTACACCGGGCCTTCGCTCATGTATGCCATTAACCTGATCATTCTATCCGGCATGTGCCTTTGGGCCATGGTCCGGGTCAATTCCCTGCTCACCCTCTACGTTCTGATCCCCCTGCCCATATTGGCGACCGTCATTTATATGGTCAACCGCCGGATATTCCGCAAAAGCGAACATATTCAGACCCAGCTCTCCGACCTGACCAGCACTGCCCAGGAGTCCTATTCCGGAATCCGGGTGATCAAATCCTTCGTCCAGGAGTCCAACCGGATGAAGCAATTCTTCGAGAACTCCCGAAAATATCGGGATTCCTCGATAAATCTTGCCCTCACGGAAGCCATTTACTTTCCGGCCATGAATCTATTCATCGGGCTGAGCATGCTCAGTACCGTCCTCATCGGGGGATATCTGGCCATAGAAGGAAGAATCACCCCGGGAAACATCGCGGAGTTTGTCATTTACATCAACCTGCTGATGTTCCCCATTTCCTCCATAGGCTGGGTGGCCTCGATGATACAGAGGGCGGGGGCTTCCCAGAAAAGAATCAACGCCTTCCTGGAAACCGAACCGGAAATCAAATCCCCAAAGAATCCTGGAACCGTAGCCATGCCCCAAGGCGCCCTGGAAATCAAAGGGCTGAGTTTCCGCTATAAGAATACGGGCACCCTGGCCTTGACTTCCTTTGACTTGGACCTGCCGCCGGGCAGCAAGGTGGCCATAATCGGCCGGAGTGGATCGGGGAAATCCACCCTGGCCCATTTGATTACCCGCATGTACGATCCCGATGAAGGCGAGATCCGTCTGGACGGGGTTCCCCTCCCTGAACTGGATCTAAATTGGATCCGGGATCAGATCTCCTATGTCCCCCAGGAACCCTTTCTTTTCTCCGACACGGTCTACAACAACATTCGTTTTGGTAGAGAGGATGCCCATCCCGAGGAAATCTATGAAGCGGCCCGCATGGCCCAACTCAGCCAGGAAATCGAAGGCCTCAGTCAGGGCTATGACACTCTGATCGGAGAAAGGGGCATTCTGCTTTCCGGAGGGCAGAAGCAGCGATTGGTACTGGCCCGGGCCATAGTCAAAAATGCTCCGATATTCATCCTCGATGAGTCCCTCTCGGCCGTGGACACCCAGACCGAGAAAATTATCCGGGAAAATCTCCGTCAGTTCCTGGCCGACAAAACCGTAATCGTAATCACGCATCGGCTTTTTACTCAATGGGATTTTGACCAGATCCTGGTACTGGATCATGGGCGGATCATCGAGAAAGGCGACCACGATTCCCTGATCCGGCTCCAGGGCAAATACGCGGCCTTATACCGCCATCAGACGGAAATGAGCCCTTCGGCATCCTAATCGAAAACCAGGGGGAATACCCGGTTCTGTCCTTGACGGATCACCTCCACTTCAGTGGAATCCCCTCCCTTGAACTGGCTCAGGGCTTCCATATAGGTCTGCATACCCTTGATTTCGATATCTCCGAGTCGTATGATGATATCCCCGTCCTCAAGACCGGCCTTATGGGCGGCGCGGTTGTCCAAGACTCCATCGGCTTTAACCCCGCTGCCGGTAAAACTATAGTCGGGCATTATCCCCAAAGTGACTTTGAAACGCACCTTGCCCATCTGCGGCTGCCGGGTGCGCCGGTATTCTGGGCGGGGCTGGCTGTCCATGGTCTCCACTATGGAATATATAAAGCGCAGCAGCCTGGCCTGTCCGGAGTAATTGATCTTGGAAGGCAGATCGCTGGGTTTATGGTAATCCGTATGCAGTCCCGTGAAGAAAAACAACACGGGCACTCCGGCCTGATAGAAAGAACTGTGATCGCTGGGGCCTATGCCGGCGCTGTCCACGGAGATCTTAAACTGATCGGAATGGGTAAAGGGATACCAGGCGGGCGAGGTCCCCACTCCTCCCATGGTCAAGGCCTGGGTGCTGTCCACCAAACGTCCGATCATGTCCATGTTGATCATATAAGCCAGTTTCTGGCTATCCAGGCCAAATTGCTCCACTATAGCCTTGGATCCCAGTAGCCCGAATTCTTCCCCGGAAAAACCGATGAACAGGTAGTTGTATCGGGGATTTTCCCAGCGGTTAATCCAGGAGGCCAAGGCAAACAATCCGGCAGTACCGCTGGCATTGTCGTCAGCACCGTGATGAATGGCCCGTTGCTCTCCGCTGTGCAGACTATGGCCTCCATCTCCCCAGCCCAGGTGGTCATAATGAGCGCCGATGACCACGGTCAGCGGCCTCCCATGGTCGATATAACCGGTAACGTTAATTCCCTTTTGATGGTCCTGATCAATGGTGATGTCCATCTGGACCTCCACCCCTCCCGATGCCCCTTCAAGGCAACGGTCGTAGCCTGCCCGGTTCAGGAATACCACGGGTATATCCAGGGTTTCAAAGCTGGATCGGGCAATAAATACTGGAGGATAGGGTGAGTCATAGGCATCATAGAAAATCACCGCCTTTGCCCCTTTATCCTTGGCTTCCCGGGTCCGGTCAAACAAAGATTTTTCCCAGTCAAAATGCGCATCCCGGGCTTCTGATTCATCGCCATATGCCGACATGATCCAGATCTCTCCTTCCTCATAGACCTGGGGAATCAGTCCCTGGGAACGGACCGACCCCGAGGCGGAAAACGACAGGGGGATAAATTCCTTATCCTTTTCCAAATCATGATCTCCAACCCGAAGGCGGGTGGAGGGATTTATAGACTTTCCGGCCACAAAATCAAAGGGATGCTGATAGGCACCTCGGTAGGGAGCCAGCCCGACCTTTTTCATCCTTTTTTCCAGAAAATCAGCAGCCATCTTTTCCTGAGGCGATCCCACCAGCCTTCCGGCCAGCTCTTCGGAGGCCAGGTATTCGATATCGGCCTTCAGCTCCTTAATGATCTTTTTGGAAGAACGGGGTGGTTGTCCCCAAAGCGCAGAATGCGCCCCCCCCAATAGGAATATCAGCCCCAGAGTCCAGCCAAACCATCTCATATGCTATGCTAAATTTTTCCGCAAATTTAGCTTATGTCTGGAGAACCCCGACCCTGGGAAGGCAAAATATGACGGTATGGGGACATTGATCCGCCCCAAAAGGGATATGGGGGCCCAAAAGCCAGGAAAAGGAAATCAATTCCTATTCCCCCTCCGCATCCTTATGGGAAGGAAGCAGGCTGCCGTCGGCACTGACCCTCAGACTGGCCTGAGGAGCGGAGGGATGGTCCTCTGCCTGAGCCTGCTGCCCGTCGGTGGGAACCACCACTTCCATATGCTGAATCTCTTTGAGCTGCGGGAGCTCCTCGGGGCTGGAAATACCGAGATAATCCATGAAACTGCGGGCCGTAGCATAAGTCAGCGGCTTTCCGGGCATATCCTCCTTGCGGCCGGTAATCACGATCAATTCCTTTTCCAACAGTTTCTGCAAGGAATAATCCGCACTGACTCCCCGGATATATTCGATCTCTGCCTTGGTGATGGGCTGCTTATAGGCTACAATGGCCAGGGTTTCCATGGCGGCGGGAGACAACTTCTTTATGTGTTTGTTCCCATTGAGCTGAAGTACGGTCTTATGGAAAGCCTTTTTGGTCAAAAACTGATAGCCCCCTCCGACATCCCGGAGCTGGAAGGGGTAGTGATCGGAATCGTATTTCTCTCCAATGGCCTCTAAACCGACCTGTACCCTTTCGCCGTCCAGAGGCAGTTCCAGGGCCATGGAAAGCATTTCCACCAGTTCCAATAGGGTCAGGGGGCGGTCGCTGGCAAAAACCAGGGCTTCAATATGAGGGATCAGCTTTTCGATTTCCATGCCTTCTCTGCGTTTAGTCGTTCAGTTCGAAAATACCCCAGGCCGGCAGAGCGAAAAAAAATAGTATTGCACAGATTGTGGATAACCCGATTCCGGACTGGTATCCTCCCGTAGAGCGAAGAGGACCAGATCCCAAAAAATACTCCCGGGAATTCCGGGAGCAAAATTAGAGGATTTAGGCCATAGTGCCGGCTGGAGCCGGTTTTGCTGGCCAAAGCTAATACAGGAACAGCTGAGGGAAGGCCCCCATGACCAGGATCAGCATTGCGGTGATTCCCAGAAATACTTTGTCGGCCAGGGTCACGGGGCCGGCCAGCTCCGCATCCCCCGCCTTGAAGTACATGGACATGATCACCCTAAAATAATAATATACACTAATGGCCGCCATGAGCAGGGCAAAGATTACCAGCCAGAAATGACGACCGGTTTCCACCAATGCCCAGATCAGATAATACTTGCCCATGAATCCCCCGGTCAGGGGAATGCCGGTAAGGGAGAAGAGGAATAGGGCCATGCAGGCAGCCAGGAAAGGCTCCTTTCTGGCCAGGCCAACAAATCCATCATAGGTATAGTCCTTCATTTTGGTCAATACCGCAAAAGCCCCCATGGTAGCCAGGGTATAAGCCAGTGCATAGAGGGTAAGTCCCGCCCAAGCCATGGCATTGAAGGCCAGCACTGCCAGAAGCATGAAACCGGCCTGAGCAATGGAAGAATAGGCCAGCATGCGCTTGACGCTCTGCTGGAATATGGCGGTGAAGTTCCCCACCAACATGGTGGCCACGGTGATCAAAGCCAGTACCTGCACCCAGTGCTCGGAAAGGTGGCTGAAGGAAACCCCAAAAATCCGCAGAAAGGCAAAGAAAGCAGCGGCCTTCACAATAGTGGACATCAGGGCCGTAAAAGGGGTGGGGGATCCGTCGTAGACATCCGGGGTCCATAAATGCATGGGCGCCGCCGAGACTTTGAAGGCGAAGGCCAGGACCAGGAAGAGGATACCGGTCAGGGCCAGGGGATTGATAGGATCTGCCTGAAGGAAGGTAAAGCCGTTAAGGAAGAAGCTTCCGCTGGCCCCGTAGATCAGCGTAATGCCCATGAGCATGATTCCGGTGGAAAAAGCTCCGAGCAAAAAATATTTCAGGGAGGCCTCGCTGCTTTTCAGGTTCCGCTTATCGCTGCCGGCCAGAATGTACTGGGGAATGGACATGATTTCCATGCCCAGGAAAAGGAGGATCAGGTGCTGATATCCCGATAAGAGGAATACCCCAGTCAGCATGAAGCAGATCAGGGCAAAATACTCGCCCTGATGATTCCCGATCTTTTCCATATCCCGGGAAAACAACAGGGAGAAAAGCCAGGCCGATCCGGCCATAAGCATATTGAACCAGAGACTCAGCCTATCCACCTGAAGCATTTCCATAAAATACCGGGAAGGCTGGCCGCTTCCTTCTGTCTGCACTTCCCATAGGGTTACCTGCAGTACCAGGAATAGCATAAAACTTCCCAGCTGACTCACCATCCTCTTATTGTTCCGGACGGTAATGCTAATGAACATCATCAAAACACCCATCAGTGCCGATGCGATAATTGCCTTCATATTCCAGATCCAAAATTCCCTGGCTTGCCCAGGAAAATTTCTGTGTTTTTATTTATGGTTTAAAGTAATCCATTCCGCTTAATATATCCATGCCTTCCCGTCCGCTCCGGTTCCTGTGATCAGGGGTGGGCAGCCAGCCAGCCCGCAAAGCCTGCCGTTAGGTCCAGCATAGGCTGAGGATAAAATCCAAAGATCAAAATAATTCCGCTTATAGCCGTCAAGCATATATATTCACTGGTTTTCAGCTTTTCCACCGTGGCCTCGGTATGGCGACCACTCCCAAAGCTGGTCTTCTGCACCATGGTCAGCATATAGGCGGCACCAAGGATTATGGCCAGGGCAGCCAGGACCATATAGAGCACCCGGTAATCCGATTCCATATGGAAAATACCGAGGAACATCATGAACTCCCCGGCAAAGCTATTGGTCAACGGCAGGCCGATATTGGCCATGGCCACCAGAACCAGACATATGGCCAGGGAAGGCATGGCGGTGGCCATTCCCCCCATTTGATTCATATCCCGGGTTCCCCAGCGATGCTCCAGAATAGCGGCGATTATCCAGAGCCCGGTAATGCTGACTCCGTGATGGAACATCTGAATCATCAGTCCGTGTATGCCTGATTCGGTTCCGGAAAAGGAGGCCGCCACCATCAATCCCATATGGGCCATGGAGGCAAAGGCGATCATCCGCTTCAGGTCTTTTTGGGCCAGGGCCATCAGCGAGGCATAGACTATGCCTGCCACGGCGAGGCTCACCACCCAGTCCGACCAGAAATCCACCCCAGCGGGAAGCATGGGAATCAGCCAGCGCAAAATCCCAAATACCCCCATCTTGGCCATGAGAGCACTGAGAAAAATCGTCACTTCCGGGCTCGACTGTTCATAGGTGTCCGGCTGCCAGCTATGAAAGGGAAACAGGGGCAGCTTGATGGCAAAAGCCACAAAAATCATCGCAAATACCCAGATCTGTACTCCTTGGGGCAGAGACTGCCCGGCCAGGACTAAATGCCTCCAACTGAAGGCGTCCCCTCCGGCAAAATGGGTGGACAGGAAGATCAGAGCAGCCAGCATCATCAGGCTGCCCACAAAAGTATAAATGAAAAACTTGATGGTGGACTTCACCCTCTTATCTCCGCCCCATCCCGAGCAAAGGAAATAGACCGGAATCAAGGCAAGTTCCCAGAAAAAATAAAATAATAGGCCGTCGAGAGCCAGAAAAACACCGGTTACCCCGGCCTGGGAAAGCAGCAACAGGGCATAATAACGGGGAGGGAGGTTCTGAGAATTGCCCGAAAACAGGAAGATCAGACTCATAACCAGTCCCGTCAAAATGCAAAGCATGACGGAAAGGCCATCGCCCACCAGGCTGAACTGGGCTCCCAGCATGGGAATCCAGTTGCGGGACCAGTGCAAGGCTTCCCCCTGGGTATGGGCAGTCAGGCTAAGGGATAATACCAGACAGGTCATGGCCGTGAGCAGGGCAACGTTCCGGGCCCGGCTTCCCATGGCCATAGCCAGGGCGGCCGAGAAAATGGGCAGGGATATCAGTAATAATAAAATCATAGCGCAACAACCCGGCTTCCACCGGGAAAAGGTTTACTATTTTATCCAAAAAAAGCTGAAAGCAAAGACCAGGGTCATCCCGATCACCATCACAAACAAATAAAATCCCACCTGTCCAGACTGAAGGAAGCGAATCCGTTCTCCTCCCCAACGGACGCCTTTGCCCACACCGTTCACCAGTCCATCAATCCCCAGACGTTCCACCGTTCCGTCTAAAAACCGCGAAAACATCATCAAAGGCCGGGTAATCCCCGCCTCATACAGTTCATCGATATACCATTTCTTCTCCAGAAACAGGCCCAATCCTTGATTCGTACCCTGAACCGGATTCCGGTAGCGGCGATAAACCCAAAAGATGACCAGGATTACGGCTAAGGTAGATATCGCCATGAGCATCCATTCCGTGGAAGCCGATAAATGCATATCGGCAGAGTTTACCACCGAAGTGGAAAGAAAATCTCCCAGCCAATGCGGAGTACCGAATATATGCGGCAGCCCGATCCAGCCCCCGGCCACCGAAAGAAGGGCCAGGACCACCAGGGGAATGGTCATGGATGCCGGGCTTTCATGCAAAGCTTTACGCTGTTCCTCACTCCCGCGGAAAGATCCCGTAAAGGTGAGGAAGTACATTCGGAATATATAGGCTGCCGTCATCAGCGCCGCGAACAATAGCAGGACGAACACCCAGGGCTTGCCCGCATAAGCATAGGCCAGAATCTCATCTTTGGAAAAGAACCCCGATAAGCCCGGCAGGCCGGCAATGGCCAGACAGCCGATTAGGAAGGTATTGCGAGTGGTCTTCATTCTGGAACCCAGTCCTCCCATTTTCCACATATCCTGCTCCCCGCCCATGGCATGGATCACTGAACCACTTCCCAGGAATAGCAGGGCTTTGAAAAAAGCATGGGTCAATACATGGAAAATGGCGGTGGTATAGGCGCCCATACCCAGGGCCACGAACATGAATCCCAACTGGCTTACCGTGGAATAGGCCAATACCTTCTTGATATCATTCTGCTTCAGGGCAATGCTGGCGGCAATCAGGGCGGTGGCCAGACCAATATACGCAATCCAATCCAGTACAGCCCCGGCCATATCATAAAACAAGGCAGTACGGGCCACCATATATACCCCGGCGGTCACCATGGTAGCGGCGTGGATCAGGGCCGAAACCGGAGTAGGGCCTGCCATGGCATCCGGAAGCCAGGTGAACAGCGGGATCTGGGCACTCTTTCCGGTGGCCCCGATAAACAGGCAAAGAGTAATCCAGAAATACACAGACTGAGACACCGGGGGAAGGCTAATCGCCCCCTGCCCTTGAGCAAAAAGAGTGGAGAAATCAAGGCTTCCAAAATGATAGACCATGATCATCATGGCCACCAGAAAGCCCAGATCACCGATCCGGTTCATGACAAAGGCTTTTTTGCCCGCCTGGGTGAATTCCGGATTCTTGTACCAGAATCCGATAAGAAGGTAGGAGCAAAGGCCCACTCCTTCCCATCCGATGAACATGATCAGGTAATTGGATCCCAGCACCAGAAGGAGCATGGAAAAAACAAAGAGATTCAGGAAGGCAAAATACTTGACCACTCCAGGATCTGTTTTCATATACCCGGCCGAATACACATGGATCAAAAAGCCTATTCCGGTAATAATCAGCAGGAAAAGGGCCGAAAGGGAATCCAGTTGAAAGGCAAAAGGAACCACCAGGCTCTGGGTCCGGATAAAGTCGAATAAATGCACCGTAACCGGTTGATCTCCAATTTCCAGGAATATGCCCAGGGAAACCAGAAAGGAAGCCGCTACCGTGGCCGAGCCCAGGATGGATCCCAGGCTGCCGGAAAGCCTCCGCCAGAACAGCCCGTTGATCAAAAATCCGATCAGCGGGAAAAGGGGAACCAGATATACTAAATTTGTCATAATCCGAATACCTTGGAGGTTATGGTGCACCGCCCAGTCCTGTTGGAGAGACGGGAGGGCTAGTGTTTCAGTCGATTTAATATGTTTATGTCCACCGAATGCACTTTCCGGTACATCATCACAATGATGGAAAGCCCCACCGCCACTTCCGCCGCGGCCACCACCATACTAAAGAAAACCAGTACCTGAGCGTCTCCATCCTGGTGCATTTTGGAAAAAGCCACCAGCAGGAGATTCACCGAGTTGAGCATAAGCTCAATGCACATGAGGATGATGATTGCATTCCTCCGGATCAGGGTTCCCATGACCCCAATCACGAATAACGTCAAACTTAAAAACAAATAGTATTGAATAGGCATGGCCTCTATGAATTTTTGGTTTCTTCCAGACTTCCCTTTTTTCCGATCACCACGGCACCGATCATGGCGCTGAGGAAGAGCAGGCTGCTCAGTTCGAAGGGCAGGACAAACTGGGTAAACAGAGTCTGACCCAGATTTTTGATCAGGCCGATTTCCAACGGCACAGGATCTACCGTCCTCGGGGTGGAAACCCTAAGGGCCGAAAGCAGCACTAGAAAAAGGATTCCTCCGGAAATTATCCCGGCAAGCTGGGTAAGTCGGTTCTTCTGGGGCTCTGTATCCGCATTCAGGTTCATAAGCATGATCACGAATAGAAAAAGGACCATTATGGCCCCTGCATAGACGATAATGTTCACTATGGCCAGGAACTGGGCATTCAATAGAATATAATGACCGGATATGGCAAAGAAGGTCAGGATCAGGCAAAGGACGCTGTTCACCGGATTCCGGCTCAGTATGACGCCCATGGCCGAGCTAATCGCCCAGAGCGTAAGCACCCAGAATAACAATTCGTAGATTCCCATAATGCGATGATTATTTTGAGTCCTCCTTCTTTTGGGGATGAGGAATCAGCAAATCCTCCTTCTTGTAAATAAAATCTTCTCTGCTGTAGCTGGCCGGCATCAGGGTCTCGGACAAATACACCGCATCCTTGGGGCAGGCTTCCTCACAGTAGCCGCAAAAAATACAACGAAGCATGTTGATCTCATAGCGGGCTGCATATTTTTCTTCCCGGTAAAGATGCTCTTCTCCGGGTTTCCTTTCGGCGGCTTCCATGGTAATCGCTTCGGCCGGGCAGGCCAGAGCACAAAGCCCGCAGGCTGTGCATCGCTCCCGACCTTCCTCGTCGCGGTTCAATACGTGCAGTCCCCGGTACACGGGGCTGAAGGGTCGCTTTTTCTCCGGATAGGCAATGGTCGCCTTTTTCCGGAATATATGCCCTACCGTAATGGCCAGCCCCTTGAGAATGGCGGGAAAATAGATCCTCTCCCCCAGGGTCATGGGAGAACGGTCAATGGGTCGGGCTCGGTTTGTCAGTTTCATGATTCAGCAGTTGAACGGCGCTTGATTCTCTCCTCCTTCTTTATTTCAGTACCCACAATACCACAATGCCGGTGACCACCAGATTGATCAGGGCCAGAGGAATCAGGGATTTCCAGCCAATATTCATCAGTTGGTCGTAGCGGAATCTAGGCAGAGTCCAGCGCACAAACATAAAAAACAATATAAATCCGATCATTTTGGTCAGGAGGACCAATACGCAGATCAGCGAAAACCAGACAGGCGATACGACAGCGGCCACCTGATCCATGAAGGGGAAATTATATCCCCCGAAGTACAGGGTCGCCAGTACGCCGGAAGTAATGAAAAGATTGATATACTCCGCAAAAAGATAGAAGCCCAGCTTCATGGAGGAGTATTCCTGATGATAGCCGAAATTCAGTTCGCTTTCCGCCTCGGGAAGATCAAACGGTGCCCGGTTCAGCTCGGCAAAAGAACAGATCAAAAAGAGCAGAAATCCCAAGGGTTGTTTGAATACGTTCCAGGTGAAATAACCATTTTCCCAGAACCCATGCTGCTGCCCGACTATGGTCCTTAGGCTAAGGCTCTCGGAAAGCATGAGCAGAGCAATCAGACTTAGGCCCAGAGCCAGTTCATAGGAAATGGCCTGAGAGGCCGCCCTGACCGCACTAAGCAGCGAAAACTTGTTGTTGGAAGCCCAGCCGCCGAGCATGATTCCATAAACCCCCAGACTGACCACCCCGAAAATGAAAAGAATGCCAATATTGATATCGGCCACCTGAAGGGAAATGATCCTTCCGGTTTCGGTGATTATATCCGGACCCCAGGGGATCACCGCACTGGTCATCAGGGCCATGAGCATGGCCAAGCAGGGTCCCAGAATGAAGAGCAGGCGGGTGGAACCACTGGGAATGATCTCTTCCTTGAAAAACAGCTTCACCCCATCGGCCAGGGGCTGGAAGAGGCCAAAAGGACCTGCCCGATTCGGGCCGATACGGTCCTGCATGATTGCCGCCACCTTTCTTTCCCCCCAGGTGGCGTACATGGCCACTCCCAACGATACCATTAATATGATGGAAATCAGCAGGATTTTCTCGGTGATGAAGACGGGATCAATTTCTAATAACAGCAGCATGGCGCAAATGTAATGAGTTGTCTAAACTTTTCTAATCATCCCTTGGGGGAATAGTCCTCTGAATGGGCCGGTCCCGGAAGCTCAGAAAGCTTTATTTCCGGACGGTTCACCTCACTGACCGCATGGATGTCCATGAGCAGCTTCGGATCTTTGCCGATCACTTTGGGCAGGAGGTTCTTCGCCTTTTCCGGACCGAGATAATGATTCTGGGAAATCACGCTGCTGCGCTCGATCTTGGAAGGACCTTCGATAATCCAGTCGCTGGTCTTCTTTTTATGAAAGCGGCATTCATTGCAAATCCATTCTTCAACCTCCCCGTAGGCATTCTTTCGGCCAGTGACCCGGAAGACCTCATCTCCCCGCATCCAGAGGCGCACCTTCCCTTTACAGCTGGGGCAGTCTCTATGGGCGTCCATGGGTTTGGTGAACCAGACCCGGTTCTTAAATCGGAAGGTCTTGTCCGTCAGGGCCCCCACCGGGCATACATCGATCACATTACCGATAAATTCATTGTCCAATGCCTTTTCCAGGTAGGTACTGATCTGGGACTTCTCTCCCCTGTACAATACTCCGTGCTCCCTTTTCCCGGTGAGTTGGTCGGCCACATACACACAGCGGTAGCACATAATGCACCGATTCATATGCAGCTGAATATAATCCCCTATGTCCTCCCTGTCAAAGGTCCTTCTGCGGAACTCGGTACGGGTCTCGATATCTCCATGACCGTAGCTCAGGTCCTGGAGATCACACTCCCCGGCCTGGTCACAGACCGGGCAGTCCAGGGGGTGATTGATGAGCAGAAATTCCACCACACCCCGGCGGGCCTTGATCACCCGCTCGGAAGTGATATTCCGCACTTCCATTCCGTCCATGACTGTTGTCCTGCAACTGGCCATGAGCTTGGGCATGGGCCGGGGGTCTTTCTCCGAACCCTTGACCACCTCCACCAGACAGGTGCGGCATTTTCCACCACTCTGATCCAGCTTGGAATAATA
Source organism: uncultured Chitinophagaceae bacterium (assembly GCA_964412885.1). GTDB lineage: Bacteria > Bacteroidota > Bacteroidia > Chitinophagales > Chitinophagaceae > CAYPQN01. Next base: position 7,557 of record CAYPQN010000012.1, on the reverse strand, counting down.
ACACATAGCCGGTGGCGTTACCTCCCCTCCGATCTTCCTGGCCGCATTCAGTATGGTCGTCCCTGCCGGCACTTCCACTGATATATTATCTATGGTAACCTTCATTAGATTTTGTTCCGTGCCCATATTCGTTGATATTATGGCAATTACTGATTATGGTTTCTCTGGTTGCGGCCGGACGGAATATCCTGCCGCATACCGGTTTAGTCCGCCACTTTCTCCAGCGGATCGGCATAATGGGCCAAACCGAAGTTCCGGACCAAGGCTTCCTCGGGATGATCCACATGCCATTCAAACTCATCGCGGAAATGCCGGATGGCCGCCGCCACCGGCCAGGCTGCCGCATCGCCCAGGGGGCATATGGTGTTGCCCTCGATATTACTCTGTACATCCCAGAGCAGATCGATGTCCTCGTGGCGCCCCTTTCCGTATTCCAGATTCCGGAGTATGCGGTACATCCATCCGGTTCCCTCGCGACAGGGGCTGCATTGACCGCAACTCTCATGCATATAGAAATGCGCCAGACTCATGGTATGACGCACCACGCACTGGTCTTCGTCAAGGACTATGAATCCTCCAGAACCCATCATGGATCCACTGGCGAACCCGCCCTCTGCCAGGCTCTCGTAATTCATATACCGGGTTTCTCCTTTTTCCGTTTTGAGCAGGAGATTGGCCGGAAGTATGGGTACGGATGAGCCTCCGGGGATGCAGGCTTTCAACCGCTTTCCCTTGGCTATTCCTCCACAGTATTCCTCCGAGTATATGAATTCCTCCACCGAACAGGTCATATCGATTTCATAGACCCCGGGTCGAGCGATGTTTCCGCAGGCAGAAATCAGCTTGGTCCCCGTGGACCGGCCTACGCCAATCTGCGCATAGGCTTCCCCTCCCATATTGATTATGGGGACCACGGCCGCCAGGGTTTCCACATTGTTCACTACCGTGGGTCGCATCCAAAGCCCCTGCACCGCCGGGAACGGCGGCTTGATCCGGGGATTTCCTCTTTTCCCTTCCAGGCTTTCCAAAAGGGCGGTCTCCTCCCCGCATATATAGGCTCCGGCACCCCGATGCACATGGATCTCACAATCAAAACCGGTGCCCTGAATATTTTTCCCCAGCCATCCCTGAGCCTTGGCTTCGCCAATGGCCTGGTAGAGAATATCATAAATCCAGGCGTATTCGCCTCGGATATATATATAAGTCTGTGCACTGCCCAGAGCATAGGAACTGATCAACAGTCCTTCGATCAGCAAATGGGGAATGAACTCCATCAAGTAGCGATCCTTGAATGTCCCCGGCTCGGACTCGTCGGCGTTGCAGACCAGGTGGCGGGGTACGCCCTCCGGCTTGGCCAGAAAGCTCCATTTCATTCCCGTAGGGAAGCCGGCTCCACCCCGGCCCCGAAGTCCGCTCTTCTTCACTTCCTCCACAATCTCGTCGGGAGCCATCTTCAGGGCCTTCTCGGCTGCCCGGTAGCCCCCGTGCTTGCGGTAGGTCTCATAATACCGGATCCCCTCTATATGTGCGTGCTCCAATAATAGTTTCATAGCCTTGAGTGTTCCTCTTCCCGCCTCTGCGCATCTTCCGGTTAGTCGCCCGGATTATTCGCCTTCTGGCGGCAATTGTCGATGATTTGATCTATTTTTTCTGGTGTCAGATGCTCTTCATAACCTTTTCCGAACTGCATCATGGGGGCATAGCCGCAGGCTCCCAGGCATTCCACCACCTTGAGGCTGAACAATCCATCTGCGGTGGTCTCCCCGGGCTCTATCCCCAGCCTCTGCCGGATATGATCGATGATCTGATCACTGCCCCGGACCATGCAAGGTCCTGTCTGGCAGACTTCAAACACGTACTTGCCCACGGGTTTCAGATTATACATGGTATAAAATGTCGCCACCTCGTAAACCTCAATGGGCTTCAGGTTGAGCAGTCCGGCCACATAATCCATCACGGGCTGGTCCAACCAGCCTCCATTGGCATCCTGGGCCAAATGGAGCAAAGGCAATAGAGCACTTTTCTCCTTTCCCTCGGGATACCGGGATATCACCTCCTGAACAAGTTGTTGATCTAAAGTATTCATAATTCCTTTTTTCCGGATTAGGGATTGCTTTTTCAGGCATCCAGTTCTCCGGCTATCACATTCAGGCTGCTGAGGGTGATGATGGCATCGCTGAGCAGCCCATCCTTAATCAATTCGGGAAAAGCCTGGTAATAAATGAAGCAGGGCCGGCGAAAATGCAGCCGGTAGGGGGAACGCCCCCCGTCACTGATCAAATAGAATCCCAGCTCTCCATTGGCCCCTTCCACCGCATGATAAATTTCCCCGGGGGGCAGGGCGATTTCCCCCATAACCATCTTGAAATGGTAGATCAGGGCTTCCATCTTATGATACACTTCCTGTTTCTGCGGGAAATGATAGGCATCCGATTCCGGAGCATAATAGAGATCTTTTTGAGAAGGGTCATCCTTTTCGAGCTGGGCAATCTTATCCAGGGCCTGCTGCACCAGGGAATAGCTTTCCCAGATCTCCTGAAGGCGGACCATAAATCGGTCGTAAACGTCACCGGTGGTGCCTACGGGGACCTCAAAATCAAAGTCTTCATAAGAACTGTAAGGTTCGGCCACCCGAACATCATAGTCCACCCCGGCGGCGCGGAGGTTGGGTCCTGTAAATCCATAGTTCAGCGCCTTTTCGGCCGAAATTGGCCCGGCCCCCTGGCAGCGCTCCATGAATATGCGGTTCCTGACCAGCAGGTCTTCGAATTCCTTCATTACCTTGGGGAACCCTTTAAGGAATTCCCGGGTTTTCACATAGGCCGCATCGCTGAAATTCCGCTCAAATCCGCCTACCCGTCCTATGTTGGTGGTCAATCGGGATCCGCAGATCTCTTCATAGATCTCATAAATCTTTTCCCTCCACTGGAACACATAGGTAAAGGGAGTCAGGGCCCCCGTGTCCACCCCGATCACGGAATTGCAGATCAGGTGATCGGCAATCCTGGCCAATTCCATGATCATCACCCGCATATAATCCACCTTCTTGGGAGTCTTCACCCCCAGGAATTTCTCAAGGGTCATATGCCATCCCATATTGTTTATTGGCGCCGAACAATAGTTCAGACGGTCGGTCAAGGGAGTGATCTGGTAATAAGGCCTTCTCTCCGCAATCTTTTCAAATGCCCGATGAATATACCCGATGGTGGCATCGGCGCTGAGTACTTTCTCCCCGTCTATTTCCAGAATATTCTGAAAAACGCCATGGGTGGCCGGATGGGTGGGACCCAGGTTCAGGGTGGTCGTCTGCTTCTGCATCGACTCCTCCGCCAGTTCTATATGATGTCTTTGTTTTCCTTCCATATGAAAACCCCGAGGGTTTTAATATTGCAAACTTTTTTCGCTCCTGATCATACCTCGATTCCTCCTCTCCCGAACATTTCGTCGTCTTTGTCGATTCTTGTGGGATCTTCCAGAGGATATTCTTTCCTCATAGGGAAATAATCCATTTCGTCTAGGTTGAGAATCCGGCTGAGGTTGGGGTGTCCGACAAACTGCACACCAAAAAAATCATAGGTCTCCCTTTCCATCCAGTTTGCCGCCTCATAGAGGGGAGTCACGGAGGGGATGCTGGGATCCGCTATGGGAATATTGGCCTTGACCCGAATACGGATATTGTCCTGAAGATTGTGCAGGTGATAGACGACTTGCAGCTCTTCGGCAGTTCTCTCGGGAAAATGCACGGCTGTCAAATCGGTAAGGAAGCGGAACCTCAGCTGTTCGTCATCGAAAAGGAAGTGCAGAAACTCCAATATGTTTTCCGATGGAACGGTAATATTCAGCATTCCCCGGGAGATCTCCATAGGGAGCCCCCCGTCCCCGTATTTTTGATCCAGTCGTTCTTTGATGAGGGTATAATCCATGGGTTATTCTCTAAAAATCCTTGGTCCTTTTATTCTATGCCATAACTGTTGAGCAGGGCCTTATACCTTTCTTCCCCCCTTCGGCGCAACGATTCCTTGCCCACTATGTCCTGCAGCCGGAGTATCCCCTCCAGAATGGCTTCAGGACGGGGAGGGCATCCGGACACATAGACGTCCACAGGGACCACCTGGTCTATGCCCTGCAAGACCGAATAGGAATCGAATATGCCTCCGCTGGAAGCGCAGGCCCCAATGGCCACCACCCACCGGGGTTCGGCCATCTGAAGGTAGACCGACCTTAATATGGGCGCCATCTTCTTGGCAATGGTGCCGGCCACCAGCAGCATATCGCACTGGCGGGGGGTGAATCCCATCCGCTCCGAGCCGAAACGGGCCAGATCATAATTCGATCCCATGGTGGCCATGAACTCAATGCCGCAGCAGGAGGTGGCAAAAGGCAAAGGCCATAAGGAATTCTTTCTGGCCAGGCCAATGGCCTGGTCAAAGGTGGTGGCCATAAATCCTTCACCGGTATATCCATCCGGCATCTTGGCTATTTTGACATTGGTGTTGTACTGAACCGGGCGCCCCATGATTCCAATTTTTTATCTGTTTTCCTATACGTTAATTACGGCCCTTAGTGGCCATTCCATTCCGCAAGGAACCGCCCCCTGGGGCCAATTCCTCAATCCTCCCACTCCAAGGCTCCTTTTTTTACTATATAAAGGAAGCCGCTAAGGAAAAACCCGATGAACAGGAGCACCGCTATAAACCCCTCGGTTCCCAGCGCTTTGAAATTCACCGCATAGGGATAAAAGAATATAACTTCCACGTCAAAGAGCACAAAAAGGATGGCTACCAGAAAGTACTTGATGGCCATGGGTTGCCGGGCATTGCCCACAACGGCCACCCCGCTCTCAAAATTGACGAGTTTATCCTTGGTTCTCCTTTTGGGTCCCAGCAAATGGGTCACCACCATCATGACCACCACAAAACCGACTGCCACCAGAAACTGAAGGGCAATCGGCAGGTAATCCGCCGGGGAATTCTGGGTTATAACAAGCATGAACTGATTCATAGGGTATTCCAAACCTGGGTTTTCTCAGGGTAACAAAGTTAACCCTATGCCATGAAATTACAAGTACTTCCTCAGGGACGGGGAAATTCCCCCTTGAGTCTTCGGTTAGGGACCTTCCTTTCTCCTTATCCCAAATTATTCCTTTTTTTTGTGCATTAATCCCGGGATATGCCTGAACCTGTTCCATTATTATCCATTATTGTCACTTGTTTTAATTACGGGGGCTATATCGAGGAGGCCCTGGCCGGCATTCCCCATATTGACCCCTCCATCCCTGTGGAGACCCTCATCGTCGATGACGGATCCACGGATCCCAAAACCCGGGAAGTCATTCATGCCCTGAGACAGGATCCCCGATACCGGGTCATCGTCCAGGAAAACCAGGGAGTATGCCGGGCCCGTAACCGGGCTATTCAGGAGTCCCAGGGCCGGTATATCCTCCCCCTGGACGCTGACAACCGGCTCTATCCCGAATACCCCCTGAAAGCCATCCGGTATATGGAAGCCCATCCCGAAGTGTCCATAGTCTATGGCCAGGGAAAATATTTCGGGGACAGGGAAGGGATTATGGTCCAGCCCCCCTTCCACCTTCAGGCCCTGATGATTGAAAACTTTATCGATGTATGCGCGGTCTTTCGACGCGAGGTCTGGGAGTCCACCGGAGGATTTGATCCCCATATGAAATCCGGTCTCGAGGACTGGGAATTTTGGCTCCATGCGGCCTTCCTCGGCTTTGGATTCCATCAGATACCGGATCTGGGTTTTGACTACCGGGTGTCCTCCCAGTCCCGAAACGCCCGCTTTCTGAGCGACAAAAGACAGGTCAATGAGATCATGGACTATATGATCCAAAAACACCCCCGGCACTATGGGCCCCAGCACCTGGACCGCCTCTTTTTTGAGCGACTGGCGAAAAACCCCCTTGGCCTGATCGCCAAGATTCTGATCCGACAGTATTTCCCCGGCTACTACCGGCGTCTTGTGGAAAAAGGGAGGTTGCGGAAATACCTGTTCTGAGCCCTTGTCCTAATTTCCCCCCTTACTTCCGCATTATCTGCCTTATTTTCGAAGCCGGATGGAGAATAGGGGAAAGGGAACCATGGAACCGGAAAACAGAACATATATTATATATAGAATAGCATGAGGCAGGAAAACCTGGACCGGCTGACCCGGCCGGAAACCAACATCAATGATCCTTCGTATATAGAATACACCTTCCTTTTCGAAGACCTGAGAAAAGCCATTGAAGCCCATGCCCAGGGTCAGGTCCTGGATATTGGATGCGGCAACAAGCCCTATCAGGTTTTCTTCGAAGGGAAGATTACCGAATATCTGGGCTGCGATATCGTACAGTCCAGCGAGAACAAAGTGGACCTGATCTGCCCGGCCACGGATATCCCTCTGGAGGATGCCTCCCGGGACACGGTGTTCACTACCCAGGTAATCGAACACGTGGCCGACCATAAAAAACTGCTTTCCGAAGCCTTCCGCATCCTGCGCCCTGGGGGAATGCTCATCCTCTCCGGTCCCATGGCCTGGGAACACCATGAAGAGCCCTATGATTTCTTTCGCTTCACCCGCTATGGATTCGAATACCTGCTGAATGAGGCGGGATTTGTGGACCATCAGATCATTCCCAACGGAGGGAAATGGGCCATGGTGGGGCAGTTGCTTCAGAACAGCATCCGCTCCTCCTGTTATGGGAAAACTTCAATGCGGGCCCGGGTTCTCAAAGGATTCTATTTCCTATTCCGGATCAAATGGCTGATCAATCTGTTTTTTGTTTGGCTGGATAATTGGGATAAAGACTATTCGGCCACGCTGAATTTTGTCGTCATCGCCAGAAAACCCCTGCGCTGATGCTGGTTTCCGTTATCATCATCAATTACAACACCTATTCGATCACGGCACAGTGCATCCGGTCCGTGATCCGTCATACCCGGGGAGTGGACTATGAGATCATTTTGGTAGATAATGCCTCCACGGAAAGGGATCCGGAAGATTTTCTCAAGGAGTTTCCCTCGATCCGCCTGATCCGCAATCCGGAAAACAACGGTTTCGCCAAAGGGAACAACCTGGGCATTTCCCAAGCCAGGGGTCGCTATATTCTCCTGCTTAACTCCGATACCTACCTGGAAGAAGACAGTATTAGCCAGGCCGCCCGGTTCCTGGATGCCCACCCCGACATAGGAGCCTTGGGTATCCGCATGACATATGCAGACGGCCGCTATCAGAGCAGTGCCCGGAAATTCCGCAGCATTAGCCGCGAAATCCTGGACATATTACGCCCCTTGCTTTACCTGATCCCCTACCGCCACCGTGCCCGGCTCATGCTCAACCAGTACTTTCGGGGCGACTTCAGCCTGGAGGTGGATTGGGTAGGCGGGGCCTTCATGATGATCCCTGTTCAAGCCGTCCAAAGCCTGGAAGGACAGCGTCTCGATGACCGTTACTTCATGTACGGGGAAGACCAGCTCTGGTGCTACCAGTTTCGCCTGAAAGGCTATATTTCTTATTTCTATCATCAGACCACCTTGGTGCATATTGCCCAGGCCA
>CAYPQN010000011.1:0-60460 GCA_964412885.1 uncultured Chitinophagaceae bacterium | reverse complement strand
GTTACAGTCAACGGTTTTCAAGACCGCCGCATTCGACCACTCTGCCATCTCTCCACCCGCAAAATTAATTAAGTAAAAGAGATTTCAAACTATTTTCTCGTATTCCAGCCAAAGCGTGAACATCGATGCCTACAATGATCTAAATTTGCCGTATGGCCCTCCGGTTCCATATTCTGAGTTTGTTCCTCAGCTTGTCGGTATCCTCCTGCGGGCCCAGTTCTTCTCAACCATCTAATATGAAAACAATAACCATAGGTCAAACCGATCAGCAAAATCAGGAACAGGAACTTGCCACCTTCGCAGCGGGCTGCTTCTGGTGTGTGGAAGCACCTTTCCTTCAGATCAAGGGCGTGGACAAGGTGGAATCAGGCTATATGGGAGGGACCCTTCCCCACCCCACCTACGAACAAGTATGTACTGGTGAAACGGGACATGCTGAAGTTTGCCAGATTACCTATGACCCAAAACAGATCAGCTATACTGAACTTCTGGAAGTATTCTGGACCATCCATGACCCCACCCAACTAAATCGACAGGGTCAGGATATAGGGACTCAGTATCGCTCCGCCATATTCTACCATGACGAGAACCAGAGGCTACTGGCCCAAACCTATAAAGATAAACTGACACAAGCCAAGGCCTACGATGCCCCCATTGTCACCGAAATTACTCCGGCATCTATATTTTATAAAGCAGAGGACTATCACCAGAATTACTACAATGAGAACCCTAATCAGCCCTTCTGTCAGCTGGTAGTAAGACCCAAAGTGGAAAAGGTAAAAAAGGTCTTTAAGGACAAGCTGAAGTAACCGACTTCCCGAACGCTCCTCCCGCATGCCGGGAGCCTAATGGTCCTCCCGGCGCCTATTTCTTCCCTTCTTTTCAGCGCCCTTGATGCGTTGAGAAGGAGACGATCCCAGAAAAGGGAATCAACACTTCAGGACCAGAGTTCTGGTTTCAGAATATCTCTGCAACACGGACGGGTAAACGATGAGCAGCCAAATCCACAAGACTGGAGACATGAATAGCTATCAGAGATTGCCCTTAGCCAGGTTTCCCTAGATCCATGAAGTGAATTCCGCTTCCGAATCCACCAACGCCCAAACCAAATCCCCGCCTATTCCTAGGCAGGGCCTCAACCCGAAGAACTGTTCCCACAATTTAACGGATACTTGAAGCTGGAGACACTACTGCCTGTTGCATAGAGTCTGAACCCAGATTTCAAATGCCTTTATATAGTCCTGGAGAAAGGATTTGGTGGCCTCGTCATTCAACTTTCCTTCCTTACCAAATAAACTCATGGCACTTCCGATATAGGCCTCAGGCTGCTGAAGCACCGGCATGTTGACAAAGACCAGGGATTGACGCAAGTGATGATTTGCCCCAAATCCACCAATTTCCCCAATGGATACGCTGATTACTCCAGCAGGCTTCCCATCCCAGGAATTCTGACCATAAGGCCGGGAACCCACATCAATGGCATTCTTCAGCACCGCCGGCACCGAGCGGTTGTATTCCGGGGTGAAAAACAAAAAGGCATCCTTGCTTCGGATATTGGCCCGGAAATCCTGGTATACCGCCGGAGGCTCCTTGTCAATATCCTCATTATATAATGGAAGATTGCCAATGCCAACCCAATCCATCGAAAGAGATGATGGGGCCAATTCCATCACAGCCTGAGCCAACTTACGGTTAAAACTTTCCCGTCTAAGGCTGCCTACAATGATGCCTATATCATATGTACTCATACTCATCAAATAATGATTCAGATATTCAATAAGCAAATCCCTTGCCGGCCGGTTCCGCAACGGCAAAAAACATTTCAGGTAAACCCCAAACCCCTTACTGGGCCAGGTATCCCCCGTCAACCGGATAATAGGCTCCGGTGACAAAAGAAGATTTAGGAGAGGCTAACCAGAATATCAGCTCGGCAATTTCATGGGCCTCCCCTAAACGACCTATGGGGTGAAGTCCCACTAACGCCTTCAGAGTATCCCCGTCAAGGGAATCCGTTACCAGTGGGGTTCTGACATATCCAGGTCCCACGGCATTGATCCGTATTCCCCGATCAGCATATTCCAGTGCCGCCGCCTTGGTCAGCCCCACCACTCCGTGCTTGGCGGCCACATAGGCCGGCGAGGATCGGGTACCGGCCATTCCCAAAATGGAGGCGATGTTTACAATGCTTCCGCCATTTTCCAACATGGCCGGGATCTGGTATCGCAGGCCATAGAATACTCCCGAAAGATTGATGTCCATGACTCTTTTCCATCCATCCAGGGGATATTCGCCGGTCATTCCGAGTGGCCCCCCGATTCCGGCATTGTTCACAGCGATATCCAACCGCCCGAATTCCTCGAGAGTTTTGCGGACCAGCTCTTCACTATCCGAGGGGCTCGAAGAGTCGGCCCGCACGAACATGGCCTCTATACCTCTCTTGTCCAAATGCTTTACCGCCACCTGTCCATTCTCTTCACTAATGTCGGAAATGACCAGTTTGGCCCCATGATCACCTAAAAGCTCTGCGGAAGCCAAGCCAATTCCCGATCCGCCTCCGGTGACCAGAGCGACTTTATCCCCTAATACCCTTTTCGCATCTTCCATAGTTTGTCATTTCATTGATGAGAGATTCTTCCGACCTGGGCCAAGGACATGGATTTATTTACATGTGTATTAAATGTAAGGTATAAGTCAGAACAAATACCCTAAACCCAACACTTTCCTAGACATCCACAATAAAATCATGCCCGAAGAAATCGTCCCCTAAATTTTTTCAAGGCAATTTTCCGGAAATCCCTAGGGGAAATATTTCTAGATTTGCGTCCCGACCGACAATAAGGAAAAAAACGGGACAGTTCCGATTTTGGGAATTCAGTTCGGGATCAGGGCAGCCTTCCCCATTTCGAGGCAGACTCCCAGGAAAAACTTCCTTTCTAACCCTATAATTTCATGAGCCTTCCATCGCCTATTGAATATATAAAAAGGATTTTCAAGCAAGGACCCAATCCCGGCTCTCTATTGATGTTGGCCGTGGTGATTTCCCTTGTACTAGCCAATTCCCCATTAGGTGCCCAAATCCATTTTTTGCTGGATTATACCTGGGGGTGGGAAAATGCCCAATGGCATCTCCGCTACTCCACTTTGTCCTGGATAAACGATGGACTAATGGCGCTATTCTTTCTCCTGATCGGTCTGGAGATAAAGAAGGAGTTACTGGTGGGGGAATTATCCAGCCCCAAAAAGGCGGCCCTGCCCATATTGGCGGCCATTGGGGGAGCGGTAGTACCCGCCCTAATCTACTCGTTTTTCAATCGGGGTTTGGAGTCGGCATCTGGATGGGGTATTCCCATGTCTACGGATATAGCCTTTGCCGTCGTATTGCTTTCATTGCTGGGTTCCCGGGTTCCCTTGTCGTTGAAAATTTTCCTGACCGCCCTGGCGATAGTGGATGATCTGCTGGCCATAGTAGTCATTGCCCTCTTCTATACCCAGGACCTCCACCTCCAATACCTGAGTTATGCCGGTATGCTCCTGGCGTTTCTCGCCATCGGAAATCGTCTGGGAATAAAAAATTTGCTCTCTTACTTAATTCCGGGGTTGGCGATCTGGTATTTCACGCACCACTCAGGATTTCATGCCACCATAGCCGGGGTGGCCGTGGCCATGCTCATTCCTCACGGAAAGCCAAAGTCCTCTTCCAGCCTGGAAAGGCTCGAAAAAGGGCTTCATGCTCCAATTCATTATCTGGTTCTCCCTGTATTTGCCTTTGCCAATACGGCCATACCCATTGAAGGGGCCTTGATCTCGGAAACCCTATCTCCCCTAGGCTATGGGATTTTCTTCGGCCTGGCACTGGGCAAACCCCTGGGCATTACCCTGACTTCCTGGCTGGCTTGCCAGGCAGGACTGGCGCAGAGGCCCTCTCAAACCGACTGGTCCCAGTTCATCGGCTTAGGCTTGATCGCCGGGGTAGGCTTCACCATGTCCATATTCATCTCCATCCTATCCTTCCCCCGAGATGAGCATCATACCAACGTGGCAAAACTGGCCATATTAATTACCTCTTTCCTTTCTGCCTTGTTGGGATTGCTGGTATTGTATGCGCGATCCCGCAAACCTAGCGCTTCCCACTCCTAGGATTAGCCTGCATATAAATGAAAAATAAGCCAGATTTCTGCTAATTTTAGGCCCCTACATGGATAAGCATTCAACCACTGCCTCCGATTCCAGGATTCGTATTGCGGTATTGGGTTGCGGACGCATTGGCCAGCGTCATCTGGCCCTGATTTCCCGTCATCCCCAGGCCATCGTTTCGGCCTGTATCGACCCCAGACCCCGGGAGGAGATTCTGGGAATTCATTCGGATTGGCCTTATTTTCCCAGTCTGGAGGACTTCCTGAATTCTCCGCAGGCAGAGATTACCGATGTGGTGCATATCGCCACACCCAATGGTTTACATGCCCGGCAGGCCATCTCCTGCCTTCATGCCGGAAAACATATACTCATCGAAAAACCCATGAGCCTCGATAGCCGGGAAGCCGAAGAAATCATTCACCTGGCGGAGAAGAAGAACAGAAAGGTATTCACGGTCATGCAGAATCGCTATTCCCCACCAGCCGTATGGCTGAAATCCCTTGTGGACGAACAGGTCCTGGGGAATATTTTTCTGGTTTCCATCCATTGTTTCTGGAATCGGGATCAACGCTATTATACCCCCGGCAGCTGGCATGGTACCCAGGAACTGGATGGAGGGACGCTGTACACTCAGTTCTCCCATTTTCTGGACATGATGGTATGGCTTTTTGGAGAAATCGAGGACATCCAGGGAAAGTTTAGGAACTTCAATCACCAAGGGCAGATCGATTTTGAAGACAGTGGTGTCTTCCATTTCCGGTTCCGGGAATCCGGGGCCATGGGCTCTTTCATTTACTCCACCTCTGTCTGGGACCGGAATATGGAAAGCTCTCTGACCCTGATCGGAGAAAAGGGGAGCATTAAAATAGGAGGGCAGTATATGGATCGAGTGGAATACTGCCACATTAAGGATTATGAGATGCCTGCCTTGGACCCCACAGAGCCGGGAAATCACTATGGCGAGTATCAGGGTTCCGCCTCCAACCACGCTCAGGTGATACAGAATGTCATCGACGTGCTCCACGGAAAAGGAGTAATCAGCACCAACGGGAAAGAAGGCCGGAGAATCGTCCGGCTGATTGAAAATATATATGCACACCGAGATGAACAACGGAATCCATCACCTGAAGGGATCTAAAGTACTGGTCCTCGGCGGAGCCGGTTTTATAGGCTCCCATCTGGTCCGGGCCCTATTGGCCCAACCCATAGAAGAGCTGGTGGTATACGATAACTTCAGCCGAGGCAAGAAAGAGAACATTCTGGACTGCCTGGAGGATCCCCGTTGCCAGATATTCCCTTATGGTGGGGACATCCGGGATATCGATCTCCTGGACAAAGCCATGGAAGGCAAGGACTATGTGTTCCATTTAGCCGCCATGTGGTTGCTGCATTGCCGGGATTTTCCCCGAACCGCTTTTGAAGTCAATATTGCCGGCACCTTCAATGTGCTGGAAGCCTGCGTACGCCACAAAATCAAGAAGCTGATATTTTCCTCCTCTGCCTCGGTATACGGAGACGCTCAATCCGTACCCATGACGGAGGACCACCCCTTTCGGAACCGGAATTTCTATGGGGCCACCAAAATATCGGGAGAGGCCATGTGTACTGCCTACCACGAGCGATATGGATTGCCGGTGGTGGGACTCAGATATATGAACGTTTATGGTCCGGGACAAGATCAGCATGCAGTTTACAGCGGGGTGGTGCCCATTCTGCTAAACCATATTGATGCGCGAACTTCACCGGTCATTCACGGAGATGGAAGCCAGGCTTACGACTTTATCTACGTCAAAGATGTGGCCGAGGCCAACCTATGCGCCCTGCAGTCCCCGGTGCAGCATGGATTCTATAATGTAGGGACGGGTGTACAGACCAGCGTGAGAACGCTCTGTCAGAAAATCCTGGAACTAAAGGGCGCTCATATTCCCATTAAGTTTCAGCCATATGGGCCCGAAGATGCCCGAGCTTTGGTTAAAAATCGGATAGGATCCACGGACAAAGCCGCATCCGAGTTGGGATTCCGCTATGCGTATGAGTTGGAACAAGGACTCAGGGAACTGATCCAATGGCGGGAAGAAATCGGATTCTAGAAATTATTTAAGACTTTTGGCCACTTTGAAAGTGCAGAGTACCTCTCCCCCGCCGGACAATAGCTGCATAATATACATTCCGTCCGCAAAATGCTTAAGATCTATGGAAATGGGGTCTGGGGTCATTTTACCCCTCATCAGTCTTTGACCGCTGAGGGTGGTGAGCTGATAATATCTCACCCGCTCATCCCGGCTATGAACGGTTACCACTCTGGACGTCGGGTTAGGATAGAGAATACCGCATAGGTTGCTGATCTCAATGATCACCAGTCCCGGTGCGGCGGTGACGCCGTCCGTATCTTTCACCACATAGGCAAAGTGGTCTTCACCGGATGTGCCCGGGAAGGGCTTATAGTGTACCATGCCTCCGTCCATCACGGTGGCTACCCCCTTATTGGGTGTCCTGGTAATCCGAAGCGTGCGGTCATCGAATGGCTTGCAGCCCTCTTCGTCGTTCTTCAGTACGTCAATGGTTCTATAGGATGTATTGTGTACCAGAGCAGTATCGGTATGCAACTTCATGGAATCCAGGGCCACTAGCACATGGTTGGAGCTGTCGGAAGGACATCCTTCCCAGTTATAGGCGATCGCATAATAAATACCCGTATCCTTGACCATCAAGGTATTTGTAAATGTCCACTCATAAGTTTGATCATTCTTTATCCATTGATAGTAATCGGCCCCTTCGGATTCGGCTTCGAGCACGACGCTATCCCCAGGGCAGATAAAGGCCTCAGACTTTCTGATTTCCTGCGCCCTTGCTGTCCCTCCGAGAAGTAGTATAAAGGTTATGAGTAGATATGCTCTCATGTAGTCAATAATGAAATTACCTAAGTTCAAGCCGGGCGAGGAGCGCCCGGCCTGAACGGGTCAACAAAAAGAACTATTGGAATGTAACAGTGGGTGTGGTAGGAGTAGGTGTAACGTTGATCGTATTGGTCGCTGTAGAAGCACCATCACATCCCCCCATCTTCTCTCCATCGTTGGCAGGCAAGGTATACCCCACGACTACCTCTACGTCAATAGCCCCTGCTGCGCTGGTTGTCGTGTAGGTCTCGGTCTGTCCGGTGCCCCCGAGAACGTTATCGACTGTCCACTGAAATTTATTAGGCTCAACACCAGCGGGCAGGTCTCCCGGAGGAGTTTTGAAATCAGCAGACATAGTTACCGTGTGCGGACCACTGTTCACACAGTAAACAGAATCGATACCCGTGATCTCTACATCCAGAGGGGGCAGTACCCAGACTTCAAAAGTGTCTACTTCCGTCCAACAGCCACCTATTTCTGCACTGAAAACATACATCATTGATTCGGCATCATCTCCGGCTACCAATGACGGGGCAGTCGCGGAAAGCGTGGCGGCAGTCGATACGGGACTGCTTGGATTTGATAAATCCCTCCAATCATATTGATCGGCAGGCGTGGTGGTAAATTCAAAGGTGGTTCCGGCACACACATAGTAGGTATACTTGTTCTGTGCCTGGGATGACTGATAAAATCCAGTCCCCAATACGCCTAGGAAGGCAATTTGCAGTAACTTTTTCATCACTAAAATTTTTGGTTTTTGATTTTTGATAATGGTTGGTTTTTGATTGGTTTTTGTTGACCCTTAGGTAATGTGGTAAATCTTCTACTATTGGTTTCTCTTGTTTTTGTTGACTCCTTTTTTTAATGGTGAATAAATAATGAATTGCAATCAAATAGTAACATAGTTATTTCATTTGGACCTGAAGCGAGGGTGGTCTGGGCTTCACTCTTAGCGAAGCGGTATCGGATTCCACCGTAGCCAGATTTGTGGGGCAACTTCCCCCAGTTACCCTTACCCGGTAGAATGTACTGTCCAGACTGTAGGGGACATTTGGGATAACCAAAGGATTTGTGTTGCCGCCTGTAATGGGGGTCCAGGATGTATCCGCAGGTGGCCTGGAGCTGGCCCATTGATAAGCCAGATTGTCTCCCGTAGAGGTCGATACAGATAGAATTGCTTCCTGCCCTTCACAAACGGTGGATCCAAAAGGCTGTGCTGAAATGGTGGGCGGGCCAACCACTCGCGAAACATCGTGGACCCAAACTCCCGAATTAACGTTTACGGATAATACACCAGACACCTTTATTTCAATCCTATCATAGGGCACCATAGGGCGGATATATACTTCGAAAGGAGGGTAATTTTGACCGATAGTCAAAAGCCTTAATAGATTCACATCAATCAAACTATTAAGTGAAAACGACGGTCCTACGGAGGTGCCCCCACGGTAAGCCTGAATACGAATCTTCCCCAGTAAACTAAGATCAAGAAACAGTATGCTTGTGTCAATGGCGAATCGAATCTTCACCAGATCTGTAGCATTGCCTGCATAGCCAAAATGGATGACTTGAGAAATCTCATCTCCTACACCTATCAGTGCATCCTTAATTACAGAATAAGTTTCAGTGTCGGAATCTATCGCATAATGAGGGTTCTCAATAGATCCAGATAGAGAATTTAGATTCAACAAGTTTAGAACACTGGTGACAAGTCCACTTGATTTTGCCAGGCTACTGAATACCGGCCTCCCACAATCTACCATATTAGGGGGCCAGGAGTAGTAAAACATATGATTTAACGCCATATCTGCACTAGATCCTAAATTCACACCTGGAGTAAATTTCAATCCCACCTTCACGGCATTGTATGAAGCACTTGGAGTCACGGCCAAATAATAATCTCCTTCCGGGTCAACCAATATTTCGGCCTGTGACGAGACAGAGTTGAAACCGATAGTATCAATACCGGTTCCGGAAATCTCAAGACCGCCAAGCAATGCCAGTCCACTAGCAACTGGACTTTCTCTTAATCTCACATAGGTAGGGGATCCTGCAGGAATGTAACTATTCGCCGTATTTCGAAAGGTTACCCAGGCCCCATGACTTGATAAAAGTGTAGCACCTGCCTGCAAATTCACAAAGGTGGTGTCATTACCATTTAGCAGAGGGCCCGAATAGTCCACACGAGTAGTGCTTGAGCCCGAATTCAATGTCAGTGGATACGAAATGCTGGCGTTCGACCCGTCCCTGTACCCAGTCTTCAACCCCGTTAAGTAATTCTTCGTCTGCCCGAATACCTCGTGACCCAATCCCGCACCCAAGACGGCTGCCAGAGTACAACCTATGAAGAATCGTTTAAGACAAGAATACATCATGCAGTACGAGAATTTCCAGAGCAAAGTAATAGAAAATTCCCTGTTGTTTTAAGTCTTTTTGACAACAATAACTATTGATTAACAACCAAAAATTAATGAATCCTCACCCAAGTCCTCTGATTTTTATGGCCAATAATTGCAATAGAACAATACATAAAACCCTCTATTTACAACGTATACAGCATAAAAACTAAACCAATCATAATACGTAATGGAAGTCAGGAAATCCGAGCGAAAATTTTGATAAAAAATTTTAACTACAACAAAGGAAATATTCATTGACATTAATTATTCGGATTGCCATGATACATTAACCGACAAAAATTCAAACCTGTTTTAAAAATTAACCGTTTAAGGAGAGCTCTTTCCATTCCCTTAGGCCACTGATCAAAAAGCCCTTAATAGATTACATATTTCATCAATTGTTTTGAACTCATTTGCAATCCTGTAATAAGGATTCCTAATCGAGCTCTCTGAATCCGACTCCCAACGTCCTCCGCATTAAACTTTGATTGAAAAATTCCACTCAAGTTTTAACCTAAGAATGGCTTATAGTAGCAATTTCACAACTAGAAAATAATAAGATGCCACCTAAATGAGACGCTCTCAAAAAAGCATTAATATTTGTAAACTAAGGATTAGGCCATCCCCATCCAGCGGAGAATAGCGGAAGAAGGCCATAGACATTCCATTCCTTGCATTCCCGAAATAATCCAGGGCATTCCCGGCTTAACGGAAGTCCCAGGGAGCAATGGCATATTTGTCCTTCCAAAGCCCAATGCGCTTTCGGCGGGCCTGAACCTCCATTCGCTCCCAGTCGGGATTCTTGTCGTAACGCTTGTAGTGCCAGGCCAGTCCGGCCTGCAAGAGCATTTCATTGAGAATACGGCCATCCTCCAGCTCCACTATGGCCACGGTACGCCCATAGCGGTCCTTCCCTTCCTTGCTCAGCCTTACCCATTTGCCGAATACCGCCTCTGAAGTAAAGTCCTTGGCCACCTGACCAAAGGCCTGCTTGCGCTCCGGACAGTCGATGCCATACAGGCGCACTTTGATCTGCTTTTTATCCTCTGTGAGCAGGGTAAAGGTATCCCCATCGGCTACGGCCACCACCTTGCCTTCGGTTTGGGCATGGAGACTAAAGGACAGAAGGAGACTAAAGAATGAGAGAAGGAAGGTTCTCCGAAATGCCCCTAGATTAGGAGCCGGCAGCCAAAGGATCATAAATAAAGGGGAAAATGGGTAAAAAAATCTATTCTCGCCAATTCCTAAAGATAAAAAAATCCAGCGAGATGTCCGCTGGATTAAGATCGTAGAGGTCGCGAACGGATTCGAACCGTTGTAAGAGGTTTTGCAGACCTGTGCCTAGCCACTCGGCCACGCGACCCTTAGGTTAAGAAGGACTGCAAATCTAAAGAAAATATCGAGCCGGACAAACCGCATTCCCGGAAATCTCCCAAACTCTTTGCCTGACGTCGTTCCAAGGTTTTTTTCTTTTTTGCATAGGCCTCCTGTATCTTAGTCCCCTGAATCCCCGTTCGCTGTCTAAACGACTGTTCTATGTATCCTGACTTTCAATACCTGCTGGAAAGCCTGCTGGGCGTACCTGTTCCGGAATGGCTGAGCGTCTTCAAAACCTTTGGCTTTCTGGTAGCCCTTTCCTTTCTGGCAGCGGCATGGACTCTGACCATGGAATTCAAACGCAAAGAATCCCAGGGCCTGCTTTCCCCTACTCAGGAAAAAAGGGTGGTCGGCGAGCCCCCGGCGGCCGGCGACCTGATCGGCTCCGGACTGTTGGGCTTTATCCTGGGATACAAATTCGGAGGCATATTTTTCCATGCCGCCGAAGTCTCCCCGGACCCTATGTCCTATATATTTTCCGCCAAAGGGCATCTGCCCCTGGGCCTTCTTGTTGCCGGAATCATGGCTTATTCCCGGTACCGGGAAAAGAAAAAAGCCCAGCTTCCCCAGCCCAGGACCGAAACCATCCTGGTCTACCCCCATCAGCGAATCGGGGAGATCGTTATGATCGCTGCCGTAACCGGTCTGGCCGGGGCCAAAATTTTCAATGCTTTTGAGACTTGGGAAGATTTCATAAAAAATCCATTGGCCAACCTGCTTTCTTCCTCCGGCCTTACTTTCTATGGAGGACTGATTGTGGCCAGTTTTTCCCTATATCTCTATAGCAGAAAATACCGGTTTTCCTTTGCCCATTTCTGTGATGCGGCCGCCCCAGGCCTGATTCTGGCCTACGGGTTGGGGAGACTAGGTTGTCAGACTGCCGGAGACGGGGACTGGGGTATTTTCAATTCCGCCTATATCACCGGCGCCGACGGGAATCTCCATCCCGCCACCTCCCCGGCTGCCTATCTGGATGCGCTTAGCGCCCACCTGGGCTATTTTCATCAGGAAATCCTGCGGGACTACGGAAGCCTGGAGAATGTACCTCATCTCTATGTCCCTGCTCCCTCCTGGCTTCCGGACTGGATCTTTGCCATGAACTATCCCCACAATGTAAACCATGCCGGCATCCCTCTGGAAGGATGCACGGGGACCTATTGCTCCGTGCTACCTGTAGGCGTATTTCCCACCCCCTTATATGAGACCGTGGCCTGCCTGGGTATATTCGCCCTGCTCTGGGCGCTGAGAACCCGGCTCAAATACCCCCTGCAGCTTTTCGGCATCTACCTGATCTTCAATGGTATGGAACGCTTTTTCATCGAAAAGATCCGGGTGAACTATAAATACGACTGGGGATTCATTCATCCCACGCAGGCAGAAATTATTTCCACCCTGCTGGCCATATGCGGAGCGCTTATTTTCTGGTATGCCACCCGGCGCGGGAAAAGGCAGGAGGGCGGAAAGACTCCGATCTGAAGTCTGAAAAATCCGTTAAATGTTAAATAAGGTGGGGAGGCGGGGTTCCCCATGGTTTGTCCTTATGTTTGTTCTATATTTGAGCTCAGAGATGGCCAATGCCCGCCTCTTGCTCCCCGCCTATACTTTCCGGGTGGTCCACCCGATTGGGGAGTTTGATTCCTGCAGTATTTGTGCGGCCATGGCCTGGTGTTCCCAAAATCCCTTCCTCATCGCAAAATGAAAAAAACACCGCGCGAATGGACTATATAAAACCCGATCTGTACCAATGGGTGGAGTCGGCCTGGCTCCGCATGGCCCTTCCGGATCCCTATGCCCGAATGCTCAGTACCCTGACCCTGGTCATAGGACTGGGAGCCATAACTTACGGAATCTATCTAGTGGCTTTCCTGGTCCTCGATAATGTGGCCGGCCGCCTGGTCGCCCGCACCAGAACCCAATTCGATGAAAGGCTAAAGGATAACAAAGTCTTTGTGTTTCTGGCCCGGTTGATTCCCCTGTTCTTTGTAATTCAATGGATACCTATAGCCTTTGCCGGCTATCCGGACTGGATTCCCCATGTGACCAACCTGGCTTATGTATACCATATCATCGTCTGGGCCTGGATCATCCGGGGAGTATTCCGCTCCGTTAGGGATCATCTCAAAACCAAGGACGGGTTCCGGGACAAGCCCCTGGACAGCTATCTCCAGGTGGGGAACATGCTGCTTTTTTTCATCGTCCTGCTCATGAGCATTTCGGTGATCACCGGCCAGTCCATGTGGAAGTTCTTTACCGCCATGGGGGCAGCCTCAGCCATTCTTATGTTGGTATTCAAAGACACTATCCTGGGCTTCGTGGCCAGCATACAGGTGTCCACCAACGATATGGTCCGTATCGGCGACTGGATTGAAATGCCCAAATACAATGCCGACGGGGACGTAATCGAAATCAACCTCAATACGGTGAAAGTGGTGAACTGGGACAAGACCATCACCACCCTGCCCACTTATCTGCTGATCACTGAAGCCTTCAAGAACTGGAGGGGTATGCAGGAGTCCGGAGGAAGACGAATCAAACGATCCATAAATATCAAAATTTCCAGCATACGCTACCTCTATGCCGACGAGATCGAAGAGCTGAAAAAGATCCAGATACTCCGGGATTATATTATCGAGAGACAGGCCGAAATCGGTGCCTTCAACGAAGAACGCAAGGTAGACCGGTCCATGCCAGTCAACGGAAGGCATATGACAAACATCGGTCTATTCCGCCGCTATGTGGACATATACGGGCGTCGGCATCCCGGCATTAACCAGGAGATGACCTTTTTGATTCGCCACTTACAGCCCCGGGACAACGGACTGCCTTTGGAACTGTATATGTTCACCAAGTCAGTAAAATGGGTGGAACACGAAGCGGTAATGGCCGATATATTCGATCATCTTTTGGCTGCCATCAAATACTTCAAGCTTGAGGTATTCGAATTGCCTGCCGGCGACGATTTCCGATATGCTTTTCAGGAAACCGGACGCCAGGTTCAGGGAAGGGTAGAGATTCCTTCCCCAGAAGATAAACCCAGCGCTGATCTCTGAGCGGTCCGGTTTCTCTTCTCCATTTGAATTTTTGAGTGCCGAATCGCAAACAAAAAGGGGCTGACGGCCCCCTTTTTCTATCCTTTCGATGCCTCGGCCATCAGGCCGAAGAGCCACTTGTTAAAAATAAGATTTATTGAGTGCCGGGTTTGCCCGGATGGCCTCTTCAATCGGGCCGAACTGGGATAAGGCTTCGCCTTCTTTTTCCCCTATGGCCACCGTATGTTCGAAGTGAACCGAAGGCTTTCCATCGGCCGTCACTATGGTCCAACCGTCTTCAAGAGTATTGATCTCCCGGGTGCCCAGGTTAATCATCGGTTCGATGGCAATCACCATTCCCCGCTTAAGGCGCTTTCCGGTGCCTCTTCGGCCATAATTGGGTACCTGAGGGTCTTCGTGCAAGGTTCTTCCCACCCCATGACCTACCAGTTCCCGGACTACCCCATATCCATAGGCCTTTTCAGTAGCCTGCTGAATGACATAGGAAATATCCCCTACCCTTTGCCCCACCCGGGCTTCTTTAATCCCCAGCAGCAGGGACTGGCGGGTCCTTTCCATGAGCTGAACCGTCCGGGGATCTACCTCCCCTATCCCAAAGGTATAGGCATGGTCCCCGTGAAACCCATTCATATAGACTCCACAATCCACTGAGACGATATCGCCTTCCTGAATCACGTATTCTCCGGGAAATCCATGCACTACAGCATCGTTGACGGAAATGCAAAGGGAATAGGGATAGCCGTTGAAATTCTTGAACGAAGGACGGCCCCCCAGGTCAAGGATAAACTCCTCGGCCATTTTATCCAGAGTAAGAGTGGTCATTCCCGGCTTAAGTTGCCGCGCCACTTCCGTCAAGGTGGCGGTCACGGCCATGGCCGAGGCTCGGATCAACTCAATCTCTTCTTCACTATGGATGGGAATCATGAAAATCAGAGGCTTAAACATGGACTCCCGCAGCCGCCTGACGGCCGGAGATTCTGCCCGATTTCATTAATCCATCATATTGACGCATCAGCAGATGGCTTTCGATTTGCTGGAGGGTATCCAGGATCACGCCCACCCCGATCAGCATGGAAGTGCCCCCGTAGAACGAGGCAAAGCCGCTGGTCACGCCGAATAATCCCGCAATTCCGGGAAGGATACCGGCTATGGCCAGGAAAATGGCCCCGGGTAAGGTAATCCGATCCATAATGGTGGCAATATAATTTGCCGTGGGCTCACCCGGCTTCACCCCGGGAATGAAGCTGTTGTTCCGCTTCAGATTATCGGCCATTTCCGTCGGATTAAAGATCAGGGCCGTGTAGAAATAGGTGAAGGCGATTACCAACAGGGCATATACCAGATTATACCAGAAATTCTGGGGATCGGACATGGCCCGAACAAAACCAGCCGCTGCCTCCGAGCTGGAAAAGCCCACGACCGTCGCCGGAATGAACAGAATGGCCTGGGCAAAAATAATGGGCATTACTCCGGAAGCATTCACCTTCAGCGGAATGAAATCCCGGCTTCCGCCGGCCAGGTCACGGGCAGCCTGAGAACCGCCAATCACCCTGCGCGCAAAGTTCAGCGGAATCTTCCTTACCCCCTGGGTAAGAAGAATCAGCCCTACGATCACCGCCACAAATACCACCAATTCCAAAAGGAAAATCAACAGACCTCCTCCTCCCCCGAGGTTACGGGCAGAAAACTCCTGAATGGTCGAAGCGGGCAAGTTGGCAAATATGCCGACCATGATCAGCAGGGAAACTCCGTTTCCAATGCCTTTGTCCGTTATCTTCTCTCCCAGCCACATCACAAACAGAGTGCCGGCGGTCAGGACCACCACCGTGGAAAGCCAGAACAGAAAAGGAGACATTTCCGGGACAATGGAAGCTCCGGCCTGATTGCGCAGGTAAGCCACGTAGGCACTGGCCTGAAACAAGGTCACGATCACAGTCAGGTACCGGGTATACTGATTCATCTTCCGGCGTCCGCTTTCCTCCTTCTGCAATTTGGCCATCTGGGGCACCACAATACCGGCCAGCTGCATGAAAATCGATGCCGATATGTAAGGCATAACGCCTAATGCGAAAATCGAGGCCCGGCTAAAGGCGCCTCCGGCAAACATGTTGAACAGGCCCAAAAGCCCTTCCTCACTGCCTTCCAGTACCAGTATGTTCGGATTGATCCCCGGCAGGGTAATAAAACAGCCTATTCTATAGACCAGGATTAAGCCCAGGGTGAATAGAATCTTTTTACGGAGCTCTTCGATGCTCCATATATTCTTCAGTGTTCCGATTAATTTCTTCACTTGAAACTCACGTTATTCATAAGAAAATAAGCCATGCGAATAAACGACAAAAGACGCATTTCACCAAATGCGTCCCGGGCTTTCCTGGCAATCTAGATCAATTCGACCTTGCCGCCTGCCTTTTCAATGGCTTCCCTGGCTTTCTGGCTGATGGCATTCACCTTAATAGGTACCTTAGCCTTTGTCTCCCCTACACCGAGGATCTTCACCAAATCCGTACGGCTCACCAGTCCATGAATATAAAGATTGTCCAGGCTGAATTCTTCCAGGCCGTATTTCTCAATCAAATGATCCAATTGACCCAAGTTAAAGACTTTATATTCCACCCGATTGACGTTCTTGAATCCTCTTTTAGGGAGGCGACGCTGAATGGGCATCTGTCCGCCCTCAAATCCTTTTTTGGAAGAATACCCGGTCCGGGACTGCGCCCCTTTGTTACCTTTGGTGGCTGTTCCCCCATGTCCGCTACCTTCTCCGCGGCCAATCCGCTTTCTCTTATGTACTGATCCGGGGGCGGGCTTAAGCTGATGCAATTCCATGATTCACATTTTTGAACTTGCGCGGTAATGTCAACCGCTCGCAATAGATTAAAAGATTAGTTTATCTCCTCCACTTTGACCAAATGAGATACTTTCTTCACCATGCCCAGAATCTGAGGGCTGGCCTCTTGTTCCACAGAGTGGTTTATCTTCCGCAGACCCAGGGCCACCAGCGTCCTCTTCTGGCGCTCCGAACGGTCTATGCCGCTCTTATACTGGGTGATTCTAATTTTCGCCATGAGCTTATTTACGTTTCTAGGGTGAATAAAAACCGTCGACAAAGGGAAATGCTCCCTCTATCCGTTGAATACCTTCTTTAAGGGAATATTCCTTTGTTTGGCTACCTGAACCGGCTCCCTCAGGGCGGCCAGGGCGTTGAAGGTTGCCTTTACCACATTATGAGGATTGGCAGAACCTTGGGACTTGGACAGAATATCCGTATATCCTGCAGCTTCCAGCACAGCCCGCATGCTTCCTCCGGCAATTACCCCGGTACCGGGTGCCGCCGGCTTGATCATTACTTTGGCCGCGCCTTCCTTGGCCAGCTGGGCATGGGGGATGGTGCCGTTCATCACCGGAACCGTCATCAGATTCTTTTTGGCATCATCGATCCCTTTGGTAATGGCTTCCTGAACTTCCTTGGCTTTTCCCAGTCCGTGACCTACCACTCCGTTTCCGTTCCCCACCACAACCAGGGCAGAAAAGCTGAACGCCCGCCCCCCTTTAGTGGTCTTCACCACCCGGTTGATGGTCACCACCTTCTCCTGAAGTTCGAGCTCGGCAGCCTTGACGCGATTTACATGTGTATTTCCCATTGTCTTCTTTAAAAGCAATTAAACAAATGAATTAAAACTTCAGCCCTCCTTCCCGGGCTCCATCGGCCAGAGATTTCACCCGGCCGTGATACAAATAACCGCCCCGGTCAAACACACAGGCTTCTATACCCTTCTCTTTGGCGGCCGCGGCCAAGGCCATGCCCACCTTATGGGAAATAGCCACTTTGGTCTCCTGTCCCTTCAGCGAAGCGATATCCGGCATCCGGGAGCTGGCAGAAGCCAGGGTTTGGCCGCGAACGTCATCTATGAGCTGAGCATAAATGTCCCGGTTGCTGCGGAACACGGAAAGTCTTGGGCGCTCTGCGGTACCCTTAACCCGGGTCCGGATGCGCCAGCGAAGCTTTTGGCGTCTTTCTACTTTTTGACTTACAGACATGATCTTACTGCTGGTTTACGGGCTTCCCTGGATATTGTGCAGAGAGCTACCGAATGATTAAAAATAGTGAATATATACTCCAGGAGGCAGAAACCCGCGGTCCGGCCTCCTGGCAAATTACTTACTAGCCGATTTCCCTGCCTTACGCCGGATAAACTCTCCCGTGAAGCGCACCCCTTTCCCTTTATAGGGCTCGGGCTTACGCAAGCTGCGGATCTTGGCGGCCACCTGTCCAAGCAATTGCTTGTCATGCGACTCCAAGGTAACCTTGGGGGCCTGCCCCTTCACCATGGTGGCCGTTGCCTTGACTTCATCGGGAAGGGCAACGATGATGTTGTGGGAAAAACCCAGGGCAAGATCCAGCATCTGGCCTTGGACCGATGCCCGATACCCTACCCCTACCAACTCCAGCTCCCGGGTAAATCCTTCGGATACACCAGTCACCATATTGGCCACCAAAGACCGGTAGAGGCCATGGAGAGCCTTGTGCCGGATCTGATCTGTAGGCCGGGTCACAGTCACCACCCCGTCCTTTTGCTCCACATTAATGTCCCGGTCCATGGCCAGGCTCAGTTCCCCTTTGGGGCCCTTTACTTTCAATACATGCTTTTCATCCATGGCCAGGCTGACGCCCTGAGGGATGGTGATGGGTTTCTTGCCTATACGTGACATAGTATATATTTGTTCTTGGTTGATCAATTGGTCTGTCGAAGGGTCAGCTTAGTATAGGGCTCAGCTTAATCTTCGGCAACCGTTCATATTCTATGAATTCTTTCTCTCTTTCCAATAGGTTTCCACTCTTCTGTTCCCGGAGTAGGCCCCTGTCTTAATAGATATAGGCCATCACTTCCCCGCCAATATGCTGGGCCCGGGCTTCCTTATCGGTCATCACCCCCTTGGAGGTGGAGACTATGGCAATACCCAATCCGTTCATCACCCGGGGAAGCTCATGGGGCTTGGCATAATGCCGAAGTCCCGGACGGCTTATCCTTTCCAATGCGGAGATGGCCGGCACCTTGGTCTGAGGATCGTATTTTAGGGCGATTTTGATGATTCCCTGTTTGTTGTCTTCCTCAAACTTATACTTGAGGATGTACCCCTTATCGTAGAGGATTTCGGTGATCTTCTTTTTTACATTGGAAGCCGGAATTTCCACAATACGGTGGCGCGCCATCTGGGCATTGCGGATTCGGGTAAGATAATCTGCTATAGGATCGGTAACCATGATAAGTCTAAAAAATTTGATAATTGGTTGAATCGGGTTTCAGTGAGGAGACTGACCTTGAATCGTCAAAGCGGAAGACCGGGGATTACCAGCTCGCCTTAGTGACCCCGGGAATCTTCCCGTCAAGCGCCATGTCGCGGAATACCACCCGGCAAATGCCGAACTGGCGCATATAGCCCTTGGGCCTTCCGGTAAGCTGGCAACGGTTCTTCAAACGAACCGCAGAGGAATTCCTGGGAAGCTTGTCCAAAGCCTGCCAATCTTCCGCCGCCTTAAGGGCTGCCCGCTTTTCTGCAAACTTGGCTACCATACGCTCCCGCTTCCTTTGCCGGGCTTTTACTGATTCTTTCGCCATAATACTCTATTAATATGCTTAATTAGTTGTTCTCTTTCTTAATATTCTTGAAGGGCATACCCAGTTCACGGAGCAAGGCATAGGCTTCTTTATCCGAATTGGCCGAGGTCACAAAACTGATGTCCATACCGCTGATCCGACCAATCTTGTCGATGTCCAGCTCCGGGAAAATGATCTGTTCAGTCACGCCCATGGTAAAATTCCCCCTGCCGTCAAAGGATTTGTCATTCACTCCCTTGAAGTCCCTCACCCGGGGAAGCGTCACGGAAATAAAGCGATCCAGAAACTCATACATTCTCGACCCCCGCAAGGTCACCCTACAACCGATGGGCATCATCTTCCGGAGTTTAAAGTTGGACACGTCCCGGCGGGACAGCGTGGGGACCGCCTTCTGGCCAGTCACCATGGTCATTTCCTGCACAGCGTCATCGATGAGCTTCTTATCGGCCACCGATCCTTTCACCCCTTGATTCAGGCAGATTTTCAGCAGCCTGGGGCATTGCATGACCGTGGTATAGCCAAACTCCTTCATCAAGGCAGGAACGACTTCCTCCCTGTATTTTGCTTGTAACCTGGGGATATATGTCTTTGTCTCCATTATTTAATTAGTTCACCTGATTTTTTCGAAATTCGCTGAACCCCCTCCTCGTTCCTTTCCCGACGCACCCGGGTCGGGGCCTTGGCTTTGGGGTCCCAGAGCATGACATTGGAAATATGAATCGGGGCTTCCCGCTTCACTATCCCCCCTTGCGGGTTCTGTGCGCTGGGCTTCAAATGCTTGGTCACCACGTTCACGCCTTCGATCAACACCCGGCTCTCTCTGGGATATACCGCCAGTACGGATCGCGGATTGGTCCGATCCTTATCGTCTCCGGCAATCACGACCACCTGGTCGCCTTTCCGGATATTAAACTTAGGTTGAAATCTCTTCTTCACTGTATATATGATTAAGGTTGACCTTGACGCCAAACGGGGGGCAAAGGTACAACAAATTCTACAATACTTCTGGAGCCAGGGAAACTATTTTCATATAGCCTTTGTCCCTCAGTTCCCGGGCCACGGGCCCAAAAATCCGGGTACCTCTGGGCTCATCGGAATTATTGAGCAGCACCACGGCATTGTCGTCGAAATTAATATAGGAGCCATCCTTGCGACGCAGCCTTTTTCTGGTGCGCACGATCACTGCCTTGGATATGGTTCCCTTCTTCACTCCGCCTCCAGGAATCGCGTCCTTGATGGTGACCACGATGCGGTCTCCGATACCGGCGTAGTCCTGCCCTGAATTACCCAACACCCGAATGCAAAGGACTTCCTTCGCCCCGCTGTTGTCGGCTACGTTCAGCCGTGATTCTTGTTGTATCATCTTTAAATAAGATTACTTTGCTTTTTCAATTATTTCTACCAGGCGCCATCTCTTGGTCCGACTCAGGGGACGGGTTTCCATAATGCGCACCGTATCGCCTATGCCGGCAGCATTCTGTTCATCATGGGCGTGAAAACTGCTGGTCTTTTTCACGAACTTCCCGTAGATGGGGTGTTTCACCTTTCTTTCGACGTCGACCGTGATGGTTTTGGTCATTTTGTTGCTGCGCACCACCCCGATACGGGTTTTTCTGCGTTTTCTCTCAGTCATTGTAGTGGACATCATCTAGTATTTATTTGGCTCCTAATGCTCTTCTGGTTTGTTCCGTTTTCATGCGAGCAATCGACCGGCGCAAGGCCCGGATGGTCAGGGGATTCTCCAGCGGATTCACGGCATGCGTGAAATGCAGTTTGCGGAGACGGGCGGTTTCCTCTTCAATATTCGCCTTCAGTTCCTGGTCATCCATCGCTTGCCAATCCTCGGCCTTCTTTTTCTTTTCTTTCGCCATGATATCTTATGGTTTTCAATTGTTCATGCTTAGTTGTTCCGGCTTTCCCCTTATCCCTTGACGTCCACGTAATCAGGACGCACCACGAATTTGGTTTTGATGGGCAGCTTCTGAGCCGCCAGGGCCAGGGCTTCCTGGGCCACATGCATGGGCACTCCCTCGCATTCAAACATGATCCTTCCTGGCTTTACCACGGCCGCCCAGAACTCCAGGCCCCCTTTACCCTTACCCATCCGCACTTCCTGAGGCTTACGGGTGATCGGCTTATCGGGGAAAATCCGGATCCACACGTTCCCTTCTCTCCTCATATGCCTGGTCATAGCCTGCCTGGCGGCCTCGATCTGCCGGTTCGTAATCCACTTGGGCTCCAAAGCTTTGAGGCCGAAAGAGCCAAAGGCAATGGTGGTTCCCCTCTGGGCATTCCCCTTGATTCTTCCCTTATGTGCTTTGCGGTGCTTGGTTCTCTTTGGCTGTAACATGGTTACCCGTAATTTTTATATATAGTATGCAATTGTCAATGATTAGCGGCGCCCTCCCCGGTGACCGGAACGACGGTCTCCGCGTCCTCCCCGGTCATGGCGCATATCCGGGCGGGAATCCGCACGGCCCCGATCGGCACTGGCCGAAATATTGGGATTCAGCTCACGCTTGCCCAGGACCTCTCCCTTACAGATCCACACCTTAATGCCGATTTTTCCGTAGACGGTGGAAGCCGCCACCGAAGCGTAGTCAATGTCCATACGGAAGGTATGCAGCGGGGTTCTACCCTGCTTGTACTCTTCGGAACGGGCGATTTCCGCACCGCCCAGACGGCCACCGACTTTAATCTTAATACCTTCGGCCCCCATGCGCATGGCCGTGGAAATGGCCATTTTCAGGGCACGCTTATAGCTTACCCGGCTTTCCAGCTGACGGGCAATGGTCTCTCCTACGATCATGGCATCCAGTTCGGGACGACGGATCTCCATGATGTTGATCTGTACATCTTCCTTTCCGGTGAGCTTCTTCAGCTCTTCCTTCAGCCGATCCACTTCGGATCCGCCCTTGCCAATGATGATCCCGGGCTTGGAGGTATGGATGGTCAAAATCAGTTTTCCCAGGGTTCTTTCAATGACCACCTTGGAAATTCCCCCTTTGGAAATACGTGCGTTCAGATAAGTCCGGATCTTGTGATCTTCAATGAGATTCTGACTGAAATCCTTCTTATCCCCAAACCACATCGAGTCCCATCCGCGGATGATTCCCAACCTGTTCCCTATAGGATTTGTTTTTTGCCCCATTCTAGCTAGTTTATATTATGGTGTTATTATATTGGTTATGCTTCGATGGCCTCCTGATTACGGCTGTCCACGACAATAGTCACATGATTGCTGCGCTTCCGGATACGATAGGCTCTTCCCTGGGGAGCAGGATTCATCCGCTTCAGCGTTCTGCCTCCGTCCACGTAAATGGTCTTTACGTATAAACCGGCCGATTCCATGTCCACGCCCTCATTCTTCACTCCCCAATTGGCCACAGCACTCAGCAAAAGCTTTTCCAGGGCTACGGAATTATGCTTGGGGCTGAATTTCAGGATATTCAATGCCTTCTCCACGTCCTGGCCGCGGATCAGGTCCGCCAAAAGGCGCATTTTTCGTGGGGAAGTAGGATGATTTCGTAAACGAGCTACAGCTTCCATGATCTAAATGATTACTTTAATGGTGGGCTTCACCAGAAGATGAAGCGAATATTTTCTGTTTGATT
Organism: uncultured Chitinophagaceae bacterium; assembly: GCA_964412885.1. GTDB lineage: Bacteria > Bacteroidota > Bacteroidia > Chitinophagales > Chitinophagaceae > CAYPQN01. Next base: position 37,368 of record CAYPQN010000011.1, on the reverse strand, counting down.
TACTTGGAACCGCTATGTCCTTTGAAATTTCGGGTGGGGGCAAATTCACCGAGTTTGTGCCCTACCATAAATTCGGTCACGTAAACCGGAACGAATTTATTCCCATTGTGGACAGCAAAGGTCTGACCGACGAATTCCGGAATAATGGTGGAGCGCCGGCTCCAGGTCTTGATCACTCCTTTCTTGGTCTTCCCTTCCGCTATGGCCTTGACCTTCTTTTCCAGCTTGGCATCTACATAGGGACCTTTTCTTATTGAACGCGCCATGTTCTCGTATTTTATATTATGCGGAACTTCCGTTCCCTCTGTTTCTTTATCGGTTTATTCTCTTATCTTTTCTTGCCTTTCCTTTGGATGATCAGCTTATCTGAACCCTTGGCTTTACGGGTTTTGAGACCCTTGGCATACTTACCGGTACGGCTTCTGGGGTGTCCTCCCGAGGCCCTTCCTTCTCCACCGCCCATGGGGTGATCCACCGGGTTCATGGCAACTCCGCGGGTGCGGGGCCTGATCCCCTTCCAACGATTCCGGCCAGCCTTACCCATGGATTCCAGTTGGTGGTCGCTGTTAGACACCGAACCCACTGTCGCCATACAGGCACTGAGAATGCGGCGGGTTTCCCCGGAAGGCATGCGCAGAATGCAGTATTTATCTTCTTTTCCGTTGAGTTGGGCATGGGTTCCGGCGGAACGGGCCAGAGTGCCTCCCTGTCCGGGCCGAAGCTCAATATTGTGAATGATGGTTCCCAAGGGCATGTTCTTCAGGGGAAGGGCATTGCCGACTTCGGGAGCTGCGGATTCCCCGCTGATCACCTGGCTGCCCACCTGGAGCCCCTGAGGAGCCAGGATGTACCGCTTTTCTCCATCGGCGTAGCTAAGCAGGGCGATGAATGCCGAACGGTTGGGATCATACTCAATGGACTTCACCGTAGCGGGAATATTATGCTTGTTGCGCTTGAAATCGATGATCCGATACTTGCGCTTATTCCCTCCACCTATATAACGCATGGAGCGCCGGCCCTGAGCATTGCGCCCTCCGGTTCCGGAAAGAGGAGCCAACAGGCTTTTCTCCGGCTTGTCGGTGGTGACTTCCGCATAGGCGTTTCCTATCCTCCATCGGGTACCCGCGGTGATCGGTTTATATTTTCTTAGTGCCATGGTCTTTGCTTTTTCTCACTGAATTAAATAGAAAACAAGTCGATGGATTCGCCTTCGGCCAAAGTCACCACCGCTTTCTTATATGAAGGCTTCACCCCTTGGATGAATCCCGCCTTGGTAAACCTGGATTTTTTCTTTCCGGGGACGATAATGGTGTTCACTTCGTCCACTTTAACGCCGTAGAAGCCTTCCACCGCTTTGAGGATCTCCAGCTTGTTTGCCCTCTTGTCCACCATAAAAGTGTAGCGCCGCTGATTCTCCATCTGCGTGTTCACCTTTTCGGTGATGATCGGCCTAACCAATACGTCCTCGAATCTCATGATAATAATATTTCTTTAGTCGAAAAATCCCTAACTGTTACTAATTTGTTTCTGCTTCCGCCTCCTGACTGGCTTCCACTTCCTCCCAACCTTCCTGGAACATCAGGGCAGCGGATTCCGTGAAAATGACTCTCTTGGCATTCACCAGATCATAGGTATTCATATCGCTGAGTACCACGGTTTTGTTTCCGGGCAGGTTGCGGCTGCTATAGTAGACTGGCATGTTGAATTCGCTAAGCACATAGAGGGATTTGGTCCCGGCCATGGGCAGGCTGTTCAGCATGGCGGCAAAAGGTTTGGTTTTGGGGGCTTCCAGGCCTAGGTCCTCCACCACCAAGATCTGATCATTGGCGGCCTTATAGGACAAGGCGGACATTTTGGCCAGGTCCTTCACCTTACGGTTCAGCTTGAACCCGTATTTATGGGGAATGGGTCCGTTGATGGCCCCTCCGCCCTTATACAAAGGATTGCGGATGTTCCCCTTCCGGGATCCTCCCGTGCCCTTCTGGCGGTGCAGTTTCCGGGAAGAGCCTTTCACCTCCCCGCGGGTTTTGGTTTTATGGGATCCCTGCCGGGCTGTAGCCAGATAGTGCTTAACGGCCAGATAGATGCAGTGATCATTGGGCTCGATAGCGAATATATCATCCGGCAGGCTTACCGTCCGACCCGTCTTTTCCCCTTTAATATTCAATACGTCAACTTGCATGACTTCAACTTAATTCTGAATTAAAACAATAGATCCGTTATGGCCCGGAACGGAGCCGCTGACCAACAGGTAGTTCTTATCTTCAAATACTTTCACCACCCGAAGGGCTTTAACCTTCACCCGGTCGCCGCCCATCCTTCCGGCCATGCGCATTCCTTTGAATACCCGGCTGGGATAGGAGGAACCTCCAATGGAACCCGGAGCGCGCTGACGGTCATGTTGTCCATGGGAAGACTCTCCTACTCCATGGAAGCCATGACGCTTCACCACCCCCTGAAACCCCTTTCCTTTGGAAGTACCCACCACGGAAACCTTTTCCCCCTCGGCGAAAATGGAGCAATTGAGAGTATCTCCCACCTCGGCTTCCAGGGAACAATTGCGGATTTCCTTGATTATGGCCTTGGGTGAAGTCTTTGCCGCAGCAAAATGACCCATCAGGGGCTTGGGCGTGTTCTTTTCCTTGGCATCGCCATAGCCGATCTGAAGGGCCTCATATCCGTCCTTTTCCAGGGTTTTCTTTTGCAGCACCACGCAGGGTCCGGCTTCAATGATGGTGCAGGCTGTATGCCTTCCGTTCTCCTCGAAAACACTGGTCATACCGATCTTCCTACCAATAATACCTTTCATTTTCTGATATTTTGACCAGAGCCTGATCTTCTGCAGAATTTCAGGGTGGGTCGTTTCATTAAATATTTTTCGTCTTAACGCGGATCCATTAGGCTTTGATTTCCACTTCCACGCCGCTGGGCAGGTCCAGTTTGGCCAGGGCATCCACCGTGCGGGAAGAAGAAGTATAGATATCCAGCAGTCGTTTGTGCGTGCACAGCTGGAACTGCTCCCTGGATTTCTTGTTCACGTGAGGAGAACGCAATACCGTATAGATCTTCTTCTCCGTAGGCAAGGGAATAGGGCCCGTCACCACGGCCCCGGTATTGCGCACCGTTTTTACGATTTTCTCCGAGGACTTATCGACCAGGTTATGGTCATAAGATTTCAATTTGATTCTGATACGCTGTGACATAATAAATTAATCTTCTAACCCGCGAAATTTGGGACTGCAAAGGTAAAGACTAGATTCATACCAAACAAAAGATTTGAAAAAAAAATTAAAATCCCCCGGATGCCCGGGGCCCGGGCCGAAAATCAATAGCCGTATTTCTCCTTCCAGCATTGCTTCAGATAAAGGCGGAGACGCTGTTCGGCCGCATTGTTTCCGGGATTATAGATCCGCTTCCCCTTCAGAGGGGCGGGCATGTATTCCTGGGGGGTGAAATGTCCCTCAAAATCATGGGGATAAAGATAACCTTTTCCCCATCCCTGGGCCTTCATCAGGGAGGTGGGGGCATTGCGCAAGGGAAGGGGAACAGGTTCAGAAGAATACTCCCGGGCCAGGGACTCTGCCGCCCCGATGGCCTGGTAGGCGGCATGGCTCTTGGGAGAGGAAGCCAGATAAGTCACGCATTGGCTGAGGATAATCCGGGACTCGGGCATACCAATCATATTGACCGCCTGGAAACAGGTGGTGGCCATAAGCAGGGCATTGGGATTGGCATTGCCTATATCCTCGGAGGCCAGAATCACCAACCTTCTGGCCAGGAATCGGGGCTCCTCACCCCCGGCCAGTATCCGGGCCATCCAATACAGGGCCGCATTGGGATCCGAGCCCCGGATGGACTTGATGAATGCCGAAATCAGATCATAGTGCTGTTCCCCGCTTTTGTCGTATAGAGGCATATGCCTTTCCATAACCTCGAGCACCTGCTGATTGCGGATTTCCTTCTCCCCTTCGGGCAGGGTCTGTATGGTCCAGTCCAGCAAGTTCAGCAGCTTTCGCCCATCTCCTCCGCTGCCCTGTATAAGGGCCTCCCATTCGGCAATCCTCAGGTCCTTTTCCCGGATCCAGGCATCGGTGGCCATGGCCCTCTCGGCTATGGCCTTCAGATCTTCGACCTCCAGAGGCTGGAGTATGTAGACCTGACACCGGCTCAGCAGGGCGCCGATCACTTCGAAAGAGGGATTCTCCGTAGTCGCCCCGAACAGGGTGACCAGCCCCTGTTCCACAGCCCCAAGCAGGCGGTCCTGCTGGGCCCGATTGAAGCGATGGATCTCATCGATGAACAATATGGCCCCTCCCTGTTCCCGGGCATGATCCAGGCAAGCCCGGACCTCCTTCACCCCGCTGTCCACGGCCGAAAGGGCAAGGAAGGGCATACCCATGGCCTCGGCCATAATCCGGGCCAGACTAGTCTTTCCCACCCCGGGCGGTCCCCAGAGGATCAGGGAATTCGGCTTTCCGGACCGCACCATATGGTGCAGGACCCGGCCAGGAGCCACCAGGTGTTCCTGTCCAATGAATTGTTCCAGGGTCCGGGGACGCATACGTTCTGCCAGAGGAATGGAATGGGAGGGAGTTTTCATATCGCTATGAGGGGAATTAACCGGGGAAACCTAAATTTGTCTAATGAGACGCAATTTACACATCCTTTTTCTGATGGTTATTCTGGGGCCCCTCTCCCTGCATGCTCAGCAGGGGGATTACAAGAAGCTGGGATCCCCGCTGCCGGAACTCCGCCTGAAGACCCGGCATGGCGATACCCTGTCCCCCCTCAGCGGGAAGGCAGAAACCCCGATTCTGGTTTTCATGTTCAATCCCACCTGCGACCATTGCCAAGGGGTGGCCAGGGAAATGAGAATGCGGAAACTGGATACCCTGGGGCCGGTAATCTGGCTGGCCTCCTCCCAAATGCCTGCCGGTCACCTGGAATTCTTCAACAGCGTGACCAAAATCGATTCCACACGGATGATCATGGGCATAGATCAATCCGGGTTCCTGGACAAAACCTTTGTCTATGAAGGACTGCCCCAGTTAAATGTCTATAGTGCGGACAAAACTCTGTTGCGCCAGTATCCCGGGGAAATTCCCCTGGACTCCCTGGCCTGGTTCTATGGAATAAAAGAGGTCCTTGTCCCTGAAGAATCAGGAACCGAAAATCCCTCCGAATAAGGCGGATTCCGCATTTCGGGCCCTAGGCCCGCCTCCGGCCTGAGACTAGGCCTTGCTCTGGCTTTTGATATAATCCCGGATCTTCCGCACATAATCAAAATACCCCGACTCCAACCGGAACCAAAAAATCAGAAAGATCAGCAGCGCTATGCCGCCCAGCGTATAAGTCAGCGAAAGATGCTCGTCGCTGCCGAATACAAAGAACAGCAGGGAGGCGGCAAAAAGGAATCCACAGAAAATGACCACCAGCATGGGGCCGCCCACGTCGATGCGGCGCATTTTGGACTTGATCACCACCTGGGTTTTATCCCCCGCACCCTGGAAGCGCACATGCGTAATCGGCAGGGTCTTCAGGTTGGTGAGATTCTCCGCATGAGGGATCACCCGGATGAACTGATCCTTCTCTGTGACCTCGAAATCCATGTCATGTACTTTGACATGCTTCCCCACCAACCGCTCCTTGATCACTTCGGCCAGCAGGGGCGTCTTGTAACGATAGGTTCTAGAAAATATCATAAAATGAGTTTAGGTATAAGGAAAGTTAAGACATATTTTTAACATTTCAAATATGCACGGATATTTTTTTATCCTTAATGCCTAATCTTCTTCCGGGACCTCCCATCCTGGGGAATATTCCTCTGCTCCCCCTTCTCCTTTCCAGAGGGGCCCAGGCCCATTGTCCAGGGCATTCCCCCAGACATCGACCCGGAAACAGAAGGGCATAGTCCCTTTTCCTCCGGAAAAATTCCGGGCTCATACGAATGGAAATCTAACGATATATGTATTCGATTCTTCGGAGTTCAGGGATTTTTCGCCCCCGCCGGTCCGATAAGCTGGTAATAATCCTCCACCATTTTGCGGTAATAGGGCTTGAGGCTCGGGGGCAGGCTCCTGTAGGCCTCCCGGATGTTCCTGCGGTCCCGGAGAAAACGCTCCAGCTCCGCAGGCATGGAGGCGGTCTTCTGCAGTGCGGTCTGTCCGCTGCGCTCCTCGGAGTATTCCTGTTCCCTCACGGCTTTTTCGGCCTCCAGCATTCGCGTGAGGATCTCCTTTTGACGGGCCAGAAACTGGGAGTGAAATATCTCCCGATTCACCAAATCAGTTTCCTGTTGATCCATTTTCTGCATGATCTCCTGGAGGATCTCGCCTTGTCCCATGCCTTTGCTGTTCAGCAGCCGGCTCAGCTCGGCAATCTTACGACGGATCTCTGCCTGACGGGCCGCCATACGGGCCAGGGCTTCGGATTCATTCCCTTCCGTACCCGAAGAAGGCTGGCCCTTATCCTGGCCTTCTCCCCCAGCCGGGGAATCGGAAGGGCTGCTGCCCTGCTGTCCCGAAGACCCAGGCCTGCGGGACTTCTGCATCTGTTCCATGGCATTGCCCAGGTCCTCTTGTTCGGTAATGATATCCGTGAGCTGATCCCCAGCCCCCACCTGGGGTTTTTTACCTCCGGGCTTGGAGCAAGCCCCAGCCGATCCAGGCTGGTTCTGGGCCTGGGCTTGCATTTGCAGCAGATTGGACAATAGTTCATTGAGCATCAGGGCCAGATTGTTCGTATGCATCATGGCGTACTGTTGATGCTTCATGGCTTCGGCCAGATTCCTCTCTTCCAGCTGGGATACGGAAGCGGAAAGGGAAAACTCCAGTTCCCTGGTCTCTTTGTTCACCGTGGGCGCCAGCTGGGCCACCCGTTTGCTCAGTTCAAATAGGCTGTCTTGAATCATCCGGGACTGCTGGCGCAGCCGGTTCTGCTTCTTCATGTTGTCCAGATAGCGGGGGCTGCTGACCGGAGTTTTCCTGACCTCCGCCATCAGGTCTTCCTGATCGAAGGAGACCCGGATGAGGTTGGAGAGGATCATGCGGGTGGCCTGGATATCAATCTGTATCTGCTGTGCATCCATACCGGCCGCCATGGATTGCAGGGAAGCCGCCATCTGTCTGAGGTTTTCACTGGCCTTGGACTGAGCCGGAGCCGCCCCCTTCGGATCGCCCTTACCCAGCTTTTCGGTGGCCTCCTTCATCTGTTCCCCGGCTTGGTCTCCCTTTTCCCTGGTCCCGGAAAGCTGCTCTTCCTGACGGAAATCCTCCCTTTCCTTGGCTGCTTCCCGGGCCCGGCCCAGTTCTTCATTCAAGGCCTTTTCCAATTCCTCTCGCAATCCTTCCTGAGCCGCTTGCTTTTCTTGAATTTCCCGGGGATCGGCGGCAGGTTGATCCCGAAGCTTTTCCTGCCTGTCGGCCAGGTCCTCGAGACGACGTCCCAGCTCCTCCAGACGGAACTGCTGTTCCAGTTGGGCCAGAAGCTCCTGTATCCGCTCCATGTTCATTTCAAAGAGCCGGTTCTCTTGCTTCATCTCTTCCATGGCCTCGAAGGCCTGGTCCTTTTGGAGATGCTTCATCAGCTCCTGCAGCCTTTCCATCTTGGCGGCCAGCTCCTTGTCGATCAACTCATCCAGTTGCGCTTTGACTTGTTTTTGCTTCTCGCTGAGGTCTTCACTGTACTCTCTTTGCCTGGTCTGCTGGATCTGCTCTTCGAGATGACGGCGGGCCTTTTCCAGATTGGCCCTGATCTGCTCCTGAATCCGGGCCAGGGTCTCCAGGGACTGCTGCTGCTCCCATTCCATACGGGAACTCTGCAGCAGCTCCGTGGACAGGGATTCCAGACCTTGTTTCATTTCCTGATTCTGTCGGGCCCCTTCGCTTAGTGAGGCACCGGCCCGCTGACTGTTTTCCTGTATGGCCGAATCCAATTGAGCAGCATCGAGCATATGATAGCTCATAGCCGCCGATCGAGTGGACTTAGGGCCCCTGACCCCATCATTGTCCCATACCTCCACATAGAATATCAGCTTCTGTCCGGATTCCAGGCTCAACTCATCCAGATCCACGTAGTAATCAAAGGGGGAAACCAGACCGGGATGCAGGGCCAGAGGACGCCTTTCGGTCTTCAGGGGCCGGGGTCCCTCTCCATAGACCTCATAAACCCATTCCCCGCGGCTCAGCCCATAATCATCCCCCGCCGTGCCTTTAATCAGGATCTGCTTTCCCGATAGGCTGTCGCGGAAGTCCCGGACTTCCAGCTGGGGATACTGATCCCTGATCACCCGCACCTCCATGGGATATGCTTCCTTCAGCCCATGACGGAGGTTGTCCATCTGAAGCACCCAGATGGAATCCTGAAGAAACTGCCCCTGATCCTGGTAATAGCCTCCCTTTTCCACTATGGGCAGAGGCCCTCCCTGCCCGGAATTCCATCCCACCCGATCCGCGTGCTGGGCCCGGAATCTCAGCTTCCAACGGGTGCCTTCGGGGACCTGAAGATCGGTAAGCGCAGTCTGGGACTCCGCCGGTCGGCGGGTATGGGCCGGGAACTCCAGATCCAGGCTCAGGTCGGAGAATACCGGTCGGGAAACCACCTCCAGGCGATAGATCCCGGAATAATAACCCGAGCCCAGCAGGCGGAAGTCCATGGACTCCCCTACCTGCCGAAAGGTATAATGAAATCCCTGGGAATCCGGAATCATGGCGATCTGCTCCCCCCGGATGTCCAGGATCATATCCATGGGTCTTTTCTTCCCTACCGTACGCACCTGTATACGTAAATCCTCCCCCCGGACGGCCCGAAGCGGGTTGGGGGAAACCAGAAAACGGAAGGGAGCCGGCTTCTCAAATACAGTGGTCGGGGCCAGCATGCGCTCCGAGGCATCCAGAAAAACCCGCGGCTGCCAGACCAGAATCAGAATAAATATCAGGGCCAGGGGCAGCAAATAAGGAAGGAATCGCCGGTTCACCGAAAAATCCACGGCCCGGTGAATCGGAAAAACCAGAATTGTCCGGGCATTCTGTTCAATGGCCGCTTCCAGCAGGGCCTGGCTTTCCCTGTCCATGGATTGCTGACCCCGGAGCTGAAGCATGTTAAGCAGGCGATCATTGATCTGGGGAAAATGCCTGCCGATGATCCGGGCGGCCTGATCATAACCGATCCGCTTTCCCAGCCTGGCCATGCGGAACAGGGGCAGGATGATCCAACCCACCATGGCCGACGCCAGGGAAACCAGAAAGACCACCCATAGACCCACCCGAGCCCAAACCGGCAAAAACAGCAGATATTCACCCAGACTGACCACCAAAACCGAGGCCAGCAACCCGATGCCGAGGACCAGCACCCCCCGGATCACCTGATTGAGGTAATACCGCCGTATAAAGGCGTCCAAACGCTTTATCAACCAATCATAGGGGCTCATCATCTCCCCGCAATATAAGGGAAAAACCCCTACCCTCCTGCCAAGAATATGTTATATGCCCAAAGGGCTGAAAACCGCCTGCCCCCGGATAGGCTTCCGTATATGTACGCGGGAAATTTAGGTAGAATTCCCTATTCCCGGGGACCAGAGGGCTTGTAGTTTTGTCTGATGCCCCACATAATTCATCCCATTATCTCATGGAAGCCCGAATCCCTTTCCTTGCCGATATTCCCCTTTGCCTTCGATTTATGATCAGGATAGCCGCCGATTTCCTGATTATAGGCACTCCCTTATGGATTTGCCTGACCCTGAACCTAAGCCTCCGGCTCCTGGACCGGCCCACCGAATGGGCCCTGATCCTGACTGCTGCCGTACTGTTCACCTTCTCGGTGATCCGCCATGGGAAGAGAAGGCATCAAGGGGATGCCGACGGTCAGGGATTGGTTTTCCTGGAAGTGCTCCTTTACCATATCCGCCGGCTCCGGGGAATCCATGGACAGCCAAAACCTGAGGAGGGCAAAAGCGCCATCGCCCAATTCGTAGGCATGCAATGGGTGTTTCTGCCCCTGATGTTCCAGTTCACCTATTTATGTGCCACCCAGTTCATGGACGAGCTGGCCACCATGGTCCATACTCCGGCCTATGGATCCGTATTGTTCTGGTTCCATCAGATCCTCTTCCCCTTGAGTCTATGTCTGGTTTTCCTCATTGACTTCCTATGGTATAGCCTCAGCTATGTATTGGGCAATTCCCGTCGCAAACTCCGGGCGGCCTCCTTCCAGGCATGGGGCTGGATTCTGGCCCTGATCTCCCTTTTGCCGCTCTATTTTCTTATCGACCAGATCTCCCCGTTGAAGGAAAGCGCCCTGGCCCAATTCAAAGGCAATCTGGCGGCCACCAGTCTGGTCCGTCTGGGCATTTGGGTCTGCCTTCTGGTTTACCTATGGTCCCTGCTTTCCCTAGGCTTTCGCCGCACCCATCTGAGCCATATGGGCGTGGTGGACACCGGGGCATATCGCTGGGTTCGGCATCCCGGCTATTCCGCCTTGCTGGGCATAGGCTGGCTGGCCTTGCTCCCCCTCATGCTCCATAATCCCTTGTGGACACTGCCCATGATGGCCTGGACGGGACTGCTGATCTGGAGGGCTCAGCTGGAAGAGAACCTGCTCCTTTCCGATCCCCTATACAGGGATTATATGCGCAAAGTACCATACCGCTTCCTCCCCCACCTCTATTAGGGGTCGTGAGGGCAGGGGCAGGTCATCCCAGAAAGCCTCCCGCTTCTCTGAGGGCCGGAAGCGACGCCCAAGGGGTGGGAATTCAGGGAGTCTGCATTCCCTTGCGTATATTGCAGCCGGGTTCGGCAGAATAAAAGCCCGGCCCCCCAAAGCATACATGGATTCGAAAAGATACCTGGTCACCGCAGCCTTGCCCTATGCCAACGGTCCCTTGCATATCGGACATCTGGCCGGCTGCTATCTGCCTTCCGATATTTATGTCCGTTATCTGAAGGCCTGCAAAAAAGATGTTCTATTTCTCTGTGGCAGCGATGAGCATGGAGTCCCCATCACCATACGGGCCATGAAGGAAGGCGTATCCCCTCAGGCCATAGTCGACCGCTACGACGAAATGCTTCGGCGCAGCTTCGAGCAGATGGGCATTGCCTTTGATTATTATGGCCGCACTTCCTCGTCCATACACCGGGAAACTTCTCAGGAGATTTTCCTTCAGCTCCATGGCAAAGGCCTGTTCCAGGAAAAAATCAGCGAACAGCTTTTCGACGAGGAAAAACAGGTGTTTTTAGCCGACCGCTATGTGATCGGCACCTGCCCGGTCTGCTCCTATGAAAAGGCCTATGGGGACCAATGCGAAAAATGCGGATCCACCCTGTCCACCGAACAATTGATCAGCCCGCGTTCCGCCCTCAGCGATTCGGTTCCGATCCGAAAACAGACCCGGCACTGGTACTTCCCCCTGGATCAGTATCAGGACTGGCTCAAAGAATGGATACTGGATGGGAAGAAAGAGGAATGGAAACCTAATGTATACGGCCAATGCAAGAGTTGGCTGGACCAAGGGCTTCAGCCCAGAGCCATGACCCGGGACGGACAATGGGGCGTGCCCGTACCCTTGGAGGGCGCCGAAGACAAGGTGCTCTATGTATGGTTTGATGCCCCCATTGGCTATATCAGCGCCACCCGGGCCTACTTGCCCGAGCGCTGGAAGGATTACTGGCAGAATGAAAATACCGAGCTGGTCCATTTCATCGGCAAGGACAATATTGTATTCCACTGCATTATTTTCCCTTCCATACTCAAGGCCCTGGGCTCCTATGTGCTGCCCCGTCAGGTTCCGGCCAATGAATTTCTGAACATTGAAGGGGAAAAGGTCTCCACTTCCCGCAACTGGGCCGTCTGGGTTCATGAATACCTGGAAGACTTTCCCGATGCCCAGGATGTGCTGCGTTATGTACTCTGTGCCAACGCTCCGGAAGCCAAGGACAACGATTTCACCTGGAAGGATTTCCAGGACAGGAACAATAATGAGCTGGTGGCCATATTCGGGAACTTTGTCCACCGGACCATGGTGCTCATGCATAAACTCGGTCAGGGAAGGGTCCCGGCCTACCACGAAGAATGGGAAGACGACCTGGACAGGGAACTCAAAGCCGATCTGATTCGGGCCAAGGAAGCCATTTCCGCCAAAATCGAAAGCTTTCACTTCCGCGAAGCCCTATTTGAACTCATGGACCTGGCCCGAAAAGGAAACCGGTACCTCCAGATCCGTCAGCCCTGGATACTGGCCAAATCCCTGGAGGAAAACCCGAACCATCAGATAGCCATAGACCATTGCCTGCACCTCTGTATACAGCTAACAGCCAATCTGGCCATACTCTCTCAGCCCTTCCTGCCCTTTACGGCCCGGAAGATATGCCATATGCTCAAAGTGGTGGACCGGATCCTGGACTGGGAGAATGCCGGCCGCTGGGACCTGGTGCGTCCCCGCTATCCCCTGAGGCCCCCTCAACTCCTTTTCCGGAAGATGGAGGATGAAGAGATCCAGGCCCAAAGGGAGAAGCTGCACCGATCTCTGGATTCCCGGGATGGGGCTGGAAAAGAACAGAACCCCGGGGCGAAAATCCCGGCATTCAAACCGGAGATCCCATTCGAGGACTTCGCCGAAATGGACCTGAGAACCGGCCAGGTCCTGGCCGCCAAAAAAGTGGAAAAAACCGACAAGCTCCTGGAGCTGCAGGTGGATCTCGGATCAGAAACCCGGACCATTGTGTCGGGAATCGCGGCCCATTACCGCCCCGAGGAACTGGTCGGCAAACAGGTGCTGGTCCTGGCCAACTTGGCGCCCCGGAAGCTGAGAGGTATACTCAGTCAAGGGATGATCCTCATGGCCGAAGACGGGGAAGGCAAGTTGGTGATGCTGGGGCCCGCCGAAGACATGCCCCCCGGATCTGTAGTGAGCTGATCGGCTCCATGAAGAGAATCCATAAATTAACAACCTGGGGAAAGGAATAAAGACAAACCCTATTAAATTTGTCCATTCAATGCGGAACAAATTCGCCAAACCTTATCATGAGTAAGAAAACCCAATGGGGGATTATCGGAGGACTGCTGCTCCTCATTATCCTGCTGATTTTGCTCGGAAAATCAGGAGGCGGGGACGGGATTCCCGTGGCCGTGGAAGCCGCCAAGCCCCATACCATTACCGAAACCGTGACGGCAAGCGGGAAAATATATCCCGAAAACGAGGTGAAAATCAGCCCGGAAGTCAGCGGCGAAATCATAGAGCTGACCGTCGAGGAAGGCGATAGCGTCTCCAAAGGTCAACTGCTGGTACGAATCAACTCCAATATATATAGTTCCGTGGTCTCCCAGGCTCAGGCCCAGGTGGCGGAGACCCGCTCCCGGGTGGAAAACTCCATGGAACTGGTGGCTCAGAGCCGGGCGCAGTTCCAGCAGGCCCAGTCCAATTACCTTAGGCACAAGAAACTCTTTGAAGACCGGGTGATTTCTGCCGCGGAATTCGAACAGGCCGAAGCCTCCTACCTATCGGCCAAAGCCAGCTATGAGGCCGCCCAGGCCAATGTAGCGGGAGGCCGCTACAGCGTGGAGGCCGCCACGGCCAACCTGAACCAGGCCCGGGAAAACCTGCACCGGACTTCTCTCTATGCCCCTACCTCAGGGATTATCTCCCAGCTGAACGTAAAAAAAGGGGAAAGAGTCGTGGGCACAGCCCAGATGGCGGGAACCGAAATGTTGACCATTGCCGACCTGAGCCGGATCGAAGTCCGGGTGGACGTCAGCGAAACCGATATCGGTAAGGTGAAAATCGGCGACAGTGCCCGTATCCAGACCGACGCCTACCGAAACCGGGAGTTTCAGGGAGTGGTGACCAAGATTTCCGTGTCCAGCAACCTTCAGGGAGTCAGCCTGAGTTCGGACCAGGTAACCAACTATACGGTGCATGTGCTGATCCTGGCCTCCTCCTATGCGGATCTGGTCGTTCCCGGAAGAAGGTTTGTATTCAAACCGGGCATGTCCGCCTCGGTGGACATTGAAACCCGACGGGAAGTTGGAACCCTGGCCATTCCCATTCATGCGGTAACCACAAGGGACTGGCCCGATAGCCTCCGGGAAAAAAGGCAATCCCAGGGCCTGTCCCTGAACGAACTCCGGCAGGTGGTCTTTCTCTATGATTCCGCCACCCAGAAAGTCTCCATCCGGGATGTGAAAACCGGAATCCAGGACCATGAATACATTCAGGTGCTGGAAGGCCTGGAAGAGGGTCAAAAAGTGGTTTCCGCCCCTTATGGGGCCATTGCCCGAACCCTAAGGGAAGGTTCCCGAGTTCAGGTCACCGAAAAGGAAAAGCTTTTTGAACAGGATTCCAAATAGGCAGACGAGAACCTCTGCCCATATTGCTCACCAAATTCCATGTCTTGAATCATCCCCTGTTAAGATCCAACCCTTCCATAGGCATAATCGGCAACGGTAGCTGGGGGACCGCCCTGGCCAAAATCCTTACCGACAACGGGAACCGCATCCACTGGTGGTTCCGCAACCCAGAGTCCGCAGAACAGTTCCGCATCCGGGGCCATAACCCCCATTACCTCAGTTCGGTAAAGTTTCCTGAAAAAAAGATTCAGGCCACCGCCAATCTGGAGGAGGTCATCCGTGCCTCCCAGCTGCTGATTCTGGCTGTCCCTTCCGCCTATGCCGAGGAATTGCTCACCTCCGTGGATCCGGCAGAATGGGAAGGGAAACGGGTGATCTCCGCCATAAAGGGTATTCTACCCCATTCCAGCCTTATGGTGGACCAGTACCTGGTCGAATACAAGGGACTGAATCCGGCAGATTATGTCGCGCTTTCCGGACCTTGTCATGCCGAGGAAGTAGCCCAGGAACGACTGTCCTATCTAACTTTCTCCGGAACCCAGCCGGAATTGACCAAACAGATATCGGGTTATTTTGACAACCACTATATCCGCACCTCGGTCAACCACGATGTTTATGGGGTTCAGCTGGCTTCCGTGCTGAAAAACGTCTATGCCATAGGAGCCGGAATCGCCCATGGCCTGGATTACGGGGACAACTTCCTCAGTGTCCTGGCCAGCAACGCGTTTAAGGAAATGCATGGGTTCCTGAATTTTGTCTATAGGCACCAATTTCCCGGAGAACCATTGCCGGATTTTCACAGCAGCGCTTATCTGGGGGATTTGCTGGTCACTTGCTACTCCCTGCACAGCCGGAACCGCAGCTTCGGAAACATGCTGGGCAAGGGGTATTCGGTAAAGAATGCCATCCTGGAAATGAATATGGTGGCCGAAGGGTATTACGGCGCCCGGGGCACCCGGCATATAGCTGCCTCCTGGTCCCATGATCTCCCCCTGGCCCAGGCAATCTATGAAATCCTCTGGCAAGGCCAGTCTCCGGCCTCCGTGTTCCAGCTCATGGAATCCATGCTCAGTTAGACGCCCCCCTTGCCTTCTTCCTCCGAAATGGGTCTGCCGAATCCCTGAATTACCAAAGGGGCTGCGGATTCCGCAGCCCCTTTGGACAATCACCTCTTCCCTGGCTTATTTCCTGATTTCCATTTCTTCGAGAAGATTATGGGCTTTG
Source organism: uncultured Chitinophagaceae bacterium (assembly GCA_964412885.1). Classification (GTDB taxonomy): domain Bacteria; phylum Bacteroidota; class Bacteroidia; order Chitinophagales; family Chitinophagaceae; genus CAYPQN01. Next base: position 21,807 of record CAYPQN010000011.1, on the reverse strand, counting down.
CCGATCTTATCAATCACAAAAAGAATGAACCGGGCATCGGTACTGATGGTCCGCTTATACTTTTTGTCGAAGGCAATGTCGCCGCTCATGGCCTCCCAGTTACCGTCAAAAGCTATGCCGATGAACTCGCCATTTCCATTGATAATGGCACTTCCAGAGTTGCCGCCGGTGATGTCGTTGGTGGATATGAAACAGGTGACCAGTTCTCCTTTATGGTTGGCATATATACCATAGTCACCGGCCTCATAGAGATCGATCAGCTCCTGGGGCGCATCAAATTCGGGATCCCCGGGCTTGTATTTTTCCATGAATCCGTCCAGTGTGGTGTAATAATCATAATGCACCGCATCCTGGGGCTCATAGCTGAGAATTTGTCCATAGGCTACCCTCATGGTGGAATTGGCATCCGGATACATGAGCCTGTCTTTGTTCATTTCCAGCAATCCGGCCTCATAGGTCTTTTTCAGTTCCGCGATCTCCTCTGCGGACTTTTCCAGCTTCTCCTGCAGATTGTCTTTATAATTTTCCACAAAGCTCAGGGCATGGGCTACCCCCGGATCGGAATTCAGCGCCTCCAGACTGGGGTTCTCCAGGAACCGGTTCAGGCGGTTGCTGTCTGTAAGGAAGCTCTGGCTATACACATGGCGGGCATAGTCCTCGTAGGTTTTGTCCGAATCCGCCGGACCAAACTGACGGAAAATCACCTGCTGATAAATCATGGGTAGCTGGGAAGCGGGCAGGTCCTCATAATAAAGGCGGGTCATGGCGGCAAATATATCCTGGTCCGTGGGCAGGTCTATCGCCTCCATCATGTTGCGGAAATTCCGCTTGAGATTCTTTTTATGCTTTTCCAGGGTATCGGCATTCGGCCGATTGCGGGACAGTTCTTCCTTCATGGAAGCCAGGCTGGCCCCCAAGCGGTTCAGATAGGCGGCAGAAAAGCCTTCCCGATAATATACCTGATGCTTGGCATAAGGCTTACGCCTCTGATAGGCGGCGGTATAATCCGAAATCAGATTCTTGTATTGAGGCGCATTTTCCCGGGCCCACTGCACAAAGGCTCTTTCCTTTTCTGCTTTCTCCGCCACCACTTTAAGTCGCTTCAACTGCTCGGTCTGGCCAATAAAGTACTTCCAGTAGTTGGAAATCTGGGAGTAGGAAGTGGTCAACTTGAGGTAAATAGCCTTGTCCTTGTTCATATGCTCCCTCATGATGGCCAGGCGCTTTTCCCGGAGTTTCACGATGGAGGGGTTCACTTCCTCTATGGCCTGGGCCACCCCGGCGGAAACCTCATAGCGATTGGTTCTTCCCGGATAGCCGAAGATCATGGTAAAATCCCCTTCCTCAAACCCTTTGATGGATATGGGCAGATATTTTTTGGGTTTATAAGGCACATTGTCCTTACTGTACTCCGCCGGTTCATTGTCCTTGCCGGCATAGACCCGGAACAGGGCGAAGTCGCAGGTGTGGCGAGGCCACATCCAGTTGTCCGTGTCTCCCCCGAACTTACCCAGAGATTTGGGCGGAGTGCCGACCAGGCGAACATCCTTATAGCGTTTATAGGTCAGAAGCAGGTACTGATTGCCGCTGAAATAGGATTTCAGACTGGCTTCGTATTTCCCACCCTCTTCGGCACGGGTTTCCAGTTCTTTGGTAATCTTCTCCAGGGCTTCATCCCTTTTCTTCCCTTTTTTGCGCTTCAGGGCGGCCTCCACTTCATCGGTCACGTCGACGATATTCTGCAGAAAAATCACCGACAGTCCTTTGGCCGGCAGTTCTTCCTCCAGGCTGTATGCCCAGAATCCATCGTCCAGATAGTTGTTTTCCACCGAACTCAGGGCGGCAATATTCCCGTATCCGCAGTGATGGTTGGTCATCAACAGCCCCTGAGAGGAAATCATTTCCCCGGTACACCCTCTGCCGAACTGGACAATGGCGTCTTTAAGGCTGGCCTGGTTGATGCTATACAAATCTTCGGCCGAAAGCTTGAGTCCCAGGCGCACCATGTCTTCATAATTCTTTCCGATCAGACTGGGAATCCACATTCCCTCGTCAGCCCGAGCCACAAATAGCTGGAAAGCAGCCAGAATACTTAAGAGAATTTTCTTCATAATAAGCCCCTAATTTTTAGGTTAATTTGGTTAAGCCGTCAAAAATAATAAAACCGAATCAGGAAACCCCAAATCCCCCGAAATAATCACCCCCTTAGTCGGGCAGGGATTCCTTTTCCACTTTGACCACGCCCTGAGGATGCAGGATCTCATACCAACTGAAGTCCTCATTGGCTTCCAGGCCATCTCCATATATTATCTGGTCGGGGGTTTCTATGCGTACGGCCTTTTCCGTATAAAACCGGGCCCTGTCCCGATGATAGATCAACTCCTCCGTAAATAGCTTTTCCCCCTTCTTGTTTTCCACGGCTACGCTTTCTCGGATCAGGATATTGCCCTGCTTTTCGTAATAACGGGCATAGCCGGCCTCTAGCTGGGATTCCACTCTCAGGGAATCATCGTAGACTTCCATGCGCAGATTTCCCCGCATATCGATATAAGGAGGCTGAGCCCGGTCATGGCGAACGAACTCCTCAGCATAAAGCCTGGCCTGGGTTATACCGTTCTCGGAAAAGATAAAGGTTACCTCCCGGGCTCGGTCTTCCTGAAAGGCAGCGGGACCGACCAGGGCTTCAATCTCCCGGGGATCATTCCGGCAGGATCCAAGGCAGAGCAAAGAAAGAATCAGCCCGATTCCCAGGCCCGTCCCCTTCGATCCCGGTATCCTAATCATACTTTCTCTGTATAAACCAGCGGTCGTTCAAGGAAATCCCCAGGGAGAACTTAAAGAACCTCTCCCGGGTCAGTCCGTTCTGCTGCGTTCCCAGCGAACCCCATTCCATACCCAGATGGATGCGATCCGTGGACCTCTTGAAAGGGAGGCTCAGCCCGGCGGTAAAGGCATAGCAGTTCATATCCGTATTCTGCAGCCGGATGGGATAGGTACCCCAATAACCGCCTATGCGATAAGTCACTCGCTCCCAGTAAGCATTGATACTCTTGGCGTCCGGGGTATAGGCCAGGCCTATACCCACCTTCATGGTCTGATCCGAAAAGGAATCCACCTCTCCCATCCGCCTGAATTCTTTCCACTGAGTCCACTGATAATCCAGTCCCACAAGCCATTGCTGATCCTTTTCCCACTGAATGCCCAGGCTATAGCGGGCAGGCATAACCACCTGGCCTTCGGTTCCGGGCTGCCTGTAGGCCGTATCGTGTATGGCGCCATTTAGTATGGCCGACCGCGAATACCAGTAGGCGGTTTCCTTGGCCTCCAGATCCTGGGTCAATCGGGCTGTAGCCCCAATTCGGAGTCTCATATCCTCTTTCCACTCCAACTGGTATAGAGCACCGAGCTCATAATAAAAGCTGCCTATGCTCAAAGACTGGCCGAAGACGGCAGAAGGATAGCGGATGGTATCCACTCCCACAAGGGCCTGGGTCTGATACAGGGATCCGAAAACATATCCCAGATTGGCTCCCAGACTCAGCCCTTTCCATTTACCCGCCAATCCCAGAAATCCAAAGTTCACCGAACCCTGGCCGGTATCGCTGGAAATCACCTTTCCCAATCCCTCCCACTGAGTGGTATCGTTGAACAGATAATACATGCGGGACATGGGCCTGAGGCCGAAGCTCATACCCAGGGATTCTCCCAGGGGAATGCCCAGGTTCAGATGGCTGAGACTGGCCATGCCCGTCCGGTAGACCTGCTGATCCGACAGAATGGTGCGGGAACTGGCCATTCCTCCGGCCTCATAGGTGGTCAGTTTAAGGAAGGAATAGGAGGCCGGATTGGAAAAATTGACCGTAAAGGGATCCTGATAGGCCGTGGTGACTTGCCCCATGCCCCGGAACATGGCCTGTACTCCCGTCCTGGTCTCCCCTATGCCGAACCGGGAGTAAGGGGAGGTCTCCCCGTTTTTAGTGGAAAATCCCTGAGCGAAGAGGGTCTGATTTACCCACAAGCCGAAAAGCAAGACGATACATACCCTAATACTTGGTTGGGACATTATAGTTCAAAATTAGTTGGAGTCCTTTGAGGAGCAGATCCGGGTCGGCAAATATCTTGCTTTTTAATCTTCCCTCAAAGAATGGGAAATCCCCGCCCGTTAAGATGGCGTTAAAGTCATTGTACTGGGCGGCATAGGCCTGGATCATCCCATCGATTTCCGAGGCCATTCCCCAAACCGCTCCTGCGCGGATGCAGGTTTCGGTATCGTAGCCCAGAAGAAGGGTTTCCCCGTTCAGGGAAACCTGGGGCAGCTGATCGGTAAAATGGTGCATGGCATCCAGACGCATCTGCAGCCCCGGGGAAATGGCCCCTCCCCGGAAGGCCTTCCCCTTCTGGATGAAGTTATACGTAATGCAGGTGCCCAGACAGACTACCAGATTATTGTATTGAGGATAAAGGGAATGGGCGGCTACCGCCAGACCAAGACGGTCGGCCCCCAGGGTCTCCGAGGACGAATAGGCATTCATCATGGGCACCCGGGTGTCGTTATCCAGCCGGATAAAAGATTTTAGGGAGTTTTCCAGCAGGGATTCCCATTCCCGGGAATCGCGGCTTACCGAGCAGAGTATGCCCTTGGCCGGCTGATGATTCTGGAGAATCTCTTCGAGCTTTTCTCCGGCCTCCGAGGAAGAAAACACCCAGCGTTCCATCATGTTCAACTCCTCCTCCCCATGGAAAAGGGCAATTTTTACATAACGGTTTCCCCAATCAATGCAGATATTCGGCAGCATGCTATTCCAGTTTAATTGAAAAAGCAGCTAAAATAGCAATTAAACTTAAACTATACTAGTCCCTGAATGAATCCATGGGGAATTTTTTATTTCCCATTCGCAAGAAAGAACCCCATCCTGCTCAGAGATCCAGATCCTTGGGAGAAATATGGCGGAAATGCCCGTTGAACTGCACCCTAGCCTTCATCCTTTCCAGCTCATCGACCACTTCCTTCATCTGATGCAGATGGCGGCGGATGTATTCCAGTCGCTGAATCTCCGTAAGTATCTGAAGAATCTCGTATTCCTCCTCCAGACTAAAGCCCACATAGTGAGCAATCTCATAGGATTTGGGTACCCCCTGGACTACTAGCTTATCGGAAACACCCAACAGGGCCAGCATTTGCTGTACGGATTGGAGGATGGCCTCAGAAATCCGGGAATCCCCTTTATCCAGGACATTATGGGGATACTGGACAATGGCTCCCTGATAACTCTTTTCCGGAATCCGGTCCACATGTTCCAGGACACGGATTACCTGCTCGCCTTGCAGCCGAAGATCCACGGACCCGTCTTCATGGGTATTCACCCATTCCTGGATCCGGACCAGGGTCCCGAATTCGGAGGCCTGCTGTCCGACCCTGGCGGAAATCCCGAAAGGCTTTCCTTCCTGGTGGCAGTCTCTGGCCAAAGAGAGAAAAGGTTCCTCCTTTATATGAAGGTTCACGGACTCACCGGGATAAATCACCAGCGGAAGTGTTATTAATGGGACAAAATTCATAGGCAGATTCCTTGAATGGGGAAAAAAGACATAACCGCCATTTGCGTTCCGGAGGCCAAATCAGAGGCAACCTTACCCCATAGCCCCTGCCCCAGAACTCAAAATGACCAGACCTCAGGCCCAATCATCTAATTTAAGGGAAACTGTAGAGCTTTCGTCGATTTCTCCGGTTTTTTTGTTCCGTACCAGGAAAGTCACCTGGATTTCCTCCCCCACCGTAGCCCAAAAAGAGCCATTTACACCGGATTGGGGGTTTCCGGGTCCTGCAGCGATAGATGAATTTGCATGGCTATACCTCCAAAAACCGCATAGACGAATACCCCGTACTGAATTTCCAGCATAGGCTCAATCCACAATGGCCAAAAAAGGGAAGCCCAAATCAGCCATAACGGGAAGCCCCCCTTGCCCCCGCGGACCAAGCGCAAAGGATAGAAAAACCAGACCTGGAACAAAGCCGTGGCCGGAATACCCATAGCCAGGGCAAAGGCCAGCCACTGGTTATGGGGAAGCAAAATCAGGTTCTGCTCCAGAGAGGGGAAATGCTTGGCATAGGCCTCCTGCATGACCGCATATTGATCTCCCGCCCCCACTCCCCTCCAGGGGGATTTTTCGATCTCCCTTAAACTGAACTCCCAGGAAGTCCACCTCCCTATATCGGAATAATCCAGGGAGCGGTTGCCGGCATTCCACTGCTCCAGGGTATAACGGGCATATCCCCATTTGGATTTGAGGGTGGGCAGGAACTCCAGGGCCAGGCCCAGGACTACCGAAAGGGCCACCAAAAAGCCTAGTCCCCGGATCCAGGACCGCCGCAAGATCAGGCGAAGGCCCAGGAGGACCAGGCCAAGATAGAGGACGGCCAGGCCCGTACGGGCGGCCAACCAGTGGATGTATAAAACTATCAAGCCCAGGACAAGGGCCAGGCCCATGGCCTCCCCCCGACTCTTGATCAGGGGCCAGATCCCCATGGCCAGAAATACATAGAGGGCCAGGCATAGGCTAAAGCGGATATGATCCCCCTCGGCAGGTGTGGGCATGACCTTGGCATAGGCATAACTGTGCAGGAACTCGGAGGGGGACTCGAGAAATAGCCCCAGGCTGAACAGTATCCCCGAAAGGAGCAATATACCCAGCCCCCAGATCAGGGAGCGAATCTGATCCGGCCTCCAGCGCGGACTGAGAAAAAAAGCCAGGGGCAGCAAAACCAAAGGCCATTTGTCCAGGAAATGGGACCACCATCGACCCTGATCTTCCGACCAGATCCCGCTGAGTCCATAGATCAGCAACCAGCTCCCGCCCCAGTATACATAGGCCCACTCCCTGGGCTTCAGCCTCCTGCCAGCCAGAAGGGCATTGGCCCCCATCATGGCCATGCCCACGGTCAGCAGTGCCCGGGAATATAAAAACCCGGCCGTCATGACCAATAGGCAAAAAATAGCGATGTTTGCTGGATCCACCCTTTTATGGATCATGACCTTAATTTTGTTCAAATTACCCATCTTTGATCCCAAGATCCTAAAGAACGAGATATAAACCCATTCTAGTGCGGGAAGCTATAAATAATTTACTGGAGGAAATAAAAAAAGGAGATCTCCGGGCCTTGGCCCGGGGCATTAGCATATTGGAAAACGAAGGGGCCGGTTCTGAATACCTGCTCCTGAACCTGACCGATACCACCAGAGCCCGGGTAATCGGCATCACCGGGCCTCCGGGAGCCGGGAAGAGCACCTTGGTCAATGCCCTGCTTCATCACTGGTCCGCCCAGCACAAGAAAATCGCCGTGCTGGCCATCGACCCTTCCTCCCCCTTCAATTTCGGGGCTCTGCTGGGTGACCGCATCCGTATGAGCTCCTTTTTCACCGATCCCAATGTCTATATCCGTTCCCTGGCCTCCCGGGGGTCCCTAGGGGGACTCAGCTCCCGGATCCTGGAAATAACCGATCTGGTAAAACAGGGTCCCTTCGAATACATCCTGGTGGAAACCGTAGGGGTGGGGCAAAGCGAAGTGGAAATTGCCGGGCTGGCTGACTGTACCCTGGTCACCCTGGTCCCGGAAGCCGGCGATGTGGTCCAGACCCTGAAGGCGGGTATTATGGAAATTGCGGACCTGTTCGTCGTCAACAAGGCCGACCGGGATCAGGCCGACCGAATGTACCAGAACCTAAGAATTCTGGCTCATGAAAGAAACAAAGGGGAAAAGGAAACACCGGTTTTCAAAACCGTATCCACTGAGAATCAGGGTATAGCCGAGCTGGCGGCCGGAATCGAAGCCTTCTTGGCCCAGCAGGACGCCCCCTCGGACAATCGGGTGCATCTGCTCACTCGCAGAGCCTGGGAGATGATTCAGAAAATCCGCATGGAAAGCGTGGATCCCGCCAAACTAGGCCAAGCGGTGGCCTATGGGATGAAGCAGCCGGGATTTAACCTCTATCGCCTGGTCTATCAGTTCCATCAGGAAAACCTGCGATCCTCTAAAGTAAAAATCGGCCGGAATTCATGAATCCCACGGCATTGGCAATCCCCTTGATCATGGGAATGGCGATGGCCGCCGTCATCAGCTTCACCCTCTCCCCCCTGTTGATCCGCATGGCTCAGCGTAGACAGTGGATGGACGTTCCCGACAACGACCGGAAAACTCATGGCCGTAAAGTGGCTCAACTGGGCGGGGTTGCCCTGATCATGGCCTGTTTACTGACCACCCCGGTAGTCATCGGCCCGGCTGCCTTCCCTCCCTGGTGGGCCTTTAACCTGGGAGGAATCATGTTCTTCCTGATCGGCCTGCTCGACGACCGCCTGCATCTTCGACCCGGGCTGAAGATGATCGCCCAGCTTTTCCCCGTTGCCCTGGCGGTATGGATGGGCGGGCTTTCCCTTCCCCACTGGACGGGATGGACAGAATCCATAGAGACCTGGCCCTGGATTAGCCTGACCGGAGCCATGATCTTTCTGCTCTACTATGTCAATGCCTTTAATTTCATCGACGGAATGGACGGACTGGCCACGGGACTTGGCCTGGTCCAGGCGCTGTTGCTGGGCACGGGATTCCTGATCCTGGGTGCCCCCGGAGCGGCCTTCATCAGTTTTACCCTCGCAGGTTCTTTATTAGGCTTTCTTCCCTTCAACCGCCATCCGGCCCGCCTTTTCCTAGGAGACAACGGATCCCTGTTTCTCGGCTTTAGCCTGGGGGCACTCAGCCTTTGGTTCATTCGGCTTACCGGCATCCTTCCTGTTCCCGAATACACCGATCAAGACACGCTGATCCTTCTGGCTCTGGCCAATCTTTCCCTGCCTATGGTCGATGCGCTTAGGGTATTCGGCATCCGGATCTATAAGGGAATTTCTCCGTTTAAGGGGGACCGGAACCATATCCATCACCGCCTAATGGACCTTGGATTGTCCCCGGGAAAGATTACCCTCCTTCTTGTGTTCCAAAACCTCGTTCTATTGGGCCTATGCTGGATGCTGAAAGACAGGCCATGGTATCTGACCCTTTCCCTCCTATTGCTGATCTATCTGATCGCCTACTATAGACTGAACCGTTGGTCCAAGTCCCGCAAAGACCATAACAGGGAATCCCGGTGAAAATTATTCCACCGTATAGGAACTGCCCCGGTAGCGGTAGAGAAATAATTTGCGGTTTTCCACATAATAGGGGATCCCGGAGGGATCGGATTTCAGGCGCAGGTCAAATCCCGTAATCGGGCTGGCCTCCCGCCCCTGCACCCGGGGATTGAAAATGGATCCGTATCTAGTCAGGAGCTGACCATACCAGAACATGAGCTCAAAACCCCGAAACACGAATTCCGAGGGCATTCCCCCAAATTGCTCCTGGTATCTTACCGAAAGGTATGCCGCCAGTCGGGTGCTGGGATCATAATGAAAGGGCGAGGTAATATGGATAACCAGATTCGAATAGGCATCGGCTTGCTTGAGACTGTTCATGCCCTTCCACGAAGGCATGCCATAGATTTCAAAATCATATTCCGGAAAGGACTGGGACCAGCGCATGAGAATCTGCTCGGCATAGGTTGGATCCATGACGCCCAGGACAATGACATTAATCTGTTCGGGATCCAGCATGGAGACGACCAAAGCAGAGTCCGGGATATCGTTGACCTGCAGGTTTCGGGTACTCTTGGGCATGACGCTTTTCAGGTAACCATAGGCTTCCTTGTCCACGGGTTTGGTGGTTCTATAGGCCAATATGGGACTCTTTTTCTTATGTCGGCGCTCCATCTTTTCCACCAACACCTCGCAGTGGGTTTGCAGTGTCGGCTGAATCAGGGTAAAGAAAGGATTTTCCTTTACCGAGGCATCCGAAGGGGAGAGGGCAGAGATGAAATTGATATTCCTTTCCTTGCTGAACCGGGCCACCGGATCGATATGGGCACTCTGCACAAATCCCAGGATCAGCGTACTGGTATCCATCCCCTTGCTGTTCACCAGCTTATCGATGCGCGTGGAGGCGCTGGCAATATCCTGAACATACACATCCAACCCATAGCCGAGCCGGTCCAAAGAATCCGCGGCCAATTTGACCCCCTGATAGAATTCCAGGGCACTGCTGGCCTTCTCGGGAACCTTTCCCCGGAACAGAGGCCGTTCCCCCTCCACCAATTCATCAAGGTAAAGGGGCAGCAATAGATCCACCCGGTAACGATCCCGCTTCTTGGACTCCGGATATCGGAAAATCTGGGCATCGGAAGGGATTCCGTCGCGCTTTTCCTCCTCCCCGGAGGGATCCGCTTCCGATTTTCTGACTCTGTCTTCCTTAGATCCGAACAGTTTCTTCCAGAACTGACCCTGTGCCGGCTGGGCAAAGAGACTAAACATGGAAAGCATGACCAATGAAAGAATTCCTTGTCTCATAATCCGAATCCCTAATCGTTTATTCCCATTCAATGGTGGCCGGAGGCTTCGAGGAAATATCATATACCACCCGGTTAATTCCCCTTACGGAATTAATGATATCATTGGACACCCTGGCCAGAAAATCATAAGGAAGCGGAGCCCAGTCGGCCGTCATACCGTCCACAGAGGTCACTGCTCTGAGCGCCAGGGTATACTCATAAGTCCTTTCATCCCCCATGACTCCTACGGATTGCACCGGAAGCAGTATGGCCCCTGCCTGCCAGACTTCATGGTATAGCCCGCTGTCCTTCAGCTGTTGAATATATATGGCGTCGGCCTCCTGAAGCAGCTTCACTTTTTCCTCGGTCACTTCCCCCAGGATCCGAATCCCCAGACCAGGCCCCGGAAAGGGGTGACGCTGCAAAAAGATCTCATCTATGCCCATTTCGGCACCGATTCGCCGCACCTCATCCTTGAACAGAAAACGCAGGGGTTCCACCAACTTCAGGTTCATCTTTTCAGGCAACCCTCCTACATTGTGATGAGACTTTATGGTCACCGAAGGTCCGTGGACCGATACCGATTCAATGACATCGGGGTAAATGGTTCCCTGCCCCAAATACTCAATATCTTTCCATTTGGTGGCCTGTTCCTGAAAAACTTCGATGAATTGCCCCCCAATGATTTTTCTCTTTTCCTCCGGATCACTCACCCCGGCAAGAGCCGTATAGAATCGACGGCGGGCGTCCACGCCTACCGTATTCAGGCCGAGGTGCTCATAGCCTTTAAGTACCTGATCAAACTCCCCTTTTCTTAGCAGTCCATTATCCACAAAAACACAGACCAAACGATTTCCAATGGCTCGATGAATCAAGCTGGCCGCCACCGTAGAATCCACGCCTCCGCTTAGCGCCATGACCACCCGGGAATCTCCCAATTGGTCTCTAAGGGATTGCACCGTCTCTTCGATATAAGCCGTTGGCGTCCACAGAGGTCGGGCACCGCAAATATGCAGAACAAAGTTTTTGAATACCTGCCTGCCATCGGTGCTGTGGGTGACTTCAGGATGAAATTGGATACCGTATACCGGGAAGGAGGAAAAATCCTGGGCTGCCTTGAAAGCCGCAATGGGAATATTCCGGGTCCTGGCAATGACTTCAAAACCTTCTGGCAATACCTTGATGGTATCGCTATGACTCATCCATACCTGTGAATCCTCGCCGACCGATTCCAGCAATGGGTCCTCGGCCAGATGCTGTATATGGGACCGGCCATATTCCCGATGAGCGGACTTGCCTACCTGCCCCCCCTGCTGGGAGGCGAGCAGCTGAGCTCCATAGCAGATACCCAGTACGGGAGCCTTTTGGGCCAGGGCCTTAATATCCGGACCGGGATGCCCCTCATCCAACACGGAACAGGGACTTCCCGAAAGGATAATGCCTTTGATGCCAGGATCATCCCCAATCTGCTGGTGATAGGGGATAATTTCGCAATAAACGTGTAACTCCCGGATGGCCCGGGCAATCAACTGTGTATACTGAGACCCAAAATCGAGGATCAGAATTTTCTCGTCCATGAAATTCGCTATCCGTTATTATTTACATCAGGCTTCCCCCGTGGTGCCGCCAAAACTAAAGGGGATATGCATTTGCTCCTGCTCGGAAATCACTCCTTGCTGTGCCTCATAGCGCTTTACGTTCTCGATTATGGCCCGCATGAAGCGTTTGGCATGCTGAGGAGTCATAATCACTCTGGATTTCACTTTGGCCTTGGGTACGTTAGGCATAACATTCACAAAATCAAACACAAACTCGGCAAAAGAATGGGTGATTACGACCAAATTGGAATAGGTTCCATCCGCTAATTCTTCCGAAAGCTCAATGTTCAATTGCTGCTCCTGGGAATTGTCCTGTTGCATAAAAAAATAGTTAAGGAGCGAAATTAGCAAATCTCCCGCAGGCCGCCAGAAGAATTCCCTGGGAAGGCAATCCAAATTAACTAGATTTGGGTCCATGAAATTTGGATTGGCACTATTTTCCGTTCTCCTGCTGTTTCTGGTATCCTGCAGGCCAGCCACTCCGGTGCCCAAGCCGAAGGGATATTATAAAATTGAATTGCCTGACCGGGCCTACCAATCCTTTGCCAAGCCAGGATATCCCTACCGTTTCGAGTATCCGGTCTATGGCGAAATCGAGGAAGAAGCCCCTTTGGACGCCTCCAAAGAAGAAGAGGCTTATTGGATTAATGTGCGCTTTCCGGAACTGGGGGCAAAGATCTATCTCAGTTATAAAGAAGTGGATGGTGGGGAAGGACTTTTCCACCTGCTTGCGGATCACTACGAAATGACCATGTACCACAGCAAAAGAGCCGACTACATCGAGGACTTTGCCCTACAGCGGCATGAGGCTGGGGTTTATGGCGGCTTTTATCATGTGGGCGGCGATGCCGCCTCAGCCTATCAATTTTATGCCACGGACTCCTCCCGGCACTTTCTAAGAGGAGCCCTCTATTTCGAAGTGACTCCGAATGCAGACTCCCTGGCCCCGGTACATGTATTCCTGAGAAAGGACCTGGAACACCTTCTCAAAACCCTGGAATGGAGCCAGTCCTGACGGGCCGATCGCCCATGATCCTTTCGGGGAATTTTCAAATGATTACTCATTGTGTAAAGGGAATATTTCCCGGCCAATTGTTTTATTCTGATGGGACTTGTATTTTTGCGGACTTGTCCACCTCAGTTCGGCCTCGTAGTTCAATGGATAGAATAGAAGTTTCCTAAACTTTTGATCCAAGTTCGATTCTTGGCGAGGCTACCATACCGGAAAGGTGAAAAAAATCTTCACTTTTCCGGTTTTTTATTTCATGCAAGTTGCTGTTTATCAAATAGATGTAATTGGCGACACTATTCAGTATGGGAGTTCGATATTGCGAACCGTCAAAAGTGATTTTGTCCGGAAATATCGAACTTATTATCGTACGCCTATCCGTAACCGTTCCCTTTTCAAACATAACGTCTATATTGGCCAACGTCCGGATAGCCTTATCGAGCGACTTTTCTATACTGCCCACAGATACAGCGGTTGTTTTCTCGGCAAGCTGTCCTTCCAGCTTGGCCAGCCTGTCTTCGCACTCTTTCTTGATCTCTTTGTAATCGCCCACATCAATCGCTTCACTCAACAGCAGATCCCTGGCCTTTGAAAGTTTGGCGTTCAGCTTGTTTATTTCCTCGACAACCTGCTTGCTGTTGCTCTGCTTTTGGCGGAACTGGTACTGATACGCCTGGGTGATGATTACCTTTGATAAATCCACGACCGCCGGATGCGGCTTGATTTTTCTAAGTTCCTCCACAAAAAGGTCGTTGGCATTGTCAGCCCGTTGCCTGAACCCGCAGGAAGATATAGAGTGGTAATAATAGTACAACGAATATTTGCCCTTTGAGGCGCTGCCTGTTTTCATGCGCCCACATTTCGGACAGACAAGGTATCCCCGCAACGGCAGGTTGTCGTCCGATGCCACTTTCGTATTCGGCCGTTCCTTACGTTTATTACCGTCGAGTACGTCCTGTACCATATAGAACAGGCTCTCTGATATGATCGGCTCATGCTGTCCCGGTACCAAGTGCGCTTCCTCATCCTTATGTTTCGCGATAAAAATCTTGCCGCAATAGACCGGGTTCCGGATAATCGACGAGAAATTGCTCCGGCTGCATTTCAGCCCTTTTTAGTTGGCCTCTTTTCTTACCTGGTCGGCAGCCAGTGTGCCGTAGGCGATTTCGTTGAACGCCCACCGTAATATCCCGGCATTTTTCTCATGGACGGCAATGTATTTTTTGCCGTCCTCCGAAACCTTATTGATATATCCGACCGGTGCGGAGGCCATCCAGCGTCCTTCTTTTTTTGCCCGGCGCATACCATAGAACGTGTTCAATGCCCGCCTGTCATTTTCCACTTCGGGCACGGCGAGGTAGAAAGCCATCATCATCTTGTTTTCCGGGATGGACATATTGAGCGGCTGTTCTACGGCCTTTGGCTCTATTCCGTACCGACGCAATGTGCTGATCATCTGGTAGGCATCCCCGGCATTCCGGCTGAACCTGTCCCATTTGGTAAACAGTACCAGATCGGTCTTTACATTACGCTTTTTATATTCCGACAACAGTTTCTGCCATTCCGGCCTGTTGAACGTTTTTGCGGAATGATCCTCAAAAACGACTTTGCGAACCTGTATGGAATTAATCTCACAGTATTTCCGCAACCTTTCCTCCTGGTCACGCTGGGAATAACCTTTGTCCGCCTGTTCCTCGGTGCTAACCCTGATGGATAGACCTGCTAATTTCATCGTGCTGGATATTGAAGTACAACCCTTTCTTACATAGGTAAATATACGAAATTAAGATATGTTTTTAAAGCATTGTGCCATAGCAATTTCAGCCATTTTATACAGAAAATCCAGTATCAGTTTTGTTTGTTCCAGCGTTACTTTCATCCCTCCTTTATGGAGTATCTCCATTGCTTTTTCCGGTGTAATCCTCTCCTTCACGTTTCCTTCCATCTCACACCTCCTTTTTAGACAGCAAAAGCCCTTATGGGCTTTGCATCATCACTGTAATTAACCTGCCCTCACATAATTTTATCCACAAAATATATCCGGCTTCCTTTGTTCCTGCTATATGACGGCTCATACCTTATGTAGCCGTATTCACTCAATTCCCTGATGCACCTGTGGTACGTCATGGCGGACGACACTTTGGCGATGCGCATGATTTCATGGCTGAATGCCCGTATCGGGTTATCGAAGCCATGCAGCAGGCGGTATTGCAGCAATGCCGCATAGATGCCTATATGCGTAATGCTGATGCGGGCATCGTTCCGTATCGCTTCAAAAAAATCGCCCAAAGGTGTTATATCCATCCGTTCCATATTACATCACACGCATACCGTTCTTTCTCGCCTGTCCCTGCTGCTGCCGCTCACTTTCCTTCTGCGCTACCCTGACCGCTTCCATTGTCTTATTGCCCAATGCCGTGTTCAGCGTGATCTTCCGGGAATGCTCGTCATAGACATTGACCGACTTATGCTGCGGATTGGCCTCGATATAGTAACGCCGCTCATGACCGTCCTTTGTAAAGGTTACAGAGTGGCGCTCACCGTGCCTGAGCGCATTACGCAGCCTGTCCGCTTCGCCCTTGTTGAGCAGTTCCTTTATGGGAAGCTGTTGCAGCACCTGATCGATGTTATAGCCATAGCCCGCATGGAACTCCTTTACCCGGAAATTTCCCAGCGCATCTCTGTCTTTGAAGTCCAGCCTTAACCAGCGCCCTTCCTTTTGGACGGAACGGCCGGACAGGAGATTGTACGATTCCGCTGTTTTCATGCCCTGCCCGTTTTCCATGCCGAAATATTGCTGCCGTTTCTCATCCGGTTTGCTTTCGTTATGTAGGTTCGCTTTATAGCCATCAAAGCGGTACATTCCCGAATGGTCTTTTACGAACGACAACCGATAGTCCAGCCGTTCCTTTTCATTTATGTATTGGGAAACCGGGATGGAAAACTGTTGCTGTCCCTGCTTCATGTTTTCTTCGATCTTTGCCGAAATCCCGGTAAAGCCGGCACGTTGCACCTGTTGTTTCAATGCCCGGCCGTTTTCCTCCGACTGGTGGAAATCCCTTTTGAAGGCGATCCGCTCCCGGATGGGGACGACAAGCAGCCTGCACAGCAGCCTGACCATGATATGCGGATAAAGCCGCTTTTCCAGGTGGTTGCGTTCCTGCCTCAGCAGCTTCAGTGTAAGGCGTTCGTCCATGTCCCCCGTGCCATTATAGTTTGCTGCAACACGGTCATAGTAGCGCAGCTTTTCTTTCATCAGCGCACGGTTGGACGATAGGTCAAATGAAAACAGCCTACTGAAGCGTTCCTCCCTCGAACGCCATCCGTTCAGCGCCGTTTCCACCCTGTTTGCGGGAATGCGGTTATCCATATCTTATCCATTTAGTTTGACATTCCTTTACCGGTTCATACGGACTGCGATTGCCTTTTCCTTTTTTTGTTCGCCGTCTTCAGTATTTCAGGGCCGTCATCTTCCACAGTTGCCTGCCTTTGTTGCTTATTGTCCTGCCCGGCCGATTGCCCCTCACTTTGGGACTGCGTTTCCTTTTTGGACTGGCGGCTGTCCAGCCTTTGCATGGCATTGTCATAGATATTGATGGTCTTGAATTGGGGATTGGTTTCGATATAATGTTTCTGTTCTGTACCGTCCACCTGAAAGGTGGCCGACTGCCTGTTGCCTTTTTTGAGCGAGTCCAGCAGGTTGCCCTTATATTCCTCATGTCCCAATTCCTTTATCGGGTGTTTGGACAATGCCGCTTCCAGGTTGTAGCCGTAGTTCTGGTGGTAATGCTTCAGCTTAAAGTTGCCGTTATCATCGCTCTGCTTAAAATCCATCTGTATCCAGGCGTTGTATACCTCTCCCTGTTTGTTGGTCAGGTCTTTATTGACCGAGCGGCCGTCCATCAGGTTGTACGCTTCTTTGAGCGTGATGTTATTGCCCTTGTTGATGTAAAAGGTCTGCTCCATGTTTTCCGAACGGCTTCCCCTTTCCATGCTGACGTCGTACTTGTTGAAAAAATACATATCGCTCTGCTTGGACTGGCTGAAATGCAGTTCCGCCGTTACCCGGTCGTTGCCGTACTGTGTCTGGTGCTGCAACTTAAAATCCGGTCCTCCCTTTTCGATGGCCGCTTTCAGACTGCTTTCCAGTCCTTCTCCGAAACCGGTGTACTTTACCTGGTCACGCAGGTATTCAAAATTTTTAATGTTCATGATTGTTGGATTTTGTTCGTTAGTAATCTGTTCTGTTTCCAATCGCTGGTGGCGCATGGCCACCAGCAGCGCTACATCGACTATCCCGTTGCATTCCTTCAGCAGGCTGCTATCATTCATAGCTTCGACCATCGGCCTGTATGCAGACCGGATGGCGAGGGAATCGTACCTGTCCACATCCGTTGCCATCTCATGGCAGAACTCCTTTGCGTCGTACCGTTCATGGAACATAAATAGCTCTTCTTTACCGAGTGGATAGTCCCCATCGGGGAAAGCCACATATTCTTCGCCCTGCCACCGCTTTTTTACGAAATGGTCCAATATTTCCCGGTAATCTTCTTTCCTGATCTTCATAGCTATATTTCTAGCGTAAATAAATATTGGCTAAGATTTACCGGGATGGACGAATTTGCCTCATTGCCGAATACGTCCCAGCCCTCATATTCCGTATCAGGGAAAAATCCGTCACGGCTTCTGGCAAAGAGTTCCAGCCGGGGGCGATCCCCGAACAGCCTTTCGATGCGGCGGCGTATTTCCGGCGGCTTCTGCGAGTGCTTCCCTTTTGGACATACCAGTACCTGCGGCACATCCCTATTGACACGTTTCAACGGGCGACCTTTTGTGAACAGCAGCACCACTTCCGCATTGGCACGGGTATAATAGCCCATACCCAGAAAAAGGTTGTGGTTATGCTGGTTGCGTTTGACCCATACAAAAGCCACTATTTTATATCGGAAGCCCCATGCTTTGTCCAGCGCAAAGGCTTCGGCCAGGCATGGAAAGGTTGCCCACATGAGCAGTACACAATCCGGGTTGCACAGGGAAGCAATATCCAAACAGGCGAGATACCCGAGTGACTGGGTACTGTAGTGCCGTCCGGCCGTCCGGCCTGGGGTCTTTTCGCTCCATACCTTATACGCCCAGGGCGGATCAGCATAGATGATATCGTATTTCCTTCTCCCCATTTCCATCCCGCAACAATTTTTACCTATTCAACCGGAATAGCTTTTACGACCGTCCTGTTCTTTACATGCAGTTCCAGATGCCTGCCGCCGTTCTTTTCCATGAGCTGGATGGCGAGGTACTTCTTATCTGGAATGGTAAATTTCGGGACGGCCAGCACGATGCTGTGGTTCATGTTGCCGTTTACCTTTTCGGTGCCGTTGTGCAGGAGGATGGGCGATATTTCCAGTTCCTGTGTGGCCATGCGCCTGGCTTTCTTCTGGTCACGGATGTAGAAGCGCAACTGGTCAATATCATAGGGGATATTGGTTCTTTTACGGATATGTAAACGCAGGTACATCACATCCTCCCGGATGAACAGGCCGTCCAGTTTCAAACGTACACCGAACGCCCTGTCGCTGATGCGGGCGTTCCTTTCTTCCGATGCGAGCACCGATCCGGCACGATTCTCTATTTCTTGCCTGTTGATACCTTCCGATGGAACGGCGATAACATTACGTTTATCTTCGGGAGCCAGCGAAAGGTTAAGCACCGATGGCTGCGCTAGATAATCGACAAGGAAAGACGTCAGTTTTCCATCGGCGGTTACAATGGTAATATTGGTCTGGGGGAAACTGTCCCTTGCCGCCTGGACCTGCAAGATGTTTTCCACGCCCTTTGCCATTTGCACCAGCACGTCCCGGCTGCCCCTGTCCACGCTCACGATGGCGTATGGAAAAATGATGTTGGTGGCCTTTGAATAGGCAATGGCTATGTGGTACGGCGTGATGGCCTTGGTCTGTATAACCGCTTCGTCTGATTGCGCTTTGCCGCTTAAAATGGCGATGAAAAGAAATAATCCCGTCATCACTGTTGCACTGAATGTTTTCATCGTATTTAATTTTTTAGTAAATGGGGATGAAGCTGCCTTCGGCGGTTTCATCTTTGGAATTTTTAAATGAATGGATAATCAATTGGACTGCTTTTGTTTTTCGTCCCGGAGGAGTACCTGGTATCCCGCCTTGACGGTTACCTTGACCAGCTTCACTTTCCGGCTGAACAGGGTCTTGGCAGCCTCGATGCCCGCACCTGCGACCTGGGCCTGCCAGGACGGATCGAGCGATGTCATGCCGATGGCCTGCATGGAACGGTCTGCGGACTGCTTGGCCACATCACGGGTGATCGCTCCCGGAATGTAGATGCCGTCCAGTCCGTCCATGTCATACACCGACAGCTCCACCGGAAACAGGGAATTGCCGTACCGGATGCTGCCGATCCTGATGTTCAGCCGTTCGCAGTTCAGCGATGCCGTGCCGAACAGGAAATTGTCCTTTGGGATGTGGATGCCGTTGATATAGACATCATTCATCAGCCGTAGCTTCACGGTGGAACCGTCCACGATGGTCTGCGTTTCGTGGACGACCGCCTGCACCGCATTCTGCGTATCGGTTGCGGCCGTCATATCGTCCAGCGAAAAGAAACCGTTGGACGCCGCCATACCGCCGTCCCGGATTTCGGCGTTGAGTTCCGGCGAGTTCGTGGGCATGGTGGCCGATGACCCTGACAATAAAATTGACCTGAAAGCCTACCATTGCGAGATCATCAACGACCACGAAGCGTTAAAGAAAGAGCAGGACGGCTACCGGGACATTGCCGTCATCCGCAAGCTGGATAGCGGCATGGTACAGCGGAATTATTTACAGGTAAAGCAGGACGTGCAGGACATTATCCAGTCGGAAATGGAACGGCTGTTGAACGATCCGGGGTTGAGCCATTTGGTGGTGAAAAAGGGGTGATTTGTATCTTTTACATGAAAATTATAAGAGTGATTTTTTGCAAAAGTTATCAAAAAATGATACCTTTCGCAAAATTTTACTCTTTGGAAAATAAATCATCAATAAGTGACTGGGTGGAGCGTCTTGCAGCAAGGGGCAGGCATTCTTTTAGCCTTAAAGAGGTAAGAGATATTTTTCGTCATGATACGGAAGCGGCTATTAAATTGAAATTGACAAGACTTGCAGGTAAAGGGAAAATTATCTCTATCCATAAAGGGTATTACCTCATCATTACCTCTCAATATAGTTCAAGGGGGATATTGCCCCCTCACTTGTTTATTGATGGGCTGATGAAATTTTTGGAAAGGCCGTACTATGTTGGTCTATTAAATGCAGCCTCGTTTCATGGAGCGGCACACCAGCAGCCACAGGAGTATTTTGTATTTACCGATTTTCCGGCATTACGACCCACCAATAAAAAAGGCGTAAAAGTAAATTATATTAGTAAAAAGCAAATTTCTACTCTGTTTCTTGAAAAAAGGAAAACGGAAACCGGCTTTATCAATATATCCAACCCCGCATTGACAGCGATGGATCTGGTGCAATTTGATAAACGGATTGGTGGGCTTGACAGAACAGCAACTGTTTTAAACGAACTGGCAGAGGCCATAAAGCCGGAACAAATAACAGAACATCTTCTGGAAGAAGCCCCTGTTACGGCTATTCAGCGACTGGGCTTTTTGTTGGAGGTAGTATTGCAGAAAGATATAGGCAAGCGTCTTTACGAAGTGAGCAGAAAAGCAAAACTGGAATTTTTTCGTATTCCGTTAAAGACTTCAGCACAAAAGGTTGGTTTTTCATCGGACGAGCGATGGAAAATAATTGTGAACTCAGAAATTGAAATAGACGAATGATACCGCAAAGTGATATAATAGAATGGAGTAATACTGTTTCGTGGCAAACCAATGAACAGGTAGAACAGGATCTGGTGATTTGCCGGGCATTGGTAGAAATATTCAACGATGATTATCTGGCAGGGCATTTGGCATTCCGTGGCGGAACGGCGTTGCACAAATTATACCTTCATCCCCAACCCAGGTATTCCGAGGATATAGACCTCGTACAGATAAAAGCCGAACCTATTGGTCAGGTACTGGACAGACTTAGGGACGTACTGGGATTTTTGGGTAAGGCAAAAGTGGAAGTTGGCAATATGATGGCAACCATGAAATTCCGCTTTGAATCCGAAATTGCTCCGATAGTGCCTATGCGCCTGAAAATAGAAATAAACTGCCGCGAGCATTTTGCGGAATTAGGTTGGGAAAAAACAGCGTTCGGCGTACAGTCCAATTGGTTTGAAGGCCATTGTTCCCTGACCACCTATAAGGTAGAGGAATTACTTGGAACAAAAATCCGGGCTTTGTACCAAAGGCGTAAAGGACGAGACCTCTACGATTTGTATCAGGCTTTTACGAAAACCAAACTGGATGTTGATACCGTGCTCCATTGCTATCGTAGATATATGGATTTCAGTGTTGGTAACGTGCCCTCACAAAGAGAATTTATACAAAATATGGAACTGAAATTACAGGACAAATATTTCGTGGGAGATATTGTCGGTTTAATTCGCCCTGACGAAATATATGAGCACCAAAAAGCATGCGAGTTAGTAAAAAAGGAGTTGCTTGATAAAATGTGAAAACCATGAGCCTAAAAACTATATTTCCAAAAGGTGCCGAATGGCGTAAATGGGATTTACATGTCCATACCCCCTACTCCCTTGTGCATCATTTTAAGGGAGCTACCATTAAACAGCAATGGGAGCAATTTATCACAGACCTTGAGTTTCTGCCCGAAGAATTTAA
>CAYPQN010000010.1:0-61716 GCA_964412885.1 uncultured Chitinophagaceae bacterium | reverse complement strand
GTGCCCTGAACTAAAGGTATTTTATCTGCCCAAAAAATCCGTTGCGGATTTAAGGCTCTCTCTGACCGAGGGTCCATTTAGAAGAGATAAAGCCGGGGGCATTTTCGCTTTCGCCCAATAATGCCTAATTTTCCCCCATGGAAAAAAAGCAAAGGCCCCCGGTATACTACAGTGACTATCTGCAGCTCGACAAATTACTCCATGCCCAGTTTCCGGAAAGCGAAAAAGAAAATCTCCGGGCCGATGATGAAATGCTGTTCATCATCATCCATCAGGCCTATGAACTATGGTTCAAACTGATTCTCCATGAAATTGACCTGGTCCGCCGCAGTTTTTCCCCTCCCGCCATAGACAATAATGCCCCTGACCTATACCATAGTGTCCACAGACTGAAGCGGATCTGCCGGATTCTGGATATAGCCGTCATGCAGATGAGCGTCATGGAAACCATGACTCCTCTGGATTTCCTGGACTTCAGGGATTTACTGCGGCCGGCCTCCGGGTTCCAAAGCATTCAGTTCAAAATGATCGAGGCAAAGCTTGGCCTGGCCTTCGACCAGAGATACGGAAAGGGGTACTATCTATCCCAGCTCCGGGCCGAGGATGTGGAAAGGGTAAAAAAAGCAGAGGAGGAAACTTCCCTTTTTGTCCTGATCGGCCGATGGCTAGAGCGTATGCCCTTTGCCCGGGATGCCCGCTATTGGCCTCAGGGGAATCAGGGATTCTGGGACCAGTACCGCCAGCGATATGCCCAGACCCTGGTCGAAGGAGAGGAGGGGAACCTGGACCGCTTCGACCTGATTTTTGGCCCTGAGAAAGTAGCAGACCGGCGGCTGAGTCCGGAGGCCTGTCGCCATGCGCTGTTCATCATGGTCTACCGGGACCTTCCCCTTCTGCACATGCCCTATGAGTTGCTCAGCACCCTGCTGGAAATCGACGAGCTCATGGGCATGTGGCGATACCGCCATATTCATATGGTGCAAAGAACGATCGGTCGACGAGTGGGCACCGGCGGCAGCACCGGGGCCGACTACCTGCAAAAAGCTGCGGATTCGCATTATGTATTCCGGGAAATCGCCGAGCTCACTTCCTATTTGCTGCCCCGTCATCAGGTCCCCCCTCTTCCTGAAAACTTAAAATCCGCCCTCGGCTACCAGCCGGGATAAACCCGGACCCTATTATGGACAAGGCCATTGAAGTCCGGGACCTGGTAAAGGGGTTCGGAGGACCGGAACCTGTGGTCCGGGGACTGAGCTTTTCGGTGGCCGAAGGAGAGTTCTTCGGCCTACTGGGCCCCAACGGGGCGGGAAAGACCACCACCATCCACATCCTTTGCGGTTGGATCAGGCCCGAGGGGGGCCAGGTCCGCATTTTGGGGGAAATGGGTGGAGCCCGCCCCCATCCGCATTTGGGGCTTGCCCCCCAGGAAAATGCCTTGTTCTCCGCGCTGACATTAACCGAGAACCTGGAATACTTTGCTGCCCTATATGGCCTGCCATCCCGGATTTCCCGCAAACGCTCCGAGGAACTGATCTGCCGGCTGGAATTGGAAGCGTACCGACACAAGCGATTCGGCCGCTTCAGCGGCGGGATGAAACGCCGGGCCAATCTGGCGGCCGCCCTGATTCATAAGCCCCGGCTGCTCATCCTCGATGAACCCACAGCCGGTGTGGATGTCCAATCCCGGGCTCTGATTCTGGACTACCTCCGGGAAATTCATGCCCAGGGCACCACCATTGTATATACCTCTCATTTACTCAGCGAAGCCGAGTCTCTTTGCCAGCGCCTGCTGATCATGGATCATGGACAGACCCTGGACAGCGGATCCCCGCAGCAGCTTAAGGAAGCCCATGGGCCCGCCTCCAGCCTGGAAGAAGTATTTCTGCGGCTTACCGGAATAAAATCCCCAAACCCCTAAGACCATGAGGAAAAAAATTCTCGCCACCCTAAAGAAAGAAGCCCTGGTCATGGTCAGGGACTGGGGCGGTCTGCTGCTGCTGTTTCTCATGCCCGCCCTACTGATCGTGGTCATGGCCCTGGTCCAGGATGCGCCCTTCCGGGAATTCCGCACGCAGAAAATCGAGCTCCTGTTCCATGATGAAGACGGATCCAGCCGCCTTTCGCTTAACCTGAGAAAGGCCCTGGACTCCAGCGGACATTTCAGGACCTTGTCCGAACTGGACGGGGCGCCCTTAACGGAGGAAAGGATGAAACAAGCCCTCCAATCCGGAGCCTATTCCCTAGGCATACAGATCCCGGCCGGGGCTCAGGCGGAACTGGTCAATGCCTCCCAGAGGATCACCAACCGATTTTCCTCTTCCCTGGGCCTGGGGGTCCTGCCTTCCCGCCCTCCCCGCGAAGACCTCCAGATCCGGCTTTACTTCGATCCCATTACCAAGCCCGGATTCCGT
The DNA here is from genome assembly GCA_964412885.1 of uncultured Chitinophagaceae bacterium. Classification (GTDB taxonomy): domain Bacteria; phylum Bacteroidota; class Bacteroidia; order Chitinophagales; family Chitinophagaceae; genus CAYPQN01. The sequence continues at coordinate 59,305 of CAYPQN010000010.1, read as the reverse complement.
CAGTCTACCTACCGGGCTCTGGAAACCTACCTTTATGAGGCCCAAACCCAATACATGATGGAAAGGATGGATATGCTGGTCCTGGCCTCTACCTCCCTGGACTCACTACCCCCTCTGGAGGCCGGATTGGGAATAGGACTGGCCGAGTATCCGGTCAGCGAGTTCCGGATTCCGGGCAAGCATTTATCCAGCGTCCAACATAATGTGCCGGCCTGGACCCTTTTTGGTATGTTCTTCATCATACTCCCCATCATTACCCATAGCATAAAGGAAAGGGAGGAAGGCACCGCCCTTCGACTTCGCATGGTGCCCGGAGCCTCGATCCCTGTTCTGGTGGCAAAAGTCCTATTCTTCACCTTGTTCTGCACTGCCCAATTCTGGATTATGATGTCCATGGGCTATACCGTCCTGCCCTGGATGGGACTGGACCGCCTCCACCTGGGCGACAAACCCCTGGCCCTCACGGCCATGGCCCTGTGCATTTCCTTTGCGGCCAGTTCCCTGGGCTTTCTTTTCGGTCATATGTTCCGGACCACCAACCAGGCTCTTCCCGTCGGCTCCATTACCATAGTGCTGCTTGCTGCCATTGGAGGCATATGGGTACCCATTGAGCTTTTCCCCCCGGTACTGCACCGGCTGGCCCAGGTCTCCCCCCTGTATTGGTCCATGGAAGCGGTTCAGAATCTCATGATCCGGGACCTGGCCTGGACGGCCAACCGCCTGCCGTTGATCTGGCTTACTGCTCTAGGCACCGTCTGTCTTCTCGCCAGCCTGATCATCGAAAAAAAACGCCTATTCTCCCCCTAAGGGTCGGCGGACAATGAAGATCAGATTGGCCGTCATCCCCCCCGGATCCCGGACCTCGGCTTCGGCACCCCAGCTCCGGGCCCATTGGACCAGTTGGGCAGAGCTCAGATAATGGAGGTCCTGCTTTCTTTTATTGAATCCGATAAGCCGGGTCGAAAACCATTCGGTGATCTGGGTCCCCTTTATCCGGGATCCCAGTTCCACGACCCCGTCACGGATCACCAGCACCCCGCCGGGCTTCAAGGCCCGGTAAGCCCGGTCCAACATGCGCTGCTGGTCTTCGGGAACTAAATAGTGCAATACGTCGAGCAGGAGAATCCCTTCGGCAGGCTCCAGGGGAAAATCCAGGATATCCGCCTGATGGAATGCACCCTTCTCCCCATGGCGGATTCCCTCCGCCAGCCGGACTTTCTCCTCGTCATAGTCCACACCGATGAACTCCCTATCCGGAGCAGTCCACTGAAGAATCCAGCTCAGGAATCCATATCCACAACCCAGGTCATATATACGGCCTTCCCGGGGGAGAATATCGTCAAACTGTTGGTAATAGCCCTCCATTTTTCCCTTGATCCGGGCATACCATTCCAATACCGGCCCCTTATAGGTATATGCCTTATGAAAGCGATATCGGAAGTAGGCCGGCTTTTCTACTTCCTGGCGGATCCTGTCCATGCGCTCCCTCATCCATTGGCGGAGTCGGCGGGTTTTCTGCTGGTAATCCTTTCCCCAGCGGTGGTCGTCGGGAGGGATTTCCGGGCCCAGGTGAATGGAGCAGTGGCCGTCCTTGAGCATCCAGTCCCCTTTGGTCATGATGTACTGTGCTCCATGGAGCACCAGGGGAATCACCGGTATGCCCAGGCGCTCGCTCCAGTAAAAGGCACCTTTGTGGAATCGACCTAATTTTCCGTCCGCGGAGCGTGTCCCCTCGGGAAAAATCATCAGCGAATACCCTTGGGCCACCTTCTCTACCAGCCGACCTTCCTGCTCTTCCAGGGAATCCTCCACCGGGTAGTATTCGGCCATGCGGACCACCGCACCGAATACCGGAGATCTCCATACCCATCGGTTGGTCAGCAGGATCAGGCGGGGATGAATCATAGTGGTCATGAGAATATCTAGAAAGGAGCTGTGGTTGGCCACATAGATCGCCGGACAGTCGGGGTCTATAGCCCCTTTGGGGGGCAGGGTTTTGCGCACATTGCCCATAATATGCATCATGATCCAGCTCATCCTGCTTATGGCCCGGTGGAAAACCTTCATGCTGCCTTCTTTTCCCAAGGGCCGCAGCCGGGTCAGACACCAGCCCAGCAGACCGAGGAAAAGAGAGCCCAGGAAGAAAAAGCTGAAGGCAAAAGCCGAAAGCAAAAGAGTCCTCAAGGTGAAAGGCGGCCAGCCTTTCTCCACTCGGTCGGCAATCAGAATGCGGAAAAGATAGGGTTGGATAACCTGGGAAATCAGCAAGACGCAGAGTATCCCCCCCACCGACACCCAGGCTATGGAACGCAGGGCCGGGTGGCTGGCCAGCAGCAGAACGCCCAGGGCGATCAACACGGTGGTCACCGATAAATAAACCGCCGACTTCACCGGGGTGAGACTGAACCTCCGGGATTTGTTCCTTTCCACCAGCCCATCCATGATAAAGATGACATAATCATCCCCCAGGCCGAAGAGAAGAGAAGAAATGACCATATTGACCATATTGAATGGCAGGCCGACCAAACCCATGAATCCCAAAATCCATATCCAGGACATGGCCAGGGGAAGAAAGGAAATCAGCGCCAGTTCAATCCGTCCATAACCCAGCCAAAGGGCCAGGAATACGATCAGGGAAGACCATAGGGCAATATCGGAAAAATCCTCGGTGAGCAACAGGGCTAGGGCGCCGGCTTCCCTTTTTCGGTCCGAAAGGCTCCATTCCCCTTGATTCGAAAGCGAAAGGAAAACCGATTCCCTGTGTTCATCGCCCACCTTCAGGGAGGCCAGGGCATAGACTTTCTCCCCGATGCGGGCCTGAGAACCGGGAAACATGCGATAAAGCATATCCTCCTGCTCTGCCCCCCAGCTGGACGGCCAGTGGGGAACCTTGTCAAAAAATGCCCGGACCGGAGCCTCGGCCAAACCCTGGCTCCGGGCTGCCGCCACCGCCAGGGACTGAATGGAATCCAGGGAAATCCCTTCCCAGAACTCCGTCCATCGCTGCCATTTTTCTTCCTGAACCGACCGGGGGGGGATCCATTCACTGATCAGGGTGGCCGATCGGACCTTCCCTTCCCGGACCAGAGCCTGCAGAGGTTTGCGGAGACCATGGATCTTTTCCCGGGCCTGATCGGCATCCTCCCCTTCCGCCCAGGCATAAATCGTTCCCAGGGTAAAGTCATGACTCTGACGGAATACCCCTTCGGCCTCCCGGAGGTCGTCGGTCAGGAAATTCAGATGGGTCATCTCGGCATCGAATCGCACCTTGGTGCTGAAAAAGGCCATAATCGGGGTGAGCAGAAACAGGGTCCAGACCAGATACGGCCGGCGCTCCCAGGGAATGCGTGCCATGCGGTCAAATGCCGTTATCCTTTCGCTGCCCTGATCTTCCGAAGCAAAAGGAAGCTGGGGCAGAATGATCAGGGTGGCCAGGGCCGCCCCCAGAAGGCTAAGGGAAGCAAAAAGACCAAAATCCTGGAGTATGGGCGTTTGGGTGAAGCGAAGGGCATGGAATGCCGCTATGGTGGTCAGGCTTCCCAAAAGCAATGGCTGGGCTACGCGGGAAATCACCGTCCGGGGATCGGCCCCCTGGCGGGCCGCCGATAGGTAATGAATGGAAAAATCCACGGCTATGCTCATGACCAGGGCCCCTGCCCCCAGCGCTATGCCGGATATGCTGCCCTGGATTAGATAAGTCAGCCCCAGCCCCATAAGGCCGCCATAGGCGACAGGAATCAGCAAATAAAGTGAAGCCCGCTTGCGCCGAAAATAATACCAGGTGACCAGGAGCAACAGACCCAGGGTGAGTCCCAAGGTTAATTGAGTATCCTTCTGAATCTGCAGGGCATTGCCGGCAGCTACCAAAGGGGCCCCGAAATACAGGAAATCATAGCCCGGATTCCGGGACTTCCATTCCGTCCTCAGCGAGGACAATGCCTCCAGAAGCTCCCCGTTCTCCTTTGTCCTGTTGGCCGGATATCTGGGCTGAATCCAGAATCCCAGCCGGGGTTCCTGACGGCTGACCAAAAATCCGTTTGCCCAATCCCAACGGGTATCCTGACTTAGGGACTGCAGCCGAGGCCAAAGCTGGCGGCTCAGGCCCAGGGGATCTTTCTCCACCCAGTCTTTCCAGAACGGTCCCGAAGCCGAGACCAATCGCTCCCGGTTCAGGGCCATGGTGGCCTCTAGTCCTTCCGGATTCAGCCATTCGGCCATTTGCTCATAATCCGACTCTTCCAGGAACAGGGGGAAATGATCCAAAAGCATGGGCACCACCTGGTCCGCCGATCTGGTTTCCTCCTCGTCCTCCCAGACCAGCCAGGAAGACAGCTTGGATTCCAATAGGGATCTCAGGGAATCCCCCATCAGAAACAGGGATTCGTCCCCGGGGGCGTTCCGGGAGTTCAGATCCCGGATTTCCACCAGAATCCGCCCTGAGGCCTCGGTGCTGCCCAGCAGCTCCTGGAGCACCCGCTGATCGGATGACTTGCGGGGCATAAGCCGGGAAATATCCCCTTCAATCTTCAGCTGAAGAGCAAGGGCCATCCAGACCAGGGCCGAGGCCACCAGAAGCATCCAAAATAAGAGACGATGCCGACGCATCCTGGAGTATATGCCCGTAAACAGTCTGCTCATCCGCTATCCCCTCGGTTTACTGCTGATCAAAATCCGGATAAAGAAGATATTTTCGTCGGATTTTCCGGAAAGCCTCCAGCCCGGGCTCCCAGGACTGGCGGATGGCTTCTTCCGACCATCCTTCGCGGATCTGCTTTTCCAGCTCCTCGTTTCCGGCCAGAAGGGTGAAATAGGAATGGAAGAACTTATCCTTGTCCTCAAACCAGGAATAGGCCTTCATCAGCGGCCCCAGACGAATCTGACGGCCAACGAATTGCTCCGCCTCCGCAATATCCAAAGCCAGCACCTGACCATAGCACATTTCGTTCACGTATAAGGGCTTTATCTGGGTGCCGGCCCGGGCCCGGGGGATGAACCCATAAGAGGTCTTCCCTTTGAAGGAGGGATGCCCCCAATGCTGAAAAGGCTTATCGCTGCCCCTACCCACGCTGACCACGGTTCCTTCAAAAAGGCAGAGAGAGGGATAGCAATAAACCGCCGCCATGGACTGGAGATTGGGCGATGGAGGAACGGGGAGATAATAGCGGCTTAGGTGATCATAGTTCTGGCAAGGGATATGATCCCATTTAAGGGAAGAGGCCCCTTCAAACCACTGCTCTCCCACCAGCATTCGAGCATACTCGGCAGGCGTCATCCCATAGACAATGGGGATGGGCTGTCGCCCGACAAAAGATCGATGAGCCGTATCCAAGACTGGCCCGTCCACATAAAAGCCCAACGGATTCGGACGGTCCAGGATAAGCAAGGGAACCTCTTGACGGGCACAGGCTTCCATTACGTATTCCAAGGTGGATATATATGTATAGAAGCGCACCCCCACATCCTGAAGGTCATAGACCACCATATCCACCCCTTTGAAAAAGGATTTGGAAGGCTTGCGGGATTTGCCATAAAGAGAAAAGATAGGGGTGCCTGTAAGCCGGTCCCGGCCATCGTCGATCCACTCTCCGGCTTCCGCCTCCCCGCGGAATCCGTGTTCGGGAACCCAGACCGAAGCCACCTCAACGCCCAAGGAAATCAGCGTATCCAACAGGGATTTCCCTCCTACCCGGGAAGCCTGATTGATTACGAGAGCCAGCCTCTTCCCTTGAATCAGAGGAAGATAGGCGTCGATCTGTTCGGCTCCGGTCCGGATCTCCCCGTTGTAGGGGCCCATATCCTGTGCCCCGAGGGGACGGACCAGGAGCAGGACCATGATGATCATGAGCAAGTATCTCATATTCCTGAAAATCTGAATCGATAAAACACCGCGCAAAGTTATGCTTTTCCCCCGACCCTCCCGGTTCAGGGAAAGGCAAGATTAGCGGCAGGACCCTGGCCAGAGAGATTCCCTGGCCCTGGGCGACCTATATATAAGAAGGGGATTGTTTTGTGGATTCGCGGGAAAATAACGTACCTTTCCGGGATTCAACGATTCGTAAATTATCTTTTTTATGCAGCAAGTAAAGAATGGAGACACCGTACGCGTCCATTATCACGGGAAACTCGATGACGGGTCCACTTTCGATAGTTCCCAAGGCCGGGATCCCCTGGAATTTGTCGTGGGGAGCGGCCAGGTAATCAAAGGGTTCGATCAGGCCCTGGTAGATATGAAAGTGGGAGATAAAAAGAATGTGCATATTCCTGTGGATCAGGCATACGGCCACCATAACAGCGAAATGGTCATGGAATATCCCCGCAAGGATTTTCCTGAGGACATGGAGCCTCAGCTGGGCATGGAGCTCAGTCTAAGCGATGCCCAGGGACAGGTATTTCCCGTAGTCATCTCTGAGATCCGGGAAGATTCCGTAATCCTGGATGCCAACCACCCCCTGGCCGGCAAGGATCTTCACTTTGAAATCGAGCTGGTCTCGATTCAGTAGAGTCCTAACCTGTCCTCCGGATCTGTCCTTGGAACCGCAGGCCTAAACCCCTTAAACAGCAAAATGCACCAGCTTATCCCTGGTGCATTTTGTATTGCACACCCCCTCAATCAACACAATGGAAAATCAGGAATGATTTAGCCTTCCCAAGAAAAGAAATTGCCTAGGTCAGGAAATCCGCCAATACCCATTTCCGCCTTCCCCTTCGCTCTGAGCCCGATTATATTTTGGGGAATTGCTCCAGATGAATAAGGCCGGGGACCCGTATCTCCGCCTCGCCGCCCCAGATATTTTAACAATTGCAGAACGGGGCGATGATTAGATTTGTCCTCTTATGAATTTGCCCATGAATTTGTCTGCCATGCAACTGTTGCAAATCGATTCCCTGCCGGTTTCCGGTGCCGGGGCCGCAGAGGCGGCACCGGAAAAAATCTCCCTTCTTTATTTGCTCATGGAAGGTGGAGTGCTGATGATTCCCCTTTTGCTCTGCTCCATCATCATGGTCTATGTATTCGTGGAAAGATGGATGGTGATTCAGAAGGCCAAAGGAATGGACCAGCGATTCATGGCCCAGATCCGCGACCATGTGGGCTCGGGCAATATTTCCGCGGCCAAGTCCCTTTCCCGTTCCACTTCGGGTCCAGTGGCCCGGGTCCTGGACAAAGGACTCGCCCGTATTGGCAAACCCTTTGACCATATAGAGAAATCCATGGAAAGCGCCGGGAAACTGGAAGTATACCAAATGGAGAAAAACCTGTCCATTCTCTCTACCATAGCCGGCATAGCTCCCATGTTCGGCTTTCTGGGCACCATCGCGGGTATGATCATCCTGTTTTTCCACATTCAGCACCAGGGATTCTCCCTGGAAAGCATGGCCAGCGGCATTTATACTAAAATGGTGACCTCCGCAGTGGGATTGATCATCGGTTTGCTGTCCTATGTGGCTTACCATTACCTCAATGCCCAGATCAATAAAATCGTCTATCGCATGGAGGCCGCCGCTGTGGATTTTCTGGATATACTGCATGAGCCTGCTCCCTGACCCCGGGCAGCTCGCTCTCTGGTGGGACAGACCATGGAAACCCTAAAAACCGTCAACGAATGAATCTGAGAAAGAACCTTAGAGGGGCCCCCGAGCCCCACAGCTCGGCTTTGAACGATATACTGTTCATTCTCCTGCTGTTCTTCCTGGTGATCTCCACCCTGGCCAATCCCAACGTGATCCAGTTGACCATTCCTCAAGCCGAATCCGATACCCGCAGCAAACAAACCGTGACCGTGTCCATCGATCCCCAGCAACGATTTTACCTGGGTACCCAGCCCGTGCATGCGGACTCTCTGTTTGCCGCCATATCCCATCAGATATCGGCGGCCGATTATGCGGAACCCACCGTGGTGATCCATGCCGACAAACAGGCAGATGCCGAAAGCATTGTCACCGTGATGAGGGCGGCCAAGGCCTTAAAATTGCGCACCGTGCTGGCCGTCGAGGAACCGCATTAGTCCGCTGTGGCTCCCCAAAGGGGATTTGGGCTTCCCCGCCAAATTGCTAATCTTTGTCATTACCCTTGCATCGATGGCCCAATCTCCTGTATCTCATCTCCTGGAAACCCCCATTGAATTCCTTAAGGGCGTTGGCCCCTTTCGGGGGGAGTGCCTGACCAAGGAACTGGGGATTCGGCGATTCGGTGACCTGCTCGATCACTTCCCATTCCGGTACCTGGACCGCAGCCAGGTCTGTTTTATCCGAGACATTAATCCCATGGCCGAATACGTACAGGTCTGCGGATACATCACCCATTTCTCGGAGCTGGGAGAAGGCCGGAAGAAAAGACTGGTGGCGGAGTTCCGTGACGAGACCGGCACCATGGAGCTGGTCTGGTTCGCCAGAATCGCTAGTATCCGGAAAACCCTTTCCCTTTCCACTCCTTACCTGGCCTATGGACGGCTGAACACCCTTGGCGGTCAGTGGAGCATAGCCCATCCAGACCTGGAGATCGCCGGCCCTCATGCCCGTTCGGGAACCGGGCTGCAGCCCTTATATCCCTCCACCGAAAAACTTCGATCCCGCCAGCTGACCAATCAATCCATAGGCAAACTCACCCGGCAGATTCTGGATCGGATTACCCAGGCCGACCTGCCCGAATGGCTGCCGGAATCGCTGATCCAAACCTATGGATTATGTTCCCGGTACCAAGCCTACCACCAAATCCATTTCCCCAAAGACCAAAGGGAACTAGATGCCGCCCGCCACCGGCTCAAATTCGAGGAGTTGCTGCTCCTTCAGCTGCAGATGGCCCATATGAGGGCCATAAGGAGGCGAAAGCCCGGATGGGCCTTCCCCAAGGTGGGAGATTATTTTCATGGATTCTATCGGGATCGATTACCCTTTTCCCTGACCGAAGCCCAAAAAAGGGTGATCCGGGAAATCAGGGAAGACTGTCGTTATGGCCATCAAATGAACCGGCTGGTCCAGGGGGATGTGGGCAGCGGAAAAACCGTGGTGGCCCTGATGAGTATGTTGCTGGCCCTGGACAACGGGTTTCAGGCTTGCCTGATGGCCCCCACGGAAATCCTGGCCCAACAACATTACCAGAGCATTAAGAAAATGCTGGGCGAGGGAGGCCCGCAAACGGCCCTGCTCACCGGTTCCGTAAAGGGAAAGGAAAGGAAGCGCATACTGGATTCCCTGGCCAATGGAAGTCTGCCGCTGGTCATCGGCACCCATGCCCTGATCGAAGGGAAGATTCAATTCCATCATCTGGGCCTGGCCGTCATCGATGAGCAACACCGGTTCGGGGTGGGCCAAAGAGCCCGATTATGGGAAAAAAACCGTCATCCCCCCCATATCCTGGTCATGACAGCTACGCCCATCCCGCGCACCTTAGCCATGACTCAGTATGGGGACCTGGACTTTTCCCTTATCGATGAACTACCCGCCGGCCGAAAGCCCATTAAAACCTTTTGGCGACCCGAAACCCACCGCAGCCAGTTTATGGATTTCCTGCGCAAGCAGGTGGATCAGGGCCGTCAGGCTTATATTGTATACCCTCTGATCGAAGAGTCGGAGAAAATGGATTTCGAAAGCCTAATGGCTGGATACGAACAGGTCCGGGTATTTTTCTCTCGGGACCAATACCAGGTGGCTATGGTCCACGGGCGTCAGCCCGTCGAAGAAAGGCAGAGAAACATGGAGAGATTCCAAAAGGGAGAGGCCCAGATTCTGGTGGCCACCACCGTGATCGAAGTGGGTGTCGACGTGCCCAATGCGACGGTAATGTTGATCGAAAGCGCCGAGCGGTTCGGTTTGTCCCAGCTCCATCAGCTCAGAGGACGGGTGGGCCGGGGAGGGACCCAGTCCTATTGTCTTTTGCTCACCGGCAACCGGATTTCGGCCGAAAGCCGAAAGCGCATGGAAGTACTCTGCGCCACGAGCGATGGGTTTCGCATAGCCGAAGAAGACCTGGCCATCCGGGGGCCGGGTGACCTCCATGGTACCCGCCAGAGCGGAGCCCTGGCCCTGAAACTGGCCGATTTGGTCGACGATCTCCCCCTGATGGAAATCACCCGGGAAGCGGCCCGAAAGATCATGGAGACCGACCCGGGCCTGATTCTGCCTACCCACCAGGGAATCGCCTGGATGATCCGGGCCCGGGAAGGGGCCAGGCCCTGGGGACAGATCGGCTGATTCCTCGAAGGTATTTTCCCCGTCCACTGGCCTGATTATACGGCATTTCCCCTATCTTTGCCGCCGCAAAACCTGTTCTTTTCCTATGATTCCTCGCCGCAACATCCGAATCAAATGCATGCAGACGCTCTATACCCTGTCCACCAGTTCGGAAACAGAGGGAGTGGAATCCCGGCGCGGAGAACGCATACTCGACGAGAAGCTGGACCGGTCCCTGGATCTGGTCACTCTGCTTCTGCTCTATATGATCAAAATTACCGAATACGCCCACCAGGATGCCCGTCAGCGAGCCGCCAAATATCTTCCTTCCGAGGAAGACCGAAAAGTAAGCACCCAAATAGCCCAAAACGGCCTCATGGAGCGGCTGCGCCAGAATGAATCCTTTATCCAGGCTGCCGGAGCCCCCAAAATCCATGGGCATATATCCGAGGACTGGGTGAAAAAAATCTATCAGCAACTGATTTCCTCTCAGGCCTATGCCGCCTACCTGAATTCGCCCGATTCGGTAGATCCCCATACCGCAGACCAGCAGATCATAGCCCACCTTTGGGAAAAAGAAATCCTGGGCAATCAGGGCTTCATGGAACAGTTTGCCGAGGACCATCCCAGCTGGGAAGACGACCGGGAAATGTGCTGCCTGCTTGTGGAAAAATGGATAGGCGGCCAGCTGAAATTCCAGTTTTCCCGGATGATTTCCAGGCAAAAAAGGGACTATGCCCATGAACTGGTGCGCACAGTCCTGGAGAAAGAAGCCTATTGCCGCTCGCTTATCGAGCCCAAGCTGATCAACTGGGATGCCGAAAGGGTGGCCCTCATTGATCAGCTGCTGCTTCGCATGGGACTCTGCGAGCTGCTTTATTTTCCCAGCATCCCCACTAAGGTCACCATCAATGAATATATTGAAATCGCCAAGCAGTACAGCACCCCGCAAAGCGGACAGTTCATTAACGGCGTGCTGGATAAGCTGCTCAAGGACCTGGAAAAAGAAGATCGAATAGTCAAAGACCATCCTATCCCATAAATACGGCACCATGAATCGAATCATGAATTATGTCTGGTTTTGGGCAGCGGCAATCAGTATGGGCATGATTTCCTGTAAGTCCCCCGAAGGAGAAAAAGATTCCTTCCGCTATTCCGCCGACCTGATATCCATCCCCCATTCGGCCAAAGGAACCGATTCAGCGGCCTTTCATGCCCTGCCGAAGCTGGTTTTTTCCGATTCCACCCATGATTTCGGGCATTTGCACGAGGGGGAGGTGGCCACCGTGGAATTCCATTTCACCAATCAGGGATCCAGCCCGGCCATAATAAGCAGCGCCCGGGGATCCTGTGGCTGCACCGTACCCGAATATCCCCGGGAGCCCATCCCCCCGGGACAGGGAGGGAAAATCAAAGTGAAATTTCATACTGCCGACCGCAGCGGTCATCAGGAAAAATCGGTTACTTTGCTCACCAATGACCAAAAAGGCATACACCGACTCTATATTAAGGCCCAGGTAGAACCCCGGCCACAATAATTCATTCTCTGTATTCATTCATCTAATCAATGTCATAACCTATGCTCATTTCCTTTGTCCCCCAGTTTCTTCAGGCCGCTCCCCCCAGTGCCATGCCCCAGCTGTTCCTCATGCTGGGTATGGTGGCCGTCATGTATTTTTTCATGATCCGCCCCCAGACCAAAAGAGCCAAGGAGCAGAAGAAATTTGCCGAGTCCATCACGGTACAGGAGAAAGTAGTCACCTCTTCCGGCATTCATGGCACCATCACCCGGGTGAATGATGACGGCACCCTTCAGCTGGAGATATCCCGCGGCGTTTTCGTCATCGTGGAGCGCTCGGCGGTTTCCATGGAACTGACCATGGCCCACCGCAAACGCAACGGGCAGACCGCCGCCTGAACCGGTGCTTAGCCATTCAGATTCAGACCCATGATGCTGAAAATCGGAATTACCGGCGGGATCGGATCGGGTAAAACCATGGTTTGCCGGGTCTTTCAGTCTCTGGGCGTACCGGTACTATATGCCGATGAAGTCGGTGCCCTGCTGATGGCCGAGGATGAGGATCTGCAAAAGAAAATCCGGGAGGTTTTCGGGGACTCGGTTTGGGTGAACGGGGCCATAGACCGCCGGAAACTGGGAGCCCGGGTTTTCGGCCACCCCAAAGACCTTCAATTGCTCGAGTCCTGGATTCATCCCCGGGTAATCGAGTACAGCCAATCCTGGTTTCTCCGGCAGAATGCTCCCTATGCGATCAAGGAGGCAGCTCTGTTCTTTGAGGCCGGAACGGCCGGGGACATGGACCTCATGGTGGGCGTTAAAGCGCCCCGGGCCCTACGCCTGCAGCGGACCCGGGAAAGGGATGGCATCGGTGAAGAAGCCGTGATTCAGCGCATGAACCGGCAGATGGACGAGGAAGAAAAACTTAGGCTCTGCGACGATATCCTGATTAATGACGGGGTGTCTGCGCTGATTCCCCAGATTCTGGAACGCGATGCCCGTTGGAAGGCGATGGCTGATTCTTCTGCGAATCCCCCCTCCTCCCCCCCCAGGGTCGATAGATCTGCAGAAGGCCATAGCTGAGCAGAAAAACCAGTAGCCCCGATACCAGGGCCAGCACCGCCCCTCCCAATAGAAAGGCCAGGCCTTCCTGTTTAACCTGTTCGAGCTGCAGATCCCGCCAGCTTATGGACCAGGGAGGCAGGCGAAGTAGGCGGCGGCCCAGCCATAAGCTGGCAAACCAGAAAATGGGCGGAAATATCGATATGTTGATGGCCAGCAGAAACAATGCCTTGTTCAGCCGCAACCCTATGGCCAGAGGTATGCCTACCGCCATCTGAAATCCCCATATGGGCACTATGCCCATGAATACACCAAAACCCAGGGACAGGGATTTGCGGAGATTGGATTCCTGTGGCTGGACCAGAAGCTGGTCCCGAAACCTTTTCCAGCCCCCTGGACGCCAAAGGGATAGCCACCAGCGCCGGGGATGGACCCAGAACAGGGACACCAGGACCATGACCGTATTCCATAGGCTGATCCGCCCAAAATCCTGCCAGGGTCGAAAATGACTTATCCTCTCCTGGGCTGGGGGATAATGGACCTTTATGGGCAGGGACAGAATCGGAACCCCGGCCCAGGCTGCCCGGACCAGCACCTCCACCTCGAATTCGAAACGTCTTCCCCGGAACTTTTTATTCACCAAGGGGGCCAGGGGATACAAGCGGTATCCGGTCTGGGTGTCGGGCAGTCTGTATCCCGTATTGACATAGAACCAGAAATTCGAGAACCGGTTCCCCCATTGGGAGCGGGAGGGCACATATTCCTGATGCAGGTTTCGGGACCCCATGAACAAGGCATGGGGGTTTGTTTTCAGGGCGTCGAGGAAAACGATGAGATCGGAAGGAAGATGCTGCCCGTCACTGTCCATGGTAATCACCCGCTCATAGCCCAGGGACCAGGCTTCCTGGAAACCCTTTCTCAGGGCCATGCCTTTGCCCTGATTCTCCCCCAAGTCCAGGACACGGATTTGGGGAAAACCGGCCAGAATCTCGGCAGTGCTGTCGGTGGACCCGTCATTGACCACCAGGATCTGCCGGGTATAATACAGGGTATCCTTCAACAGGCTCTCCAAATAAGGGGCATTGTTATAGGTGGGAATCAGCGCCAATATCCGGTACTGCTGGAAAAGGGATTCCAGAAGGGGTGGTGCATCAGAAATATTCGAGGGAATCGGCATCAAGGCTTGGGCATTTTTTCTTCAATGGAGCGCCTTTGCGCCGATCGGGGAATTTCCTTTTGCAGGGCCCTGAGGTAGAAGGAGCACGCCGCTTCGACCCAACCTTTGGCCCGAGCGAAGTCTCCGGCAATTTCATAGGTCTCATAGTAGTCCGGATTCAGGCTCAGCCATTGGGCCGTATCCAGCTCCCCTCCCTGGCGGTATTCCTGGAGCATTTTGCGGTAAAGGAGGTAGCGGGCAAAGGCTTCGCTTTGGACAAAGGGGTCTTCCTTTATGGTCCTTTGGGTATCGTAAAGAGGCTGACGGACAGCCGGCATATCTCCATGGAGCACGGCCTTCAGGTCATAGCAGATATAGTCCCCCATCTGCCAAGGGGAGGTACTCATCCAGAACCGAAGGCTGTCGGGCTGAAAAATAATGGAATGATGAGCAATAAACTGATTGATGGCTTTCTCATTTCCCCAGCCAATGGACTGATCCCCCAGTCCCCTTCTGTCGCGGAGAATCTCGGCAGCAGAGCGGGGACTCAGGGGCCCCTCCCGGTCCAGCAGCTCTTCCAGTCTCCGGTATCGGTAGGCACTGGCCCCATCCTGGATTTCCTGCAGGTTGTTTTTGCGGCCGGCAAAGAGTTCGGACTGATAATAATTAGTGCAGGGCAGCCTTCCCTCCCTTCCTGAGACCACGGCAATTTCTTCCGGGGTTTTCTCCACCACCACGGCCTTCCCGTCCCGGGCACTGGCAATCAGCAGTGATTCGGAAACAAAGAGCGGTCGGCGGCGCGCTATATCCAGGGCTTCCTCCAGATTTGAAGCATACTGAAGGATTTCCCGGGCCACCAGGGAAACCGGCGTGCGAGCTTTCCAGGATAGGCCGCCGGGGGCGGCGTTCAGGGTAATGGTCAGCCCCTGGTCATTCATTCCCGAGACCACGCCCACAAAGCCTCCCCAGGTTACGGAAACATAGCCATATCCCGAGTCCGGTTTCACAAAAGCCAGGATTTTCTGTTCGGCAAAGGCATCGCCCACCCAAAAGTCAAAATTGCGGCCTACCAGCAGGCTCCCGTCCTGGGTTTGTCCATCCCAGAGCCCGAAAGAGGTACAACCCACCAGCATCAGGCTTTGGAGGGCATGGCCTATGTCGTGGGCGGCATGATAATTCAGCTGGCGGGCATAGGCCTCCCCAATCCAATCGAATTTCGGGGAGGCGTAGCGGGAGACACCATATATCTCTCGTTTCAGGGAGGGGGATATATAATCCTCCAGATCCCGGTTCATGAAACCGATGAGGTATTTGAGCAGGGATAAGTAACGGGGGAAGGGAATCATCTCCCGGATCTGGTCGGTAAAGGCCTGTTCCTGGGCTTCCATCAGCTCCCGGGTCAGGGCACCGTTCACCCTTCCTCTTTCCCAGTCTCCCCCTTCAATATAGAGTTCATGGATCCCGTATTCGTTGCGTCGAATCCAGTTGGCGCCTAAGCGGTAGGCCTGATCCCCGATCTCCACTCTTTGGGGAAGGGGATCGAGGGCTTCTTCCTCCACGGGGACTTCCAGTTCATGAATGGCCCCATAATAATAAATCTGGGCAATCAGCAGAATCACCAGGAGGAGCCCGCCGGCGGCCAGTATACCCAATCCCCTGAGAATGCGGCGCATGGGCTCAAAGGTAATGGTTTTTGCCTTTTGCCCTCCGGGGGAAATTCCCCCTGGGTTTTCCTTAGTTTTGGGCCAGAATCCAATATTCCATGCACCTTCTCCTTACCCATATCCGCGAACTGTTCCAAATCGAGACCGGAACGGAAAGAAAATCCAGGGTGGCCGGCCAATCCATGAGCGTATTGCCCTCCATAAAAGATGCCTGGCTCTATATTGAAGACGGCAAGATTCACAGCTTT
Source organism: uncultured Chitinophagaceae bacterium (assembly GCA_964412885.1). Lineage (GTDB taxonomy): Bacteria > Bacteroidota > Bacteroidia > Chitinophagales > Chitinophagaceae > CAYPQN01. The sequence continues at coordinate 43,492 of CAYPQN010000010.1, read as the reverse complement.
GGCCCCATGTCGGACCCGCCGGGCCCGGAACATCTGGACGATCAGATAAACTTGGAAGGCCGACTGGTCCTCCCTGCCTGGGTGGATTCCCATACCCATCTGGTCTTTGCCGCTTCCCGGGAATCGGAATTTGAGGACAGGATCCGGGGGATGAGCTATGAGGAAATTGCCCGCCGAGGCGGAGGCATACTGAATTCCGCCCGTCACCTGGCCGAGGCTTCCGAAGAAGAGCTTTTTGATCTGGCTTGGCAGAGACTGGAGAAAATCACGCGGACGGGAACCGGAAGTCTGGAAATCAAATCCGGCTACGGGCTCCACCCGGAGGCGGAATGGAAAATGCTGCGGGTGATTCGTCGCCTCAAGGAAAAAACCGGCCGGCTGATCAAGGCCAGCTTCCTGGCAGCCCATGCCTATCCGGCCGAATACAAAAACAATCACGAAGGCTATATACGCCTCATTATAGACGAGATGCTGCCCCGAATCCAGGACGAGGGCCTGGCCGATTATATGGACATATTCTGTGAGAAGGGATTCTTTTCCGTAGACGAGACCCGCCGATTACTGGAAGCGGGCTGGAAGTATGGACTCAAACCCAAGATCCATGCCAATCAACTTCACCATTCCGGGGGCGTGGAAATCGGTGTGGCCATGGGAGCCGTCAGCGTGGACCACCTGGAATGCGTGGGTCCCCGGGAAATTGAGGTACTCAAAGGCTCCGATACCATCCCCACTCTATTGCCTGGGGCGGCTTTCTTCCTGGGCCTCCCCTATCCTCCGGCCAGAGCCATGATCGATGCCGGGCTTCCCGTTGCCCTGGCCTCGGATTACAATCCCGGTTCCTGTCCCAGCGGCAATATCCCCCAAATGTTGACTCTGGCCTGCACCCAGCAGGGGTTACTTCCCGCAGAAGCCATCCATGCCGTCACCCTCAACGGGGCCGCGGCCTTGGAAATCCAAGATGAAGTCGGCAGTATAGCCCCGGGGAAAAGAGCGGACTTGATCATCACCCATCCCATACCCTCCCTGGCCTATATCCCCTATGATTTCGGGAACAACCCGGTGGACCGGGTGCTATTGGACGGACATTGGGTATGATCCTTCAAGGGGCAAAACCCCGCCCCCGCCCCTACCGGGAGCCCGGGGCAGGCAAATTTTCCATTTTGCCGTTAATGTTTAGTTTTGCTAACTCAACCAAAACCTATTTATGGCGACAACAGCAGATATCCGCAACGGACTTATCCTGAAACTGGACGGTAATCTTTATACGGTCATTGAATTCGGACAGAACAAAACCGCCCGGGCTGCGGCCAAGGTCTGGGCTAAGATGAAAGGAGTGGACAACCACCGCACCATCGAACACACCTGGAACTCAGGAGACACCATTTATCCCGTCCGGGTGGAAAGAAGGGAATTTCAATTCCTTTATAAGGATGATTCGGGGTTCAACCTCATGGACAACAATACCTTTGAGCAGATCGTCGTACCCGAGTCCCAGATCGAAAGACCGGAGCTTTTCAAGGACGGTCAGCAATGCTTTGTTCTGGTGAACACCGAAACCGAAATGCCCATGTCCGTGGAACTGCCCCCCCATGTGGTACTCAAAGTCACCTATTCGGAGCCGGGAATCAAAGGAGATACCGCCACCCGTACCCTAAAGCCCGCCACCCTGGAGACCGGAGCCACCGTCATGGTTCCCCTTTTTGTCGACACCGATGAGCTGATCCGGGTGGACACCAAAACCGGAGCTTACGTGGAAAGGGTGAAAGAATAAGGATTCAGAGCCCAGTCACTCATACTAAAAATAGGAATATGGAGTATAAACAAATTCAGGAACTGATTAAGTTCGTCAACAAATCCAATATTACGGAACTCAGCATTGAAGAAGGAGATTTCAAGCTGAAGATCAAGCAGGGACAACCCGCCCCTGCCCTGGTTTCCCCTGCCTTGATTCCCGCTCCGGCTGCCCTGGCCCAGCCGGCCGCCGCCCCGAATCCCCCCGCTCCCGCCTCGGAGGCCCCCACGGCCCCGACGGAAAAACCCAAGGCGGAATCCCAGAATATTCCTGTGAAAAGCCCCATGATTGGCACTTTCTACCGCAGCCCGGCTCCGGATAAACCTCCCTTTGTTCAGGTAGGCGATGAAATTCATCCCGGACAGGTGGTCTGCATCATTGAAGCCATGAAACTGTTCAATGAAATCGAAAGCGAAGTCTCAGGCAGGGTGGTGAAAGTCATGGCTGAAGACGCCTCGCCGGTGGAATACGATCAGGTGCTATTTCTGGTCGAACCCCTCTAAGGCGGAACCCGGGAAAGGGCCGCATCCATCCTCTTCCCCACCGCCTGCCGATCCAAACCTCATAAACTCACTATTTCTGTGTTCAAAAAAATACTGATTGCCAATCGGGGGGAGATCGCCCTTCGAATCATCCGTACCTGCCGGGAAATGGGTATCAAAACCGTGGCGGTATACTCGACAGCCGACAAGGATTCCCTGCACGTGCGTTTTGCGGACGAAGCGGTATGCATAGGGAAACCCCAGGGGGTTGACTCTTATCTGAATATCCCCCATATCATGGCCGCCGCGGAAATCACCAACGCCGATGCCATTCATCCCGGCTATGGATTTCTGGCCGAAAACGCCCGGTTCTCGGAGATCTGCGAAGAATACAAGATTAAATTCATTGGCCCCGGTCCTCAGATGATCCAGCGAATGGGAGATAAAATGACTGCCAAAGAAACCATGATTGCCGCCGGAGTACCGGTTATCCCCGGATCCGATGGACTGCTCGAATCCCTGGATCAGGCCCGCGAACTGGCCCAGGGAATGGGCTATCCCGTAATCCTCAAGGCCACGGCCGGGGGTGGAGGCAAGGGCATGCGGGTGGTCTGGTCGGAAGAAGAGCTGGAAAAAGCCTTCCAGACGGCGAAAACCGAAGCCGCAGCGGCTTTTCGCAACGACGGCATATACATGGAGAAATTCGTCGAAGAGCCCCGGCATATTGAAATCCAGATTGCCGGAGACCAATTCGGCACCGTTTGCCATATGGGCGAAAGGGACTGTTCCATTCAGCGCCGCCACCAGAAGTTGGTGGAGGAATCCCCTTCCCCCTTCATGACGGCGGAACTGAGGAAGAAAATGGGCGAGGCCGCCATTCAGGCGGCCAAGGCCATTCAGTATGAAAGCGTGGGCACCGTGGAATTCCTCGTGGACAAGAACCGGAACTTCTATTTCATGGAAATGAACACCCGTATCCAGGTGGAACATGGAGTTACCGAAGAGGTGATCAGCTTCGATTTGATCAAGGAGCAGATAAAAATAGCCGCTGGGGTGCCCATTAGCGGCAAGAACTATGAGCCTCAGATGCACGCCATCGAATGCCGGATCAATGCCGAAGATCCCTATAATGATTTTCGGCCCAGCCCGGGCCGGATCACCACCCTCCATACCCCCGGAGGTCATGGGGTCCGGGTGGACTCCCATATCTATGCGGGATATACCATCCCCCCCTACTATGATTCGATGATCGCCAAGGTGATTGCCGTGGCCCAAACCCGGGAGGAGGCCCTGCAAACCATGGAAAGGGCTTTGAGTGAATATGTGATCGAAGGTATACACACCACCATTCCCTTCCACCTGAAGCTGATGAAAAACGAGGCCTTCCGCCGGGGGGAATTCACCACCAAGTTCATCGAAGAGCATAAAATACTTTAAAGGCTGCGGGCCGGGACTCCCGGCCGGACAAGGAAACCAGAGATCATGAAAGGAATCATTTTGGCCGGTGGGTCGGGAACCCGACTATACCCCCTGACCGTAGCGGTCAGCAAGCAACTGCTGCCTGTCTACGACAAGCCCATGATCTATTATCCCCTCTCCACCCTGCTTTTGGCCGGAATCCGCGAAATCCTGATCATCACCACCCCCGGGGACCAGACTTCATTCCGAAAACTGCTGGGCGATGGGCGCCACCTGGGCTGTACTTTCGAATATGCGGTACAACCCGAACCCAACGGCCTGGCCCAAGCCTTTGTCATCGGCCGGGAATTCGTGGGACGGGATTCGGTGGCGCTGATCCTGGGCGACAATCTTTTTTACGGCTCGGGAATGGGCAATCTTCTGGAACAGAAAGCCGACCCGGACGGGGCCGTGGTCTTCGCCTATCCGGTATCTGATCCCGAAAGATACGGAGTGGTGGAATTTGATTCCCGCCAGCGGGCCATAAGCATTGAAGAGAAGCCCACCCGGCCCAAATCCCATTTCGCGGTTCCGGGTTTGTATTTCTATGACAACGAAGTCCTGGATATTGCCCTTTCCATGAAACCTTCAGCCCGGGGCGAATATGAAATCACGGATGTGAACCGCCACTATCTGGAGAGAGGAAAACTGGAAGTGGGGATTATGGACAGGGGCACGGCTTGGCTGGATACGGGCACCTTTGACTCCCTGCAGGAGGCCGGCCAGTTCATTGAAGTGATCGAAAAGCGCCAGGGATTGAAAATCGGATGCATTGAAGAGATTGCCTTCCGTAAAGGCTATATCGACCAGGCCCAGCTCGAATCCCTGGCCCGGCAGTATATGAAAAGCGGATACGGCCAGTACCTGAACCGGCTCCTGGAAGAAGGCCGGGGGCCGCTGTCCATCAGATAATCCTTAAATTGCCTTCCTGGATTTCCCAAAGATGATCCTTTACCTGATTCCCTTTCTATCGGCTTTCATCGGCTGGATAACCAACTGGGTGGCGGTGAAAATGCTTTTTCACCCCCGTCGCCCCCTGAATCTGGGCCTTTTCACCTTACAGGGAATTTTCCCCAAAAGACAGAAGGTTTTTGCCGAGAAGCTGGGGCGACTCGTGGCCGAGGAACTGATCCATATGGACGAGATTCGGTCTAAGCTGCTGGATCCCCGGAAACTGGAGTCGCTGTACCCGCTGATCGGCGAACACATGGACCATTTCCTTCAACACCGGATGAAGGAGAAAATGCCCGTGCTCTCCCTGTTCATGGGTGAAGGCCTGATGGAAAAGGTCAAAGAAGGGATGATGGAGGAAATCCAGATCATGCTGCCCCGTCTTATGGATGAGTACAGTGCGTCATGGACCGAATCCCTGCCCATTGAGGAAATGGTGAGGACCAAAGTGAGGAATTTCTCTTCTGACAAGCTGGAGGCCATTTTGCACTCCATCATGAAAAAAGAGTTCCGCTTCATAGAATTCCTCGGCGGGGTCCTGGGTTTTCTGATCGGTTGGATTCAGGTGCTGATCACCGGGCTGGCCTGACTTCCCCGCACCCCTCAGGTCGAATTCCCCCTAATAGAATCCGGACAAGCCCTGTTCGGGTCCATAGACAGAAACTTGGTGGACATAGGTGTTTTATCCTTTCATTCCCAGGGAAAAGCGCTAAATTTGGGGTTTAAAAAATCATAGGCATGCCCCATTACTACCGCCTGGGAAACATCCCCCCCAAGAGGCATACACAGTTCAGAAAGCCGGACGGAGGGCTGTATGCGGAACAGTTGTTCAGCACCGAAGGGTTTTCGAGCAATTATACCCTTCTATACCATATCCATCCGCCCACAGTCATCCTTTCGGCTGGAGACCCGGTGGATATCCGGCCGCAGGCCGCCGATCCCCATAAGCTGAAGCACCGCAGCTTTGACGGCTTTGCCGTCCCCGCAAAGGCTGATTACCTGGAAAGCCGCCACCCCTATCTGTTCAACGAAGATCTAACCCTCAGTCTGGCCGCCCCCACGGAATCCATGAAGGGGTATTTTTACAAGAATGCCGATGCCGATGAGGTCCTGTTCATCCATGAAGGAAGGGGAAAGCTGCACAGTAGTTACGGATCTCTTTCTTTCGCCTATGGCGACTATGTGGTGATTCCCCGGGGCACCATTTACCAACTGGAATGGGAAACCCCCGAGAACCGGATGCTCATCATCGAATCTTATGGACCCATCCGTTTCCCCAAACGATATCTGAGTCGCTACGGCCAGTTGCTGGAACATGCCCCCTTCTGTGAGCGGGATATCCGTCAGCCCCAGGACCTGAACCCCCGGGATGAAAAAGGCGAGTTTCTGATCCAGGTGAAGAAAAGAGGGTTACTTTATCCTATGGTCTATGGCTACCATCCCTTTGACGTGGTGGGCTGGGATGGATGCGAATACCCCTATGCGATCAGCATTTTCGATTTTGAACCCATAACCGGAAGAGTGCACCAGCCCCCACCCGTACACCAGCAATTTGACGGGCATAATTTCGTGATCTGCTCCTTCGTACCGCGGATGTTTGATTACCATCCCCTGTCGATTCCTGCCCCTTACCATCACAGTAACATTGACAGCGATGAGGTACTCTATTACGTGGACGGGGATTTCATGAGCCGCAAACACGTCACCCGGGGAATGATCACCTTGCATCCGGCCGGGATTCCCCATGGCCCGCATCCCGGAACCGTGGAAAAAAGCATTGGCCAACCGAAAACCGAGGAGCTGGCCGTTATGGTGGACACCTTCCGCCCTCTGCACATCACCCGTCACGCCCTGGATGCCGAAGACCCCGGCTATGTATGCAGCTGGATAGAATAAATGAATACCCCCTTGGGGCGGGATCCCGCCCCAAGGGAAGAGAAGAAGAGAAATAGTTATTGTGCACATTAAAAACAGAGAATACGATTATGGAAACTTTATCTGCATCAGAGAAAATGAAACTGGCCAAGGATTTTCTACCCATAAACGGCACCGATTATATCGAGTTGTACGTAGGCAATGCCAAACAGGCTGCCTACTTCTATAAGACGGCCTTCGGATTTCAGTCCCTGGCCTATGCAGGCCCGGAAACCGGAGTCAAAGACCATGCTTCCTATGTGCTGCAGCAAGGAAAAATCCGCCTCGTCCTTTCCACTCCCCTGCGCTCCCAGCATCCCATGACCGAACATATTGCCAAGCACGGAGACGGGGTGAAAGTCCTGGCCTTGTGGGTGGATGATGCCCAAAAATCCTATGAGGAAACCATCCGCCGGGGGGCTAGATCCTATATGGAACCGAAACGTGTCCAGGACGAAAATGGGGAAGTGGTACTTTCCGGCATATACACCTATGGGGAAACCGTCCATGTCTTTGTGGAAAGAAAGAACTATAAGGGCGCCTTCCTTCCCGGATATCAAAGCTGGAATCCCGGGTATGAGACCCCGGAAACCGGCCTTCTCTATGTGGATCACTGCGTAGGAAACGTAGGTTGGAACCGGATGAACGAAACCGTAAAATGGTATGAGGAAATCATGGGCTTTTCCAATATTCTGACTTTTGACGACAAGCAGATCAATACCGAATATTCGGCCCTGATGAGTAAGGTGATGAGCAACGGGAACGGCTATGTGAAATTCCCCATTAACGAGCCCGCAGAAGGGAAGAAAAAATCCCAGATCGAAGAATACCTGGAATTCTACGAAGGCGAAGGGGTACAGCACATTGCCGTGGCCACCGACGACATCATCAAAACCGTTAGAGAACTCAAATCCCGGGGAATAGAATTCCTGGATACACCCGACACCTACTATGAAGACCTGCTGGATCGGGTGGGAAAAATCGATGAGGACATCAGTCCCCTTCAGGAACTGAAGATCCTGGTGGACCGCGATGAGGAAGGATATCTGCTTCAGATCTTCACCAAGCCGGTGGAGGACCGCCCCACTCTTTTCTTCGAAATCATTCAAAGAAAGGGAGCCAAAAGCTTCGGGGCGGGGAACTTCAAGGCCCTGTTTGAGTCCATAGAAAGGGAACAGGCCCGCAGGGGAAACCTATAGGCGAGGTGTAGGCTTTGCGGATCGGGGGGTGTTCCTTAGGTCCCGGACCGCGAAGTGCTGAAAAAAATTATAGGCAGAATCCGGTGTTCGAATGCCCTGTTTTAGCATAGCATTTGAGGGATTCTGCCTATATTCGCTACTGGAGACAGGATGAATACGGCGATCATGAAGAATAGATTATGGAGACGGGCGGTCATAAGCCTGGGATGCTTTATTTGCCTGGGCACCGCCCTGGTGGCTCAGGCTCAGGATGACCTGCAGACTTTTCGGAATTTCCAGTTTTCGTTCAACCGGGTTTCCCAGGCCTGGATGAAAAACAACGATTCGCTTCGGGCCGCCTTCCAACAGAAGGGCCTGCAGTATCCCTGCCGGGATATCCTTTTCCGCTCCTTTAAGTCCCAGAATGAAATGGAACTCTGGGCAAGGGACAGCGATACCCAGAAATACACTCTGGTCAAAGTGTACCGGATCTGTGCCCTTTCGGGAATCCTGGGGCCCAAGCGTTATGAAGGAGATTTGCAGGTGCCTGAAGGATTTTATTTTATTGATGATTTCAATCCCAAGTCCGAGTTTCATCTGTCCATGCTGATCAACTATCCCAATTATTCGGATCGCATACTGGGTGATAAGGAAAGGCCGGGAGGAGACATATATATCCATGGGGGATGCTCCACCGTGGGATGCATGCCCATGACGGATCCCGTGATCCAGGAACTCTATACCTTATGTCTGAATGCCAAAATCAACGGGCAATCTTTTATCCCCGTGCATATTTTCCCTACCCGGTTCAGCCGGGCCGGGGTCCGGTATCTGGAGCGCGCCTATGCCGGGGCCGAGGCCAAGCTAAAATTCTGGGAAAACCTCAAAATCGGCTATGATTATTTTGAAAAGCACCATCTGCCCTTGCCCGTGGTCTACACTCCGGAAGGGGAATACGTATTCGTTTTCGAAGACGAGACTCCATGAATCCCGTCCTTTCCGGACCCATTAGCCTTATTTCCTTCTGATCCCCACCGCTGATTTGTTCACGCATAAGTCCGAAGATGAAATTCCGATTCCGATTTCCCTCTTTATTCTCCGCCTCCTGGGTATTGCCTGTCCTTCTCCTGCTGCTGAATTCCTGCGAAAAGGAGGTCCAGCTGGATATCGGAGAAGGAACCGGGAAACTGGTGGTGGAAGGCTTGATCGAAACGGGAATGCCCCCCACGGTATTGCTCAGCCGCTCCTTTGGTTTTCTGGAGCCCATAGATCCCGGCACCATGAGCGAAAACCTGATCAGCGGAGCCCGGGTCACAGTCTCCCATGGCGAAGAGACCATGGTCCTCAAGGAATGGGCCAAAGGATTCTATTCGGTGGATACTTCCGCCGCAGCGCCCTATTTCGTGGGGGAAAACGGAAAATTCTATGATCTACGCATCGAATGGGAAGGCCAGGTCTATGAAGCCAGAACCAAAATCCCCCATCCCGTGATCCTGGACTCGGTGTATTCCACCCTTCCCCTGTTCCCCCCCAAGGATAACCCCATGGCCAGGCAAATCGGGATCCGGTTCAAGGATCCCGACACCTTGGGTAATTTCTGGCGCTATTATACCCGCATCAACCAAGGCCCCCTGCTTCCGCCCACCAATTCGGTGATCTCCGATGAGTATTCCAACGGTACCTGGGTGGAGTCCTCCCTGGTGCTGGGCACGGACCGAAGCCGGTCGGTAGGTCTGGACTCCCTGGGCTTCGCCCATGTCGGAGACACGGTGACCCTCAAATGGGCCACTATTGACCGGAACACCTATGATTTCTGGCATAGCTTTGAATTCTCCCTGGCCACCCTGGGAAGCCCCTTTGCCTCTCCCATTCAGGTGAAATCCAACCTGAGCAACGGAGCCCTGGGCATATGGGGAGGCTATGGCACCGTGTATCGAACCATTCTGATCACGGAATGATCGCCGAAATGGATTCCGGATATGGGGCCATAGAGGCTCCCCCCTGGGGAACCAGAAAAAAAAACGCATTTTTACAACAGAAAAAACAGAGAAGGAATTATGATAGAAAAAATAAGCTGTCTGATCATCGGATCAGGTCCCGCCGGATACACGGCGGCCATTTATGCCTCCAGAGCGAATCTCAAGCCCGTCCTCTATCAGGGGCTTCAACCCGGAGGTCAATTGACCATCACCACAGATGTGGAAAACTATCCGGGCTATCCGCAGGGGGTCAAAGGACCGCAGATGATGGTGGACTTTGAAACCCAGGCCAAGAGAATGGGGGCGGATATCCGCTGGGGCTATGCCAGCAAGGTGGACCTCTCCCGCCGTCCCTTCCGCGTGGAAATCGATGAAGAAAAATGGGTGGAAGCCGAATCCCTGATTATCGCCACCGGCGCTTCGGCCAAATGGCTGGGGCTTCCTTCGGAGCAGAAATTCAATGGCAGAGGCGTATCGGCCTGCGCCGTCTGCGACGGTTTCTTTTTCAAAGATCATGAGGTGGCTATAGTGGGAGGAGGAGATACCGCCTGTGAAGAAGCCCTTTACCTGGCCAATATCTGCTCCCAGGTCCATATGATCGTCCGTCGGGGGGAAATGCGGGCCTCCAAAATCATGCAGGAAAGAGTGTTGGCCACGCCGAAAATCAAAATATACTGGCATTCCGTTACCCGCGAGATCCTGGGAGAGGATCACGTCTCCGGAGTGGAAATCGAAAACAGGCAGACCGGGGAAATCTCCACCATTCCCATCCGGGCTTTTTTTGTGGCCATAGGGCACAAGCCGAATTCAGACATATTCAAGGGCTGGCTGGAAATGGATGAAGCAGGTTACTTGATCACCAAACCGGGGACCAGCCTGACCAATGTGCCCGGGGTCTTCGCCTGCGGGGACGTCCAGGATAAAATCTATCGCCAGGCGGTGACGGCAGCCGGAAGTGGGTGTATGGCCGCTCTGGATGCCGAACGCTTCCTGGGGGAGCAGGCTCATGCTTCGGCTCAGCAGGCATCGGCCAAGGAAATCAATTCCTGAACGGTACTCTACGGGGGAACCAGGGTTTTTCGCAAATAGGCTGAGGCCCCGAAATCCTGGCTTTTCCTCCCGAAACAGGAAAAACCCGGAATTAATTCGGCCAAGGCCTTTGATTGTAATTATCAGTATTGTATATTTGTTGTACAACCGGATTTTGGAGATCCTCTTGCCTCGCTTGCGCCGCGATGCTCCAGGTCTCCTTAACTCCTTAAACAATACTGATTATGGGAATGCATATTCAGAAGGCAATCCACGGAACCCGGAAGTATATTCAGGGATTGTTCCTTCTATTTCTCCGTTCCATTTTTGAAACCAAAGACAAAACCACCTGGCCGAAGGGAGGGTAGTCTTTCTGGGGACAGGTAGCGGATTTCCCCCCATTCCCGGATGGGTCAGGGAATCCTATAACCTCTACCCTGCCTATTTTTAGGATCAGGCTAGGTCTATCCCATGCCTGCGGAACAGGAATATTCCCTTGGGGACAAATTAGGGATTGTTCTGGTTGATCATGATCAGGGAAATCACAGAGAGCAGCAAGGTAGCCCCGGAAATAAGGTAACTGATATAGCGGTCCCGGGTATGATCGGTGACCGCCGTACGGGATTTAGCCCGGTTTGGACTCACATATAGGACATCGCCGGGCTGAAGATAGTAATACTCGGAACCAAAGAGATCCGCCGCATTCAGATTGTATCGGTATACCAATTGCTGGCTGCCTTCTATTTCCCGGATCAGCAGGATATTGTCTCTCCTGGCCTCTGGATTCAGATCCCCGGCCATGCCTAAAGCCTGCAATACGGAAATCTTTTCACTGGGCGATTGAAACAGCCCGGGTCTGGACACTTCCCCCAAAACAGTTATGGGAAACTGTACGAAACGTACCCGGACCACGGGGTTCACCAACGGCTTGCCGGCCTGATCTGCAATGACCCGGGCTGCCTGGTTCAGGTCCAGGCCTTCCAGGGTCACCTTGCCCACCAGGGGTAAAGTGACCTGACCCTGGTCATCGACTTGATAGGCCCGGGAAGAGGCATCCCCTTCCAGGGAAGCTCCGGGGGGGTTGACTATATGGGCCGTGCTGGGATCAATGGTATAGACCTGAATGGAGAGCAGGTCCCCTTTACGGATTCTGGGCGATACAAAGGAATCCCTGACCATGGTCCGGGCTTGGTGAAGAGAATCCGGTATATCCAGAAAATAGGTCACTTTCTTGCCGGACTGACAGGAAACCATCCCCAGGGCGGAGAGCAGAAATACCAGAATAAATCCAGAACGCAACATAGGCCGGGGCGATAAATTAGACTTTACAGGTTCGTTGCGCATACACCCTTTGGAGAACCGCCTCGATCCGCCCCAGTTCTCCGGCTTCGAGATTGGAACCGGAAGGCAGACAAAGCCCCCGCTCGAATAGCAGATCACTGCACCCGGAACCATAATAATCCCGGTCTGCGAAAACCGGCTGCTGATGCATGGGCTTCCATAGGGGGCGGGATTCGATATTCTCCCGCTCCAGGGCCAATCGGAGATCCTCCCTGCTGAATCCGGCCAAATCGGGGTCTATGATCACCGTGGTCAGCCAACGGTTCGAATAATGGCCGGGAAGCTCTTCCTGAAAACCCACCCCTTCCCAGGAACCCATTATCTCTTTATACCAGGCAAAATGGCCTCTGCGGGCCTTTATCCGGTCCGGAAGCACTTCCATCTGGCCTCGGCCAATTCCGGCCAGTACATTGCTCAGTCTATAATTATAGCCGATTTCAGAATGCTGATAATGTGGTGCCGGATCCCTGGCCTGTGTGGACAGGTATCTGGCCCGGGCAATTCCCTGCGGAGAGGAGGACACCAGGGCTCCCCCTCCTGAGGTGGTGATGATCTTGTTTCCATTGAAGGACAGAACGCTCCAGTCCCCCAAGGTACCGCAGGCCTCGGTCCCCAGGCGGGAACCCAGCGCTTCGGCTGCGTCTTCAATCAGCGGGATCTCATATTGATTGGCCAATTCCCGGATCTCCTTCATTTTAGCCGGCATTCCATATAAATGTACCACGATGATGGCTTTGGGCTTCTTACCTTTTTTCATCCGGTCTTCGATGGCCGCCTTCAGATGATCCGGGCAGAGATTCCAGGTCTGAGGCTCGCTGTCCACAAAAACCGGAATGGCGCCCAGATAGGCAATGGGATTGGCGGATGCCGAAAAGGTCATGGACTGACAGAGGACTTCGTCTCCGGCTCTCACTCCGGCCAGGATCAGCGCAAGGTGCAGGGCCGCCGTTCCTGAACTCAGGGCGGCCACTTCTACGCCCCCTCCCAGATATTCCTTTATGTCGTTCTCGAAGCCATCCACCAATGGGCCCAGGGGCGCAATCCAATTAGACTCAAAGGCCGAATTCACCCATTCTTGCTCCCTGCCTCCCATATGCGGAGAAGAAAGCCATATTTTTGGATTCATAATTTCCTTTTAATGACAGATTTTCCCATTCTTCGGACTCCTTCCCTCCTTATAAAGGAAAGGAAATTTCTGCTGCTAAACTAAACAAAATCCCCTTTTGATTCCTCCGGGAAATGGGGAGCCCCTCCCCGGCGGAATGCAATGAGTTTCCGCCAACTCTTTTGCCATGGCCCGCCCGCCTTTTTTCTCCATTCGGCAGCATCCCATGGGCTCAGGAGCAGAGAAGATATATATTAACAATACCTTTTGGCATTCCTTGCTAATTTAAGCCACCGAGACCATGAAAACCAAGCTGAAAAATGCACTAGACAGAATGCGCTACTACGGGCAGTTCTTTCCCTTGTCCCCCCGGGCTTTCTGGATCGGTCTGGGCCTCATCCTGTTTTACCATAGCCTTTGGCCCAGGGTTCCGGCCATGGAGCAAAGAACACCCGATCAGCAGCTCCTCTGGCTCATGATTCGGATGGCTGCCGGCTTTGCCCTGGCCCTGGCCCTGGTATCCTTAATCTCCACGCTGATCACCTGGTCCTATTACCTCCGCCATATCCGAAAAGGAAACCCGATCTGGTCCATTCACCCCGGAGAAGATTCCCAAAACCCGTCCTCCCTGCAATTGATTCTCCACCGCCAATGCCGGCCGCTCCTGGGTTCCCTGCGGGCCCGTTGGAACTATGACTGCTTCCAGCTAAGTCCCTGGTTTACGGTGGTCGGCCTTCAGGCCCCAAACCCAGGGAAAAAAAATGGTCGGATCAGACTGGCCACTGTCCCTCCCCTGGAATGGCCGGATATCCGGGAGTACCACCTGCATTCGGCCATTCTCCAGATTCAGGATATGTTCCGGATTCTGTCTCTGCCTCTAAAGCTGGATTTTCGGCAATCCTATATCCCTCCCCCGCCGCACTGGTCCTCCTCCATCCATCCACCGGCACCCCGTTTGCAGGAAGAATCCGAACAACGCATACCCTGGATTCGCAAGTCTCGCGGAGATTATATCCAGCATAAGGATTTTGAAGCAGGAGACGATATCCGTCGAATCGCCTGGAAATGGTATGCCCGCAACCGGGAACTGCTGGTACGCATCCCCGAAATTCAGGAGCCCTATGCTTCGGAGCTCTTTATTTACGCCAGTTTTTATGTGGATCCCGGATCTTTACTTCTCCCCGAAGACTACAGACTGGAAATGCTGAATTTCTACAAATCCCAGATCTGGGCCATTGTCCAGGGCATACAGAAAAACCATCCGGCCACTCATTTTGTATCGGACCAGGCTATGGATGCCCATGGCGGACCTCAGGATAGGCCCATGGCCTGGACGCAGATCGCCCAGGCCAGATGGCAGGGGGAAACGCCTCCGTCCGAAATTCCGGACCTCAAGAAAAACGCCTCTTTGGTTTTGGTGTCCAGCCTGACCCGCCCCGAGGATATGGAAGATCTGATCGAAAGATTGGACAGGTCCCAGGAGCTGATCCTCATCCCCCTTTCGCATAGTTTTCCCCGGGCCCGGCCCTGGACAAGATGGAAGAGCCTGATTTTCCGTCCTCCCTCCGATCGATGGAGCAGGCTGAATGCCCGATGGTGGTATTCCCCCTGGCGACGCAGACTCAAAAAAAGGGAAAAGCAATGGGCACAGCTTCTGGAATCCTATGGCAGAGACTCCTCCCTGCAGCCCGGAATCCAGAATGCGGGATTAGTCCATCCCGAATATAGACCCTAGATTTGCCGCAAAATTTTTGGCCCCGTGAAGATTATCAAGAAAAGCATGGATCAGCTGGACCATATGCTTCGGGAAGGCGGAGGAAGGGTACCGGGGTATTCCATTTTACTCATTCTGGACTCTGTGCGCAGTATGCACAATGTCGGAGCTGCCTTCCGCACCGCCGATGCCATGGGGGTGGAGGCCATATATCTCTGTGGATATACGCCCCGCCCTCCTCACCGCGATATCCATAAGACGGCTCTGGGCGCCACGGAAACCGTAAAATGGAAGGGATTCGAGAGGGTGGATCAGGCCCTGACCGAATGCCGGCATATGGGTTACTCTCTTTTCGGGGTCGAGCAGACCTCCCCTTCTATTCTGCTTCAGGATTTCGAACCGGCAAGTCGGAATATCGCTTTGGTATTCGGCAATGAGGTGGAGGGCATTTCTGAGCAAGCCCTGGAATATCTGGAAGCCTGTATCGAAATCCCTCAATTCGGAAAAAAGCATTCCCTGAACTTGTCCATAAGCATGGGCATGGTACTTTGGGAGCTGAATGGCAGAAGGGCCAGGCCCTCTACCCCATAAGCCTATCCAGCTGATGATGCGCTTCGCAGAGCTCGTGAACTACGACGTGGTGGATACCAATCCGGTAAAAGAGCATTGGGAATCCCCAAAACTCATTTAGGAGGACAGAGGGTCAAAAATGGGGCGGTCCTTTGCTTAGACTTCCAAAAGCCAGTTATGGCGATCGGCCACTCTTCCATAGCGGATATCATCGAGCTCCTTTTTCAACCAGGGACCGGTTTCCCATTCCGAAATTTCCGGAAGCAAAAGCTTCTTGTCCTTGTAGGTAATGCGCCCGATGAATGAAATAGAGGCGGCCGTACCGGTACCGAAGGCTTCTTTCAGCTGCCCGTCTTCATAGGCTTTCACGATTTCCTCCACGGAAATAGGCCTCTCCTCCACCGCCAATCCTTTTTCTCTGATCAGCCTAAGGACGCTGTCCCGGGTAATTCCTTCCAGAATGGTATCGCTGAGGTTGGGAGTGAGCATGGTATCGCCAATCCGGAAAAAGACATTCATGGTGCCGATCTCCTGAACATACTTGTGCTCTATGGCATCTGTCCAAAGAATTTGGTCGTATCCCATTTTCCGGATTTCCTGAACCGGATACATGGTGGCGCCATAGTTCCCGGCAGCCTTGGTGAATCCGATTCCCCCTGGGAAGGCCCGGACAAACTCATCCTGGATATAGATGGACACCGGCTTGGCATAATAGGGTCCGGCCGGGGAACAAATGATCATAAAACAGAACTCCTGGGCAGGTTTCACTCCGATGAATTCATCGGTGGCCACCATAAAGGGCCGGATATAGAGAGAACAGTCCTTGCCTTCGGGAACCCATTCCCTGTCCAGATCAATCAACTGACGTATCCCGTCTACAAACAGGGATTCGGGAACTTCCGGCATGGCCATGCGCCGGGCAGAGCGGTTAAACCGTCTGGCGTTGTCCGCCGGACGGAAGACCACCGGATTCCCCTGAGGGTTACGATAAGCCTTTACCCCTTCGAAGATCGACTGGCCGTAATGAATGAAGGTCGTGGAGGGAGGCAGGCTCAGCGGGCCGTAGGGAACGATCTCTGCCTGACCCCATTTACCGTCCTTATAATAGGCTTTGAGCATATGGTCCGTATAGAGCCGGCCAAATTGAATATTTTGGGGGTCCAATTGATCTACCCTGCTTTTATCCACCTTTTTGATGATCATGTCTAGGGATTTTGTATTCATAGACGGGAAACTGTTTCTTGAGGAAAAAACTCGCTAAATTCGCTCCAAAGAAACAAAAAAAAACCGAAAGGGGTTCCCCGGGTCTTTGAGGAACCTGCCAAGCTATGGACAGAAGCCCGATTCCCTATTTAATTTCCACTCCATTGATTACCAAGGAATGGGACTGGATCTGGGAGCGGCCCTGGGACTCCGGATCGGAGCCGGGCTCTCCCCTTCCTCTGCTGGTCGTATCCCTTCCCCGTGGGCCGGAAGAACAATCGGTACTGGATAAAATGATGCAGGCCTGCAGTCTGGAACCCGGCCAGTTCCAGGTCCTGACCATGGAGGCCGATCAGCGCATCCCCTGGCCGCGGATCCGGGAGAAATACCATCCGGAGAACATCCTGCTGCTGGGCATTCTCCCGGCACAAATGGGGATTTTGGCGCAGTTCCGGATCCACCATCCCAATACCTTTGATCAGCGGACCTGGATTCCGGCCCTGGGCCTTAAGGAGATGCCCTCCCATCCGGAACATAAGAAAGCTTTGTGGACTCTGGGTCTCAAGCCGATATTTGCCTCCAAAGGGGAAAATCAAAAATGAGTCCCCAAGAAGTACTGAAAAAGCATTGGGGGTATTCCTCCCTATTCGACACCCAGGAAAAAGCCATTTCCGCGCTGTTGGAGGGAAGGGATGCCTTGGTCCTGTTGCCCACCGGAGCCGGAAAATCTCTTTGCTTTCAGATCCCGGCATTGCTCCGTCCGGGTTTATGCCTGGTGATCTCTCCGCTGATTTCGCTGATGAAGGACCAAGTGGAAGGGTTGAGAAAAAGAG
Source organism: uncultured Chitinophagaceae bacterium (assembly GCA_964412885.1). Lineage (GTDB taxonomy): Bacteria > Bacteroidota > Bacteroidia > Chitinophagales > Chitinophagaceae > CAYPQN01. The sequence goes on along the minus strand of CAYPQN010000010.1, from coordinate 25,943 downwards.
GAATCCCCGCCGCTTATTGGGAAGGGTCTGAGTATATGGGAGATGGCCAGGATCAAAGAAAATTCCTTTATATATCTGCCGAAAGACTGCAGAATGAAGAATTCCAAGAGAAGATAGCTCAACAGAGGATCTGCCTGGTGGCCATAGACGAAGCCCACTGCATTTCCCAATGGGGACATGATTTTCGCCCCGCCTACCGAAAAATCCGTCAGTTCAGAAGGGAACCCTTCTGGAAATCCATCCCCTTCATCGCCTTGACGGCCACAGCCACCCCCGAAACAGAAGCCGATATCCTCGAACAGATTCCCCTGATTAATCCCGAAATAGTCCGGTCCTCTTTTGAACGCAAAAACATCTATTACCAGGTCCTGTATTCCGAAAACAAATTCGAAGACCTCCAGAAATTCCTGGATACTTCCCCGGGCAGGGGGATTATTTATACCTCCTCGCGGAAAAAGTCCGAATTCCTCAGTGAAGGGCTGAGGGCACAGGGAATCCCATCCCTAAGCTACCATGCCGGCATGGATCGAAGGGAAAGAGAAAGAAATCAGCAGGAATGGGCAGAAAACCCTGAGCAGATCATGGTGGCCACTACGGCCTTCGGCATGGGCATCGACCAGCCCGATCTGCGCTTTGTGGTCCACTATGATTTCCCCTCCAGCCTGGAGCAATATTTTCAGGAAACCGGAAGGGCGGGACGGGACGGTCTGCCGGCCCGGGCCCTATTGTTCTATTCCCCCGAGGATATTCCTCCCTACCGGGCCTTGCAGGAGGGCCGAATTCCGCCGATCCCTTACCTTAGATCCGTATATCAGGCTGTATGCGACTATCTCCAGATACCCGTAGGCAGCGAACCCGACCGGCTCTTCCCCTTTGATATGGAGGCCTTCTGCCAGCGTTTTTCCCAATCCCCTCTGCGGGCCTGGAATGCCCTCCAGTTCCTGGAAAGGGAAGGTTACTGGACCCTGGTAGACCGGCCCAGGACTCTTGCCCGGATCCGGATTCTCCCCCACCCGCCCTTGGACCAGGGGTTTCGGGAGTCGGAACCCGAGGTCTGGGCCTTGATCAAGGCTTTGTGGCGATGGAGAGGAGATCTGTACGATAGGGCGGCCCCCTTTTCCTTCCCGCAGATGATGTCCAGAATGCAAGTCGACTATTCCCGCCTCAAACGGAGAATCGAAAGAGCTTTGGCCCTGGGGCTGATCCGCTGGTACCCCGCCACCCAGGGTCTGCATATCCATTTTCATCATTACCGGGTGGACCGCGCCCATCTGCAGATTCCCTATACCCATTGGCAGCAGATCCGGGACATCCACCGGGGGAAATCCGAAAAGCTCCTCGAATACCTGGATTTGCCGGGGAACTGCCGGGTAGGATTTCTGCTGGATTATTTCGGGGAAAAGCTACCCCTGCCCTGCGGGCATTGCGATCTGTGCACGCCCCCCCCGGATTCCGCTCCCCAGCCTCGGTAAAGGATTGGGACGAATTTGGGGACCTTCCCGGCTCCGGAAACCGAATTTTGTTTTAGCTTTAGGCTCCAATGAAAAAAACCCGATTCCTTCTGGTGGGCCTGGGCCATATCGGCTTGCGCCATGCCCGGATTATCCAGGCCCATCCGGAGGCAGAACTGGCTGGGGTTTGTGATATCCGCCCGCAAAGAAAAGCATTACTGCCGGATTCTTCGATTCCCTTCTATGAAAACCTGGAGACCATGATCCGCCAAACGGAGGCCGATGTGCTCAGCGTCTGCACTCCCAATGCCTGGCATGAACCGCATAGTTGCCTGGGCCTGAAACATGGCCTGCACATTCTGGTGGAAAAACCCATGGCCTTGTCTACGGTCTCTTGCGACCGGATGATGGACACGGCCCGGGCTTTTGGGAAATCCATATTTGTAGTCAAACAAAACCGGTATAATCCGCCTGTGGCCGCCTTAAAACAGAAACTGGAAAAGGGGGAATTGGGCCGGATTTTCACCATACAGGTAAACGGTTTCTGGAATCGGAGCGATGCCTATTACGCCCAAAGTGCCTGGAGAGGCACCCGGCACGGCGACGGGGGCTGCCTGTTCACTCAGTTCAGTCATTTTGTGGATATCCTCTACTACCTCAACGGAAGTATTTCCGAAATTCAAGGACGGGTAGAAAACTATGCCCACAGGCATAACACGGAAATAGAAGATACCGGCTGCTTTATGATGAAGGCCGAAAACGGAGCCTTGGTGAATTTTCATTATACCACCTGTGCCTATGAGCAGAATATGGAAGGATCCATTAGCCTGTTTGCCGAGAAGGGGACTTATAAGATCGGAGGCCAGTACCTGAATACTTTGGAATATCAGTGCGGGCAAGGTGATCCCATTCCCCCGCTGCCGGAATGCTCCGCCCCAAATCATTATGGGCTTTATCAGGGCTCCATGAGCAACCATGAGCAGGTGATAGACAATGTGATCGAGGTGCTCCGCCGCCAGGGCCGGATTATGACCCGGGCCGAGGAAGGCCGGGAGGTGGTATCGATCATCGAAAGAATGTATGAGGCCGTGGGGCGCCCTCCCCTGTCCGGAAATGAAGGGACAGACCCGTTTCCCTGCCGGGAAGGACAGAGCACCCCTTCCATGCCCTGATTCCGGGAAGACCGCCCAGGCCCGAAAATAAACGGAAAATAGAGACCATGCTGGAAATCGGAACCTACCAGGAACTGGAAGTCCTTAAAATCCTATCCTTTGGCGCCTATTTGGACGCCGGGGAAGCTCAGGAAATCCTGCTTCCCGCCCGATATGTCCCCGAAGGGCTCCGGTCCGGGGACCGGATCCGGGTCTTTCTCTACCATGATTCGGAAGACCGACCCATAGCCACCACGGAAAAGCCTTTGATAGTTCGTGGAGAAATCGGTAGGCTGCGCTGCCTCTCCAAAACTCATTTTGGCGCCTTTCTGGACTGGGGCCTCCCTAAGGACCTGTTTCTCCCCCTGTCGGAGCAAGTAGGCACGGTGAGGGTAGGAGGAGATTATCTGGTCAGAGCCTATGTGGACGAAATGACCGGCCGGATGACGGCCAGTCAAAAAATAGACAAACACCAGCTCGCCGGGGAATACCCCTTTGGCCTGAGGGATCCAGTGGACATGGAAATCGACTCCCTGACGGACCTGGGATACAAGGTGATTGTAAATCGTCGCTACCTAGGCTTAATCCACCATAGCGATGTGTTTCAGCCTCTGAAACCCGGAGATCGGATACAGGGGTTTGTGAAGAACATCCGCGAAGACCGGAAGATTGATCTGGTCCCCGGAAGGCCGGGCTATGAGAAAGTTTCCGAGGAAGCCCGGAAAATCGAATCCATGCTCCACGACAAAGGGGGGTATCTTCCCTATGATGACCGAAGCGATCCCCAGGAAATCCAAAAAGTATTTGGTATGAGCAAAAGGACATTCAAGGCGGCCCTTGGCGCCCTGTACAAAGCCAAAAGAATTCAGTTTCCTCCCGAAGGGGGCATACAGCGTCTCTCCTGATCCGGCCTGGGTTCAGGATTTCTGGTTCACAAACTGCAGAGGTATCTCGGTAACGGAAGCCCGACAGGTCTGAATTACCTTCTGAAGGTCATCGATTTTCTTGGCGCTGACCCGAATGGTATCGTCCATGATTGCCGCCTGAACCTTTAGCCCCGTATCCTTGATGAGCTTGACGATTTTCTTGGCCATTTCGCGGTCAATACCATTGTTCAGGATTAGGGTTTTCTTCCAGTTCTTCCCCGATGCCTTGGGCTCCTGGCTCAGGTCAAAGCTGTTGGCCTCGAGTCCCTGGCGCATGGCCTTGGTCAGCAGTAAATCCTGCAGCTGGCCCAGCTGCATTTCAGAGCCCACCTCCAGGCTGATCTGACCGGATTTGCGGTCCCAATCGATCTCGGCATGAACCCCTTTGAAATCATAGCGGTTGTTCAGTTCCTTTCGGGTGGTCTGCAAAGCATTGTCCAGCAATTGAAAATCCACCCTGGAAACGATATCAAAAGAAGGCATAATCTCCGCGTTTGGTTTGGGCCTAAACTACGAAAAAATAACGGGCCAAGGCCTGGCTTACCCCTCTATTCCTCCTCCATGATCCGTTCAAATACGCCATTGAACTCCGAGTCCTTGATTTCCAGTTCTTTTTTCAATTCCTCATAGACCTTCTCCAGAGGCTGGAATAGCTGAGGATCGGCATAGATCTCAGGGTTCGCCAGCTGGGACTCGGTTACGTGGATTTTGGCCTTCAGTTCCTCGATTTCCTTTTCCAGACGTTCAAACTGCTTTTGCAGCTTTTGTCGGTCCCGGGAAGCGGCCTGCTCGGGCGAGGGATTCCGGACCGGCTCCTTTTTCTTCTCCCCCGCCGGAATGGGTTCGGGGCTGCGGGCCTGCAGCAGGCTCTGCTGCCATTCCGCCCATTCATCATAGGAACCCCGGAAGTCCTGTATTTTCCCGTCCACAATCTGCCATATGCGGTTGGCAGTGCGTTGGATGAAATACCGGTCATGGGAAACGCCTATAAAGGTACCCTGGTATTGATTCAAAGCTTCCACCAACCGGTCCACCGAAGCCATATCCAAATGGTTGGTCGGCTCGTCCAGGAGAAGGAAATTGCTTTTCATGGCTACTGTCTTCGCCAGGGCCACCCGGGCTTTCTCCCCTCCCGAAAGGACGCGGATCTTTTTGAACACATCGTCCCCTGAAAACAGAAAACAGCCCAGCAGCTGCCTTAGTTCCATTTCCGTTCTGCCGGATCCGCATTGATTCAACTCCTCGAGGATTTCGGATTCCAGGTTCAGAGACTCCAGCTGATGCTGAGCGTAAAAACTGGCCCGGACATTATGTCCCGGCTGGGATTCCCCCTGGTCTATGGGTTCCATTCCGGCAATAATCCGCAGCAGGGTGGACTTTCCCTTTCCATTGGCCCCGATCAGGGCGATCTTGTCTCCCCGATTGATTTCCGCATCGGCCTGTTCCAGAATTTCCAATTCTCCATACCGCTTGGTAACTCCCCGCAGCCTGGCGACGATTTTCCCTGGCTGGATTCCTGGATCAAAATGAATATTCATCCGAGCTTGCTGGGTGTCCGGGGGACTGATTCTTTCCAGCTTATCGAGCTTTTTGATCACGCTCTGAGCCTGGGTAGCCTTGGAGGCTTTGGCCTTGAAACGCTCCACAAAACGCTCCTGGCTACGGATATAATCCTGCTGATTCTCATAGGCTCTCTGCTGGATCTCCATCCGCTCGGCCTTCTCCTTCTCATAATGGCTGTAATTCCCCGAATAAAAATGGAGACCTTGATCCCATACTTCCACGATCTTGGTGACCATGCGGTCCAGAAAATAGCGGTCATGGGACACGATGACCACTGAACCCGGATAACCCTGAAGGTATTTTTCCAGCCATTCGATCGAAGGCAGGTCCAGGTGGTTGGTGGGCTCGTCCAGCAAAAGCAGATCCGGCCGCTGAAGGATCATCCGGGCCAGGAGCACCCGCATCCGCCAACCTCCGCTGAACTCATTGTAAGGGCGCTGCAGATCGGCTGTGGTGAATCCCAGGCCTTCCAGCACCTCGGCGGTTTTATGCTCCATTTCATATCCATCGGCCGATTCGAATTCGGCCAGGGCATGGCTGTATCGGTCCAGCAGGTCGGGGTTATCGGCATCCCCTTCCATTTTTTCCAGCAGTTCGGCCATTTCCTTTTCCAGAGCCCGGGCCCTTTCATAGGCCTGCATGCCCACGGACAATATCGTTTCCTGGGAAGAGAAACTCAGCAGATCCTGATTAAAGAAGCCCAGGCTCACCCCTTTGGGCTTTTGCACCGATCCTTTATCGGGATGGTAGGCCCCGGTCATCAGCCTCAGCAATGTGGACTTCCCGGCCCCGTTGGCCCCCACCAGTCCAATGCGCTCTCCCCGGTCGATCTGCCAATGGGCGTCCTCCACAATGACCCGGGAACCAAAATAAAAAGACAAATTCTGCAGTGAAATCAACATAACGGCGCAAAAATCGGAGTTTCCCGGATATTCTCCGTGGAATTTCCCGGGGCGCAGGCAAGGAAATCCCAATATGGACTAAATTTGCCGCATGCACCGGTTACTCCTTTCCCTGGTCTGGGTTTCCCTGTTTGGCCTTTTGGGCTGTCTGAACGGAACCAGGCCCTCCCCTAAAGAGAAGGGGGAAGCGCATAGCCTTTTGGGCGATACGGCCACCCGATATCTTCTCCAGTCCATAAATCAGTATATGGAACTGAAAGAGGCCCTGGTCATGGACCAGGGGGCCATGGCCAGCCTGGCTTCCGGGAAACTGTCCGGTTCGCTGCAGTCCTGGAAAAATCAGCTCGACCGCCAAGACCTTTTGCCCCGGGAAGAAGAAACTCGGCTTTACCTTGACACCCTGATCCGGGCAAACCAAAAGATTCTGAGCCAGGATGCCCGGGACCTGGAATGGAAGCGCTACTATTTCGCTCAGGTCTCCGAAGTACTCCACCGGCTCCTGGTCCTGGCGGAATGGGAGGGCACGCCGATTTACCAGATGTATTGTCCCCTGGCTTTCAATGACCACGGAGCCTACTGGCTCAGCCTCGACAGCGAGATCCGCAATCCCTACTTCGGCCGCCCTCTGATGGAATGCGGGGAGGTTATTGATCAGATTCCCTAAGTCCTATGCCTATGAAATCCACCCCGATGATTTGGTTCTGCCTGCTCTTTTTATGCCTGAGTCCTGTCGGGCAGGGGGCCTGGGCCCAGAAAAAAGGGAGCTTCTCCGGATACATCAAAGACAAAGAGTCAGGGGAAGCCCTCATGAGTGCCACCCTATACGTCCGGGAACTGGGCATAGGGACCCAGTCCAATGCCTATGGTTTCTTCTCCATATCCATGGAACCCGGAAAATATCAGGTCATCGCTTCCTTTGTGGGGTACAGGTCCGAGGAGCTCTCCATCGAACTGATCGATAATCTGCAAATGAACATTGAGCTGGAAAGCACGACCCAATTGCAGGAAGTGGAAATCACAGCCCGGGCCCGGGATGCCCATATCCGCGGCACGGAAATGGGCACGGTCAGCTTGTCCACCGAGGAAATTAAGGCCCTGCCGGTGCTTTTTGGGGAATCCGATATACTCAAAGCCCTGCAGCTCATGCCCGGTGTACAGTCGGCTGGCGAAGGGGGTTCAGGATTCTATGTGCGGGGAGGCGGCCCGGATCAAAATCTCATTCTCCTGGACGATGCCGTTGTCTACAACACCGGACATCTTTTCGGCTTCTTCTCCGTATTCAACACCGATGCCATCCGCCATGTGGAACTGATCAAAGGGGGAATGCCGGCCAATTACGGTGGCAGGCTGTCTTCCGTGGTTGATGTGAGCATGAAAGAGGGGAATAACAAAGAATTCCATGCCCGGGGGGGTATCGGGCTGATTGCCTCCCGGCTCACCCTGGAAGGTCCGATTAAAAAAGAAAAGGGTTCATTCATGCTGTCTGGGCGAAGAACCTATATTGACGTACTCATGAAGCCTTTCGTCAAAGGCAACCTGGCCGGATCTGGTTATTATTTCTATGATGCCAACCTCAAAGCCAATTATCAGCTCTCCGAAAAAGACCGGCTTTTTCTCAGCGGATATTTCGGTAGGGATAAATTCCTTTTCCGCAGCGAATCGGGAAGCTTCCATGCCGATATCCCCTGGGGAAACGCCACGGCCACCCTGCGCTGGAACCACCTTTTCGGCCCCCGGATGTTCATGAACGCCACCGCGGTTTACAACGACTATCAGTTTGAGTTCGGGGCGGAACAGAATGCCTTTGCCTTTAAACTGGCCTCAGGGATCCGGGACTGGAGCCTGAAATCCGACCTGGATTATTATTCTTCTTTTCACCACCGGTTCAAGGCGGGGGTCCAGCTCACCCATCACCGGTTTGTGCCCAACCAAATCAGCGGAAGGCTGGGCGACGTGGAACTGATGCCGGCCAATGCCGCATTCAAAAATGCCTTGGAAGCCGGAATATATGTACTGGATCAGTTTGATCCCCATGATCGGGTTTCGATCAATATGGGGATCCGCTATTCCGCCTTTGCCCAGTTGGGGCCCCATACCCAATATCAATACGGGGCCGGCGCCAGCCCGGTGGACAGCACGGTCTATTCATCCGGGGAATCAGTAAAAACCTATGGGGGCTGGGAACCCAGGATACAGGCCCGATACAGCCTGGATGACCAGTCTTCCCTCAAGGCCAGCCTGGCGGGATCCTATCAGTATATTCATCTGGTCGCCAACAATGGCTCCACCCTCCCCACAGACCTCTGGGTACCCAGCACCCTGATTGTCAAACCTCAGCAAGCCTGGCAGTATGCCCTGGGTTATTTCCGGAACTTCTCCGAAAACCGATGGGAAGCCTCGGTGGAACTCTATTACAAATCCCTGAAGAATCAAGTGGAATACCGGGAAGGTTATGTGCCCTCCACCATTCAGGACCCGGAACTGGATTTCGTATTCGGCGAAGGCGAAGCCTATGGCACCGAACTGTTCCTGCGCAAGACCCGGGGGCGGTGGACCGGATGGCTGGGATACACTTTGTCCTGGACTAACCGCCATTTCCCGGATCTGAACCGGGGGATGCGCTACCCGGCAAAATATGACCGCCGCCACGACTTTTCCGCGGTATCCACCTATGAGTTCAGCCCCCAATGGACCCTTTCGGGGGTATTCATTTATGGATCCGGCAATGCCATCACCCTTCCGACCAATTATTATTTTCTAACCCAGGCCACGGGAGGACAGCAAGTGCCGGTGACCCCCGTCCTGGTGCCCCAGTACAGCGATCTGAATGCCTACAGGCTTTTCCCTTATCACCGCCTGGATATTTCGGCGGTCTATACGCCCAAACAGAAAAAGCCCCGGAAATGGAAATCCAGCTGGGCCTTTTCCGTCTATAATGTCTATAGCCGTCAGAACCCCTACTTCCTATATGTGGATACGGAAGGGGATCTGAACCAAGGTATCGACGCCAAGGTAAAACAGGTCTCCATATTCCCTATTCTGCCTTCCGTGACCTACAATTTCGAATTCTAGTTTCCATGCCGGTTTATGTGCTGAAGATCCGCTATGAGGGGACCGCCTTCCGGGGTTCCCAGGTCCAGGGGAACACGCCTACGGTGCAGAAAGCCCTGGATCAGGCCCTGGCTACTCTGGCCCGCCATCCCATCACTAGCCTGGCCGCCAGCCGTACCGATGCCGGAGTCCATGCCTATTCCAATTTCTTTCAGGTGGAGCTGGAACAACCCATGCCTTCCCGCTTCCTCTATAATCTCAATGCTCTGCTCCCGGTATCCCTGAGTGTCGAGGCCGTTTTCCTCCCTTCCCGTCCCGGTTTTCATGCCCGGTTCGATGCCCTCAGTCGCCTTTACCGTTATCGGATCTATCCCGGAAAAGACCCCTTTTTGCATGGCCGGGCCTATTTCTATCCCTTCCCTTTGGATCCCCGGAAACTGAAATCCACCGCGGCCATGATCATGGAATACCGGGACTTCGGATGCTTTGCCAAAAGGAACAGCCAAACCAAGACCCATATATGTCATATCATGGAATCCTTCTGGGAACCGCAGGGAAAGGGCTGGGTATATCATATCCGGGCCAATCGCTTCCTCAGAGGTATGGTCCGGGCGGTGGTGGGCACCCAGCTTCAGGTGGCTCGCGGGAAGTACAGCCTGGAGGATTTTCGCCGGATTCTGGAGGACGGCGACTCCCAACGGGCGGATTTCTCTCCCCCGGGCCATGGGCTATACCTTGAGGAGATCGAATATCCCCCAGGATGTCTCCTTCCCTGGGATCCCCAGGCAGATTCAGCTAAGGACCCAGGATAGGCCTCGGATCAGCACCAGCCCGGCCAGGGCCAGGACAAGCATCCGGACCATTTCCCATACCGGAGACCGGCCCGTATAAACTCCTCTCCAGTACCCCAGAGCGGCTACCATAGTCAGGCCGAATCCCAGGGACCAGAGATAAGCTTTGTCGACAGGACCAAAGAAGTAAGGGCTAATCAGGAAAAACAGGGAAAGAAAATAGGCTGCTCCCATCTGAATGCCCTGCTTCCAGGCCTGACCACGGGAAGGGCGCTCCCCCGGAAGATTCAGTTCCTTTTGATACTGCCTCCACTGGAGGCGGTCCTCCTCTTCGTCCTGGCGCATCCTTTCGACCAAATCGGCATCCAGATCCAGTTCCTCATAAAGGGGATTCGGGGTCTCCTCATAATGATGGGCCTCCCCCCGGGCAGCAATATACCCGGCCCAGCTCATGGCCAATCCCCCCCAGAGTCCATACCCCAGAGAGACCCAGAGGATCTGCTGGGAGTCCATTCCGAATTCGCGGAGTCCGGCACTGAGCAAAAAGGCAATCAGCAGGCCGTCGCTGCCTCCGGCCAGCAGGTTCACGGGCAAATTGGATAAGCTGTCCCCAGAGCGATTTTGGCTCATTTCAGCTTTTCAAGACAGGATTTGATAATCTCCAGAGCCCTTTGCATATCTTCCTGACCAATAGTCAGAGGCGGAGAAAAGCGAATCTTGTCCCCGTGGGTGGGCTTGGCCAGCAAACCCGCCTCCATAAGGCCAAGGCAAAGTTCCCAGGCGGCTTCCGGATTGGGGTGGGAAATCACCAGGGCATTCAGTAATCCCTTACCCCGGACTTGGGCAATATGCGGACTGTTCCAAGAGAGGACTGTATCGCGGAACAAGGCCCCCATGGCCTCAGCATTTTCGGCCAGTCTTTCGTCTTCGAGTACCTGAAGGGCGGTCATGGCCACCTTGCAGGCCAAGGGATTCCCACCGAAGGTGGATCCATGCTGCCCCGGTCGGATCACCCCCATGATTTCATCAGAGGCCAGGACGGCAGAAACCGGAAGAAAACCTCCCGATAAGGCCTTACCCAGAATGAGGATGTCGGGATGCACCTGTTCATGATCGCAAGCCAACCGGCGTCCGGTTCTACCCAGACCAGTCTGGATCTCATCGGCAATAAAGAGCACTTGGGCCTGTCGACAGAGAGCATAGGCGCGGCTCAGATAGCCCTCATCGGGGACTACCACCCCGGCCTCCCCCTGAATGGGTTCCACCAGGAACCCCACCACATCCGGGTGGTGAACTTCATTTTCCAGAGCCTCCAGGTCATTATAGGGAATGATGGTATAGCCGGGCATATAGGGCCCGAATCCCCCTCTCGCATCCGGATCAGAACTGAAGGATATCACATTCAGGGTCCGGCCGTGAAAGTTCTGGTCGCAGACCAGAATCCGGGCTTTGCCTTCTTCGACGCCTTTGTGCTCATATCCCCATTTGCGGGCTATTTTCAGGGCCGTTTCCACCCCTTCGGCCCCGGTATTCATGGGCAGCACTTTGTCATAACCGAACAGCCCGGTGATATACTCTGCGTATTCCCCAAAAAGCGAAGCATGAAATGCCCGGGAAGTCAAGGTAAGCCGGGAAGCCTGATCAGTCATGGCTTCCAGGATACGGGGATGAACATGGCCCTGATTTACGGCCGAGTATCCGCTAAGGAAATCAAAGTATTTTTTACCCTCCACGTCCCAGACATAAATTCCGGAGCCTTTTTCCAGCACCACGGGCAGGGGGTGATAATTATGGGCACCATATCGGGCTTCTCTTTCCAGCATGGCGGCCGTCCTGGATAAATCCTGTTTTTCCTTCATGGAACAAAGGTAGAAAATTTAGGTGGGGATCTGAGCCCGCCGACGGCCGGAATAAATATGACCTCCTTCTATTTCATCCGGAAATGGATTTTTTTTCCCTCATATAGAAAAATGCGGCGGCCAGAATCGACGCTGCCATGCCGATCCAAGGCCAGGATCCCGATGGCCATAGCCTGTCGATCCCCCAGGCCAGAATCATCAAGCCCAAAGAAAAGGAAGCTTTGATTCCCCAGTCTTTCCAGGGAATCAGTTCCCGGACAGAGGTGTTCAACAGCCGGGCCGTATGCAGGATATAATATCCATTCTGCCAATAAGTACTTATCACAAAAGCAGCGGCAATGCCCGGAAGTCCCCATCCCCGGTAGAGGGGATAGGCCAGCAGCAAGGCCAGCATCAGGTCCCCCAGGGAGCCCAGATTGATGATCCGGCCCCTATGGTAATGCTGCAGAATGGACGTAAAGGAATAGGCCCTCAAGGGGACAAGGGTTAAACCGACATAGAATATGGGTATGCTCTCCCGATACCGCGGCGATAGAATAAGGTCAAAAAGAGTGGGCGTATAGAAAATCAGAAAGGCCCATAAAGGAAAGATAAAAGAGGCCAGCACCCGGGATGCGCGCAGACTCACCTCCAGAACATGGTCGCGGCTTCCCCTATGAGCTGCCATCTGCAATAGACTGGCTCCCGCCACCGCCCCCAGCCATAAAGGAAGAAAGGGTATTCCCTGAGATCCGTTGAAATAGATGGCCGCCTGCTCCTGAATCAAAAAAAGGGAGATCAGAAACTTATCCATCCAGCGGAAGAGCAGCTGGCTGAGTTCATAGGCGCCCAGATGAACCCATAAGCTGATTTTTTCCCGGGAAGGCACGGTCTCCAGACCCAGGGGAATCTTCTGGATCCCAAGCAATATGGCCACGACCAGAAAAAAGAGGCGGAGGCAGAGCAGCAAAAGAAGGTATTCAAAAAGGACGTCCAGGTCCTGACCGAAATTCAGCCAGTAGAGGTGGACCAGAAAAAACAGCAGGGCATAAACCAGATTAATCCCCGCCAGAATCCCGAACCTCCTCAATCCGCATAGCAAATGGTCCCCCCAAAGGCCCAGAGAATAAATGAAAAAGAACAGTGATGGAATAGACCGACCCAGATAAGGGGCCTGAAGAGTCAGAAATACCAGGACCAGAAGGGAAAGCAAAGCCAGGGATCCCATCCAGAATCCCCGGGGAAGCTCTGCAAAGAATCGGCGCAGCTCCGAGGTCGGATAGTTGAAAATCAGGCTGCCCAGCCCCAAGGTGCCCAGAGCGGAGAGCAAGTATAGCTGGACCCAGAAATTCTGATACAGGCCATATTCTGCGGCTTCCAGTGAACGGGAAAACAGCACAATCACCGCCAGACTGGCCAGGGAGGGGAAAACCCGGAGACCAAATACCGAGAATATCCGCCTCAGAAAAGGGGCAGGCCGGGCTTCGGCTTCCGGGCTATGCATATGGGTTCATCTTTGGTTATTCTTTGCAAGGCATTCCATGGGCAGACATGGGGCAAGCCACAGTTTATAGATTCGCGGGATTCTGCCCCCCGGGGCGCAGCCACCGAAACAAGGCATAGCCCAGAATCGAGAGCAGAATAATCGAAGAGATCAGGGCTATGCGATCCCCGGTATAAAATTTTTCGGGATGGAAAACAAAGCGGATCTCGTGATTCCCCGCGGGAATTTTCAGCGCCCGGAGCACATAATTGGCGCGGATAATAGGCACTTCCTCCCCGTCAATATAGGCCTTCCACCCATAGGGATAATAGATCTCCGAGAACAGCGCCAGAGCATCATGGGGCGTGCTGGCCTGATAACGAAGTTCCATGAGTCCGTACTGGGTGAGGGATATTTCGGCCCCTTGGCCCGCAATGGGCGCCTCCGATCCCAGCAGGCTGCGATAATCCTCCCGGATTACCGCCGTGCGGGCGGCCTCAAATCCCTGCCCTTCCCCAGGGGGATCTCCGAGGCGTTCGGCATTCAGGGCAAGCATTTCCTCATCGGCCGTCTTCACCCATTGAACCTCCCGCGGGAACCAGGCATTGCCCAGGGCATGCGGGTTGCGGGAAACCTGAGGCTGGCCTCCCTGTCCTGAATAGATGATATATCGCGTATTGAGCATGTTCAGCACCTGGGCATTCATCCCTCCAGGTCGCAGCTGCATGTCGATCAGATCCTGGTATATTTCCAGTTTGGCGGGGCTGTAACCGCCAATCATCTTATGATGATAGGCTCCCATGGCATCGTTGTATACATTGGTGGTCAGGTCAAGGACCCGGTAATAATCTTTGTCCTCCAGAATCTGTCGATCGACAGGCCGGGGTTCAAAAGCCATTTCAACCTCCAGATCATCGGCAAAGGAATCCGCATTCAGATACCGGCGGTCCACGTTCCAGAGGTCGACCAGAATCAGGACACCCAACCCTATGACCATAGACCGGGCCGACCATTTATTCTTCAGGAATGCCCAGATCATGGCCGCCGCCGCCAGGATGAACCCTGCGCTAACCCAGGCCGAAGTCCTGGCCATGGCGGCCCTATCTTCCCGGATGGCCTCCAGGAGGCGGGCACCGGTCTGTTCATCCCCGAATATCTGACTGTACTGACTGAGTATTTGGGTGTCTGCGGCCCCGCGGAAAGAGAAAAACATACCTGCCGCCAGCCCGATGAGCAGGCAAAATCCACCCACCAGCCCCAGGGCCCATTTCAGTTTTTTCTCCAAGCTGGGATCCTGGTTTTCCTGGCGGGATATCAGGGCTCTGATCCCTATGATCCCCAACAAAGGGAATACCAGCTGCGCCAGGGAAAGCACCATGGTGGGGGTGCGGAACCGGTTCATCAGCGGCAGGTAATCAAAGAGGAAATAATTGAATGCCGGAAAATGCTTTCCCCAGGACATCATCAGCGAAACCAGGGCCAGGGCCGCCATCCAGATTTTCTGAGGTCCGGAAACCAGCATAAGGCCCAGGACAAAAAGCAGACAAACCACGGCCCCAAAATAAACCGGCCCCGACAAGAAGGGCTGGGGACCCCAGTACATGGGCGCTCCTGCCGTGACCTGATCAATTCCCTGCTGCCCCACCCCCATACGGCGAAGGGCATTGCCCAGGGAAGAATTATCAGGCAGTGGCTCCGAGGAGGAACCACCATATAGATGAGGGATCAGCAAGGAAAAAGTCTCGCCAATTCCGTTGCTCCAGCTGAAGGCATAGTCTTTATCCAGCCCCCCTTTGGCTTTTTCTTCCGTCCTGTTAATAGTCAGCTCGCTTTCCCCTCCCCTCATGGTGGCCTTTCCATACTCCATGGTGGACAAAATGCTCTGCATACTGGGTCCGGCAGCCAAAAGGGCCGTCCCCAGGGCCAGGGATCCGGCCAGGACAAAATGCTTCCACTGCTTTTTGGCGCCCAATTCCAATGCCCTTCCCAGCACATAAAAGAGAACCAGAATAATGGCATAGAAGATAATCTGATAGTGGGCATGGCCGATCATCAGGCTTAGGCTGATGCCCAAAATGGCCACCCCTATCCACCAGTCCCTTCGGAAAATAAGGTGGAGACCCGCCAGCATGGCCGGCAAATAGCCCATGGAAATCACTTTGGTCTGATGTCCTGCCGATATACTGACCGGGATAAAGCTGGAGAAGGCATAGGCCACCGCCCCGGCTGCCGCCATCCAGGGTTTTCCTCCCATAACGCGTACCAGAAGATAAAAACAGACCAGAGCCAGAAACAACATGGTAGCCGGCATGCCCAGAATAGACTCTATGGCCCTATGGATATAGAATACGTAATTATGGGTCTTGGGCACATAATAAGTCAGGGTGGGCATACCCCCGAACATGGAATTACTCCATAAGACCTGCTCCCCTGTTCGTTCGTAATGGGCCATCCCCTCCTGCGCCATGGCACGCCAGTTGAGCACATCATGCTGGATCAGCCGCTTTCCTTCAAGCTGAGGATGACAATAGATCAGGGAAAGCAGGGCAAATCCCAGCACAAAATACAGGTCATTGAGATAGCCGCTTAATTTGGATTTAGCCATAGGGAGTGATTTCAGCAAACAAAAATAGCCCTTCTGTCCGCTTATGGAAATCCCGGCGCCAAAATTCCTGGGCCCGAAACAGCGCCCCCTGCCCGGCTGTTTTCCATTCTGGGATTTTGAACCTAGATTTGCGAGGGTCTAAAATCCATAACCTTTGCCCATGATCTCAAAAGAATTGAAGCTTAAAGCCTACCGGCTGATGATGACCGCCAGGGCCATGGCCGACATATATGAAGCCAACCGGCAGATTTGCCAGTATGTGCATAGTACCTCCAGGGGCCATGAGGCGATTCAGCTGGCCACCGGGTTTTTGCTGAAACCAGAAGATTATGTCAGCCCCTATTATCGGGACGAAAGTCTTCTGCTGGGTATGGGATTCAGACCCTACGAGCTGATGCTCCAGTTGCTGGCCAAGGCCGACGATCCCTTTACCGGGGGGAGGGCTTATTACAGTCATCCCAACAGCCGGCGCGAGGAATTCCCCAAGATCATCCATCAAAGCAGTGCCACGGGAATGCAGGCCATTCCCACCACCGGGCTGGCCCAAGGGGTGCAGTATATGGAAAGGATGGGCATCAAATCCTTTTCCCAGCCGCCAGTAATCATCTGCTCCCTGGGCGACGGATCGGTGACCGAAGGGGAAGTCAGCGAAGCCTTTCAGTTTGCCGCCCTCCATCAGTTGCCCATTATCTATTTGGTACAGGACAATGAATGGGGCATATCGGTGACTGGAAAGGAAGCCCGGACCAATGATGCCTACGAATATGCCGCCGGATTTACCGGCCTCGAAAGAGTCCGCCTGGACGGCAGCGACTTTGAGGACTCTTACAAAACCATGGCCTATACCATGGACTGGGTAAGAAAGGAAAGAAAGCCGATTCTGGTCCATGCCCGGGTCCCCCTATTGGGTCACCATACCTCCGGAGTCCGCAGAGAGTGGTACCGAAGCCCCGAAGACCTGGAAAAACACCAGCAAAGAGATCCGGGCCCCCTGCTCAGAAGAAAACTGGAGTCCGAAGGTGTGGATCCGGGACTTCTGGATCAGATTGAGGCAGAAGAAAGGGAATTCATAGCCCGGGAGTTTCAACTGGCCGTCGAAGCCCCGGAACCTGATCCGGCCACCGTGGAGGACCATGTATTCGTGCCCAGCCCTATAAAGGAAGAAAAAGGAAAAAGAGTCCCTGATTCAGGAGACAAAGTTGTGATGGTGGATGCGGCTCTCCATGCCGTAGAGGAAATCCTCCAGGATTATCCCGAAGCCCTTTTCTATGGTCAGGATGTAGGGAAAAGACTGGGTGGTGTTTTCCGGGAAGCCGCCACCCTCGGAGATAAATTCGGCGACCATAGGGTATTCAATACCGCTATCCAGGAAGCCTATATCATCGGATCCACCGTGGGGATGAGTGCCTTGGGACTGAAACCCATCGTGGAGGTCCAATTCGCCGATTACATATATCCGGGACTAAATCAACTGGTCACCGAAATCAGCAAGAGTTCCTATCTGTCCTGCGGAAAATATCCGGTGAACTGCCTGGTCCGAGTGCCCATAGGGGCCTACGGAGGCGGAGGCCCCTATCATAGCGGCAGCATAGAGGGCACCCTTTCCACCATTAAGGGGATCAAAATTGCCTATCCCAGCAATGCCGCCGACCTTAAAGGACTGATGAAGGCGGCCATATTGGACCCCAATCCCGTGGTCATGCTCGAACACAAGGGCTTGTACTGGAGCAAAGTTCCGGGAACCGAGGCCGCGAAAACCTTGGAGCCGGACCGGGATTATGTGCTCCCCTTCGGTATGGCCCGCATCGTGGTGGAAGCCGAAGAAGAAAAAAGGGACCAGGGCGATAGCTTGGCCATCATCACCTATGGGATGGGCGTGCACTGGGCACTGAATGCGGGGAAATCCTTTCCGGGACAGGTGGAGTTGATCGACCTAAGAACGCTATATCCTCTGGACCTTCCCCTGGTCTATGATGCGGTGAAGCGCCACGGAAAGGTCTTACTGGTCACCGAAGAGCAGATCAGTCATTCCTTCATGGAGTCCCTGGCAGGACGCATTGCCCGCGAATGTTTTGCTTATCTGGATGCGCCCATCGAAATCCTGGGCGCCCTGGATCTTCCGGCCGTGCCCATGAACAAAGGACTGGAAGCCGCCATGCTGCCCAGCGCTGAAAAGCTGGCGCAAAGGATTGAATCCCTGCTTCGCTATTAGCCGTCCCCGTCCCAATCGGAAGGGGGATAACGATATCTTATCCCCAGCTGGTTCGTGTATTCTTCCAGGGGGATCAGCCATCCGGGGCCCTCCTCCCCCTGGATCATTCCCTATATCCAGGGAATGGTCAGTTCCCTATCAGGATCGATATCCGCAGGCAGGACCAGACCCTTCCGCTCCGCCCATGAGGCCAAAGACATGGGACGGAGTTCGATGATGCGTATCGACCTAAGGGTTCCCTGAATCACCGCCACGGAATCCGTGTCCACCAGATCCTCAAAATCTTCGATGATCTCTCCTATTTTTTCCCGGGAAAATGCTTTGGCCATAGCCCAAAGATAGACCCGACTCCGGTATGCCCCCATACCGAAGGCAAAAAGCTATATTTACGCCCGGAAATCAAATTGCCCAGGTCTATGCCCACCCTAGATGCTCCTCCTATATTCCTGATCGGCCTGCGATGGCCTCAGAAGACCCGAAACCGGGACGGGCAGTCCTCCCGGGACTGCGGACAGCTTTGGCAAGAATTTGAAAAGCAAAGAAAAGAATACGGGGACCGGATACCGGAATCCGCCCCTGTCTATGCCGTATACTTTGATTATGGGGACGAGGACAGGGACGAATTCGCCTATTTTGTCGGCGTGGAGTCCGAGCCGGGCACTCCCCTGCCCCCAGGATGGGAAAGGCTGGATATTCCTGCTCAGTCCTATCATTTGGAATGGGCCAGAGGAAAGATGACCGGCTGTATAAGCGATGCCTGGGCCAGGATACAGGGGTCCGGGATCGAGCGGGGCTACCATTACGATATGGAAATCTACGACCACCGAGCCCGGGACTGGGAGAATGCCGAAGTAGAAATCCGGGTTTCCTTGCCCTAAGTTCCCCAATCCCTTGGCAGGTCTATTTCTGCCCGGGCAAACCGGAATATTAGCGTATTTTTGAAAAAAGCCATTATGCTGGGCATTCTTCAAGATTCGGAAATCGATGAATTTCTGGCCTCCCATCGAATCGGTCGTCTGGGATGTCATTTCCAGGGCAAGACTTATGTGGTGCCCATTCAATATCGATTCCAGGGAGACCATATCCTATGTTATTCCATGGAAGGCATGAAACTCGACTACATGAGGGCAAACCCGATGGTCTGTTTTGAAGTCGATCAGATCGAATCCATGAGCCAATGGACTTCCGTAATCCTTTGGGGCAGGTTCGTGGAACTGGGACGCACTCCCCCCAGTGCCGAGGATCTGGGCTGGTTCAGCCTGGAAAACCTCAAGGCCAAAACCCGACCGAATTCCCCTCCTCCCGAAGGACAGCCCTTTGAGCGCCCCGACCCGGAAGCCCATTTCCGCCAGGCCTTTTTTTACAAGATACTCATCGAGGAAAAAACCGGGCGATTCGAAAAACGGATTCTCTGATATATAATGGCGGATTTTTTTTGATCCCTGCCGGGAACTCCTCTAAATTTGGGATATAACGCCTATTTCCCGCATATGGAACTTTGGATTGTCCTGCCGAATTTTGCTGACCCCGGAGTTTGGATCAGTCTGCTCACCCTCAGTTTTCTGGAAATTGTGCTGGGAATAGATAATCTGATTTTTATTTCCATTGTGGCCGGTAAACTCCCCCTGTCCCAACAGGCCAAGGCCAGAAACCTGGGACTTAGCCTGGCCATGGGATTTCGCATACTGCTGCTGCTTGGCATCACCTGGATCATTTCGCTGACCCGGCCGGTAATGACGCTTCCTGCCCTGTTTTCCCCGGAATCTGAACCTCTTCCCCTCAGCATTAAAGACCTGATTCTGATTGCCGGAGGAATATTCCTGATCATCAAAAGTACTTTGGAAATCCACCATAAACTCCAGGAATCCGATTCAGGATCATCCAAAGCCCTGCGGGTGGCCCATAGTTTTTCCAAAGTCATATTTCAGATCATCCTGGTCGATGCGGTATTCTCCTTCGATTCCATACTCACGGCTATCGGTCTGGTGGACAATGTGGTGATCATGATCATCGCGGTCATGGCCTCCATGGGGGTAATGATGGCCTTTGCCGGCCCGGTCACCCGAATCATCAACCGCCACCCCAGTCTGCAGATGCTGGCTCTGGCCTTCCTGGTGGTCATCGGCGTGGTACTGATTGCCGGAGGGCTGCATCAGGAAGTCTCCAAAAGCATAATTTATTCCTGTCTGGCCTTCTCCCTGGCTGTGGAGATGCTGAATATCCGCGCCCGAGGAAGACAAAGCCCGGAAAATCTCCCGGGGGACAGCGACCCGATAAAGGACTCAGGGACGGAAAGGGAGGGCTGATCCATAATAATTTAGGCCCCATATCGGGATGGCGGCCCAGGGCTTTTCCCCTGCACTAAACCCTTATCGGGGCAGGGATCCCCCTACTGTCTCCCCTCAGTATTCTAAACAGAATCCCCCAATTCGATTTCATGCAACCTTCTTAGGGAGTCTTCGCCTCCGGGTTCGGGAAATTGATCATCCAGCAGATCCCGAACCGGTCCTGAAAGCTCCCGTAAAAGGCCCCCCAGAAAGTGTCCTGCATGGGCATTTCCACCTTCCCGCCCTCAGATAAGGCATCAAAAAGGCGCAGAGCCTCTTGGCGGGAATTCGGTTCCAGGGTGATATACGTACTGTTTCCCTTGGTCAGATGCATGCCGAGTTCTTCAGGGGCATCGGAGCCCATAAGCAAATGCCCTCCGGGCAGGGAAAGAGCTACATGAAGCACCATGGTCTTCACGGATTCGGGAATGGGCGGCTGCCCCGGTTCGGGCGGTATATCCCCCATGCGCTGGATCTCATGGACTAGGGGTGCTCCGAACACCTTGCTGTAAAAAACAAAGGCCTCCTCGGCTGTTCCGGGGAAATTGAGGTATGTGGACACTTTGACCATAGCATTTTGAATTTAAGCTCTTTTCCATGACCTAAGTTAGGCATATATGGGCAATTTGCCGGGATCAATATTTGCAAGACTACATATGGGCACTCCCAACCGGGAAAATCGAAGAATAGGCGAATCCATCGCCACCGTCCCGGCCTTGATGCGAAGGGAAGTCCCTTCAAACCGTTTTCGGGAATCCAGGATCTGCTCCTGGACCCCAGGACCTCAGAATTCCTGGGGTTCCCCTTTAGCCTCAGGCGATTTCCGCCCCTTCTCCGGTCATCAGATCTCCTCTACGGTATTCGCCCACCACCCGTTCATAAAGGGCTTCATAAAGCGGCACTATGGTTTCCTTATCGAATTTTCTGGCCTGTTCAAAGGCCTGGTCCTTAAAGGTCTTTAACCTTTGCTCATCCCCCAAAATGTGCAGAGCCCATCCAGCCATTCCTTCCACATCCCCAACCGGGCTCAGATATCCCGTCTTTCCATGGTGATTGATCTCGGGCAACCCACCCGCCTGGGAGGAAATTACCGGTACCCGGCAGGCCATGGCTTCAAGAGCAGACAGCCCGAAACTCTCGTGCTGGGAGGGAAGCAGAAAAAGATCGGCAATAGAAAGCAGTTCATCCATCATTTCCTGCTTGCCCAGGAATCGCACATCTGAGTCAATTTCCAGCTGGCGGCATAGGTCTTCCCCATGCTGCCGCTCCGGACCATCCCCGATCATCAGCAGTTTGGAGGGCATTTCCCGGTTCACCCGGGCAAAAACATGGATGACGTCCTCAATCCGCTTGACTTTACGAAAATTGGACACATGGGCCAGGATCTTCTCCCCATCACGGGCAATCATTTTCTTGAAATGGCTTTTATCCGTTTTGCGGAATCTTTGGGTGTCTACAAAATTCGGGATTACTTCTATGGGCTTATGCACCGAAAACGAAGCATAAGTTTCCTTTCGGAGGCTGTCGGATACGGCCGTGATGGCATCCGACTCTTCAATGGAGAAAGTGACCACAGGGGCATAGTTCTGATCCTTGCCCACCAGGGTGATATCCGTTCCATGCAAAGTGGTGATATAAGGTATATCCCTGCCCGATTTACGCAGTATCTGGCGGGCAAAATAGGCCGCCGAAGCATGGGGAATGGCATAATGGACGTGAAGCAGATCCAACCCGTGATGGCGGATGACCTGGACCATGGTGGAAGACAGGGCCGACTCAAAGGGCGGGAATTCAAATAAAGGATAATTGGGCACCCTCACCTCATGATAGAATATATTAGGATGGAAATGCAGGCGGACTGGCTGCTGATAAGCCATGAAATGGACTTCGTGACCCTTTAGGGACAGAGCCATACCCAGTTCGGTGGCCAGCACTCCGCTTCCCCCGAAGGTGGGATAACAAACTATTCCGATTTTCATCTAATTCTATTTTTGGGGTTAACCCCCATTCCCCCGGGAACAGATCAGGAAGGGGAATGCAAGGGAGCTTTGGTGATAATGTAGGCCCTGAGTTTTCCGGACTCTTCTTCCGTGAGCTTGGACCATTTCATCATCCGGGGAAGAATCTGGTCCCATTTCTTTACCGTTCGGGATTCGGGAGTATATAATTTATGGCAGTCCGCACAACGACTCTGCCATAGTCTGTGGCCTTCCTCCATATCGGCCGGGCTGTACCGGGCCAAAGCTTCCTCCACTCTCTGGGATTCAGTGAGCACGGTTCGGATGGCAGACTTTTTGGATGTGCACTGGCTGAAGCCGATCAGCAGGCCGACCGTCAGGACAATCATGGATTTTTTCATTCTCAGGGAATTAGCATTTGATGAAACCAGCGATTCCGGCCTATGGCGGGCAGAGGCGGCAATCGCTTGGACCGCAGCAAAATTAGTCAATTATAAGCAGTTCCTAGTCCAAGTTCGAATCGGGGAAGGCCCGATTTTCCCCATTTGGACTCCTGATTTTTCCGATTCCCAAACCAGGAGATCCAAAAGGATTTGCCCGAAAATCCTCTCTGTCTTATTTTCGGTGATCTGCCTTCCGGCGATCACCCTAGAGAATAGCCTATGAATAGCCTACCAGGGACCACCGTTTGCCTGATCAGTCTGGTCCTGATCCTGTATTCCTTGCCCGCCCGTACCCAGACCGATGACCAAGCCGTTCTGGACCGGATCCGAACGGAAATCATGACCCAGTCTGCTTGTTATGAGAACCTCCGCAATCTCTGCAAGCAGGTAGGGCACAGGCTCAGCGGTAGCCCCGAGGCCGAAAAGGCCATCGACTGGGCAGAAGATGCCTGTCGGAAAGCGGGGGCTCCCCGGATATGGCGGCAACCCGTTCAGGTGCCCGTATGGCATCGGGGTCAGCTGAGTCTGGAGGTCCGAGCTCCTACTACCAAAGGGGAATGGGTACCGGTCCGAGCCCTGGCTCTGGGAAACTCAGAGGGCACGGCTGGGCAATCACTCCAGGGACCGCTTAGGGTAGTCGAAAGCTATGAGGCGTTTTTGGCACTTCCCGATTCGCTGATTGAAGGCCATTGGATATTCTTCAACCACCCCTTTCCCCAAGAACTGGTCAATACATTCGAAGCCTATGGAAAATCCGGCAAATATCGCTGGCAGTCCCCCAATTGGGTTTCGGCGCGAAAGGGGCTGGGAGTGATCGTCCGCTCCCTTTCCACCAGCCTGGAAGATGCAATTCATACCGGTTCCATCCGATATGCAGACTCCGTGGAGCCGATTCCCGCGGTCACCATAGGCAATCAGACGGCCGAAAAACTGGCGGTATGGGCAAGGTCAGGGGAGGCCCGGGTGCGGATGAAATCCACGGCCACGATGAAGGAACCCATCCTTTCTTCTAATTTAATCGCCGAAATTCCCGGCTCCGATTATCCGGAGGAAATCGTTCTCTTAGGCGCCCATATCGACTCCTGGGACCTGGGCGAAGGAGCCCATGACGACGGGGCGGGATGTGTACAGGGAATTGAACTGATCCGATGCCTGAATGCTTTGGACCTGAAGCCCAAAAGGACCATAAGGGTGGTGTTTTTCATGAATGAGGAGAACGGGCTGCTGGGAGGAAGGACCTATGCCGACTCCGTAAGAAAAGAGAGATCGCGCCATATACTGGCCATTGAATCCGATGCAGGGGGATTTTCGCCCCGAGGCCTGGGCATGCGCATGAACAAATCCCAGGCCCGGGAAATCCGTAGTTACCGGGATTATTTCCTGCCACTGGGTGTCTATGATTTTGACACCGAATCCGCAGGTGCGGATATTTCTCCGCTGGGGAACCTGGGCGTACCACTCATGGAGTTGATTCCGGACAACCAGCGCTATTTTGAATTGCATCATACGGACCTCGATGTTTTTGAACAGGTGAACCATCGGGAACTAAAGTTGGGCGCCGTCGTCCTCACCAGCCTGGTTTATCTGATCAGTGAACACGGTCTCGGCCATTAATCATGATCTCAAGACAGAGCATTATGGCCTTTCTTCGGTTTCTGCGCACCAGGCCGGCTGCGATGATTGCCCTGGCGATAATTGGCTTGACCCTGATGCTGGCCCTGTTTGCTTATCCCCTGGCCCCGGATCCCAGTCCCCAAGCGAATCGCATGATTCTGGAATTCGGGGGGAGACCACCAGGATTCAGGCAAAGCGTTTTCCTCATGCCGGCAAAAATCGCCCCCGACCCCGATATTTCGGTATGGAAGCGTTTCTGGAATGGGTGGCATTCCCCTTTTGATCCCCTGCCCATCACCGGCTGGTGGCAAAGCAAAGACCGGCTGCATTTGATCCATTATGTGGATGAAGGAATAAGCGATACCCTGGTCTACCCCTTTGAGTCCCTGGGCATTCCCGCCTCCCTTTGGTCTTCCCCCTCTGAACTGGAATCCTATATCCTCCATCATCGGCTCGATGAGGTGCACTATCGGCTGGGATCGGATCAGTACGGAAGGGATATTCTATCCCGATTGCTGGTTGGAGCCCGGGTCAGCCTGGCCGTCGGGGTGATTGCGGTACTTCTATCTCTGACTATTGGGCTGTTGCTCGGTTCCCTGGCCGGATATTTCGGAGGCTGGGTCGATGCGATTATCGTCTGGTGGATACAGGTACTTTGGTCCATTCCTACCCTATTGCTGGTCTTTGCCATAACCCTCACCATAGGCAAGGGATTCTGGGAAATATTCATCGCCATTGGATTGACCATGTGGGTGGGGGCTGCCCGGCTAATCCGCGGTCAGGTCATGGCCCTCAAGGAATTAGACTATGTTCGGGCGGCCCAGACCCTGGGTGCGGGCCCATTTCGGATCATATTCTTGCATCTATGGCCCAATATTGCCGGCCCCGTCATGGTGATTGCCGCCTCCCATTTTGCCACGGCCATACTCATCGAAGCCGGACTGAGCTTTCTGGGCATAGGCGTTCAACCCCCCCAACCTTCCTGGGGTCTGATGATCAAAGAGCAATACAATTTCCTGCTCACTCAAAAACCCATGATGGCCATCATTCCCGGCGCCGCTATCATGATCCTGGTCTGGAGCTTCAATGTCCTGGGCAATGCCCTTAGAGATTATTTTGATGTGCACAATGCGACTAAATCATAAATGGGGGCGGCAATTGTACACACAAAATGGGTGGGTCCATGGCCTGGGATACTCTAGCGTTTGACAATCACTTGTTGACGGAAAATCCCAGAGGATAAACATAACGACCATGGTAATGAATTTTGTTTCCCGCATGGCAACTTAGCTGAACTTATGGCTAAGACAATAATCACCACGACCCACTCTATTGAAAGATGGGAAATTAGAGAGTACTACCCGCCAATATCTTCGAACGTTGTCATCGGAACAAATATCTTCTGTGACATTACCGCAGTCTTTGCTGATTTTTTCGGAGGGCGCTCCCGGAGCTACGAACGCCGGCTAAACAATATTTACAAGGATGCCATTAATACCCTTGAAGACAAGGTTCGCTCCATCGGCGCGAACGCTATTATAGGTTTAAAGATTGATTTAGGTGAGGTTAGCGGAAACCTTAATTCCGCAATGAAAAAGATGTTTAAAACAGGAACCCGCTCCACATAA
>CAYPQN010000009.1:0-64074 GCA_964412885.1 uncultured Chitinophagaceae bacterium | reverse complement strand
GGAGTAGCTCAGTTGGTAGAGCGACAGCCTTCCAAGCTGTAGGTCGCGGGTTCGAACCTCGTCTCCCGCTCTTTTTTTAGCTGTTGTAGCTCAGTGGTAGAGCACTTCCTTGGTAAGGAAGAGGTCGGCAGTTCAATCCTGCTCAACAGCTCCAAGATCCAAAAGACCTTTCTGGATCCAAACCCTATGAAAATCCGGTCATCTTTTGCCGCAGATGGAATTCGTCACCGGTAAAAAAGATTATCCTTTTCCCGGGTTTTCCTCTTGAATTCTGCTAAAGAAAAAGGGAAATAAAAAAAATCATTCTGTAAGCCGGGCAAAAATAATTTTATTAGAAAGAAATTGAGTTATATTTGCACTCTTTTTCGGACAAAAGGCTATATCCTACAAATTTAAACAGAATAACCATGGCAAAAGAGACCTTCAAGCGGGAGAAACCCCACGTAAACATCGGGACCATCGGCCACGTCGATCACGGGAAAACCACGTTGACTGCCGCCATCACCACCATCCTGTCCAGTCAAGGACTGGCAAAGGTTCGGGGATACGATGAAATTGACAACGCTCCTGAAGAGAAAGAACGCGGAATTACAATCAATACTTCCCATGTGGAATATGAAACCACAAGCCGTCACTATGCCCACGTGGACTGCCCAGGACACGCGGACTATGTAAAGAATATGATTACGGGTGCAGCCCAAATGGACGGCGCCATTCTGGTGGTTGCCTCCACAGACGGCCCCATGCCCCAAACTAAAGAACATATCCTGCTGGCACGCCAGGTGGGCGTACCCAGAATCGTGGTCTTCATGAACAAAGTGGACCTGGTCGATGATCCTGAGATTCTCGAACTGGTGGAACTGGAGATCCGCGAACTGTTGAGCAAATACGAATACGATGGCGATAACACTCCGATCATCAAAGGTTCCGCCACCGGAGCCCTGGCCGGAGAAGAGCAATGGGTAAGCCGGGTTCTCGAACTGATGGAAGCTGTGGACAGCTACATCCCCCTGCCTCCCCGTCCGATTGACCAGCCCTTCCTCATGTCCGTGGAAGACGTATTCACCATTACTGGTCGCGGAACCGTCGCCACCGGAAGAATCGAAAGAGGAGTGATTAAAGTAGGAGACAACGTAGAAATCGTAGGATTCAACGATTCTCCGATGACCTCAACCTGTACCGGAGTGGAAATGTTTAAGAAGCTTCTGGATCAAGGGGAAGCGGGCGACAACGCCGGTCTGCTCCTGAGAGGAATTGAGAAAAAGGATATTCGACGTGGTATGGTGATTTGCGCTCCCAAGAGCATCACACCCCATACCGAGTTCAAGGGTGAAGTATATATCCTGAGCAAGGAAGAAGGGGGACGTCATACGCCGTTCTTCAACAAATATCGCCCGCAGTTTTACTTCCGTACCACAGACGTTACCGGAGAATGCCAGCTGCCTGCCGGTGTGGAAATGGTTATGCCTGGGGACAATGTAAACCTGCACGTTAGTCTGATCGCTCCGATCGCCATGGAAAAGGGACTGAAGTTCGCTATCCGGGAAGGAGGACGCACCGTGGGTGCCGGACAGGTTACCGAGATCATCAAATAAATCCTGTGCGGGTCCGGCCCGCAGGAGGAACACTATAATCAAGCCGCCTGAAGTATCAGGCGGCTTTTTTTGTCCTCATCCTCCCCTTTGCGTCCCCCAGGGAAATCATCATGCCGATTGGGAAAGTCCTTAAAGAAATTCCATGGGATTCTTCAGATTTTTTCTTACCTTTGCTATCCCCTCCGGAAAGTCAAAAGTCTTCTTTTGGCTTTTTAGTTTGTAAGAAGCGGAGTATCAAATCGTGGGCAACAAGCTATGGTGGGGAAATGCGGGGTTTTTCCGAATCCCGAAAGTTCTTTATACACAGGCATAGTTCAATGGTAGAATAGAGGTCTCCAAAACCTTTGATCGTGGTTCGAATCCGCGTGCCTGTGCCATTTATTTTGAGTACAAGCGCTTTAAACCCATCCTGTGAAGCAGGGGCTTTGCCCCTGCATTAGACCTTTTTATATGGCAAAAATCGGATCGCATTTTCAGGAAGCCTATGATGAACTGGTGCATAAAGTCACCTGGCCCACCTGGGAAGAACTGCAACAAACCACCGTTATCGTACTGGTCGCTTTGGTGATCATCACCCTGATCATATTCGGTATGGACTTCGTATCCGAAAGGGTGCTGAAGCTTCTGTACTCGATTATCGGCAATTAATTTTAATTTCATGACAGAAGAGGTAACCACCCCATCCGAAACCAATACCCCTAGCCAGGATACCAAGTGGTATGTGTTGAGGGTGATCAGTGGAAAGGAAAGAAAGGTAAAAGAATACCTGGATAAGGAAATTAAACTAAGTGGCTGGTCTCAGTCCATCCTTCAGGTTCTTTGCCCTGTCGAGAAGGTCTTTAAGGTCCAATCCGGCAAAAAAGTTCTCCGGGAAAAAGTATTGTTCCCGGGATACCTCATGCTGGAAGCTGCCGACGGCAAACTGGTCGATGAAATGATCCACACCATAAAGAACATCACCGGAGTGATCCACTTCCTGGGAAAGGAGAACCCTACCCCCCTGCGGAAATCCGAGGTCAACAAAATGTTCGGTAAAATGGATGAGGTCAGCGAACAGGGCATCGGTTATGCGGATCCTTTCATCCTGGGCGAAACGGTGAAGATTATAGACGGTCCTTTCAATGATTTTAACGGGACTATCGAAGAAGTCAACGAAGACAAGAAAAAGCTGAAAGTAGTGGTCAAAATCTTTGGTCGGGCCACTCCCGTGGAATTGAACTTTATGCAGGTGGAGAAAATCAGCTAATCTCCTTCGGTCGTCCGGACGGATCCAGGACAGTATTCCCTTAAAGGCAAAGGACCCCCCAATACCGGGCGGGTTCTTTGCTTTATCGGAAAGGCCGAATCAAGCAGCTTTCCCACCCATGATCTCATATACCTTGAGGCCAATCTCCTGTTTGATCCGTATGGGGTCAACCCCTTCAGGCACCGGATGGGCAATGTGATAATGAATTATCAGTTTCATGGAGGCTTCCCCTAGATGGTCCACCAGGATCTCCACCGGGCCCACTACGTATAATGTGGTGCGAATCATTTCCTGAATCTTCTGCAGGCGATTCCTCAGCTCCTGCCCCTCCAAATCGTATTTCACGTGCACCTCATGCCTTACTTTCATCCGCTTGCGGAACGAAAGGTTCTCCATGGCCTCAGTGACCAGCTTCTTGTTAGGCACCACATACTGTACTCCCAGATCCCCCTCCAGCCTGGTGCTTCGCAAGCCGATTTTGGTTACTTTTCCTTCAAACCCGCCGATCTTTATCCGGTCCCTGACCTGAAAGGGCTTATCCCACAATATGGTAAAGGTGGCAAAGAGATTCTCCACGGTCTCTTTGGCCGCCAAAGCAATGGCCAACCCTCCTAATCCGATTCCGGTCACCAGGGCGGGAATATTCATATGAAAAACCGTACCCAGCACCCAGAACAATCCCGTTACCCACAACAGAATCTGCACCAGATCCCTAAGAAAGGGATAAAGCTGCCCCCTGCCCCGGTCGTTCTCGGATAGCGCCTTGTTCTGGAAATGGGCGAAAAGAAAATCCGCCGTCCGAACCAGAAACAAGGTGATGAAGAATATGGCCAGAAGCAGGAAAAAATGATCGAGAATCTCCCCGAAACGCAGGTCCATGAAATGGGGCTGGTCGGGATATCGCTTCAGTATATGCCTACCTAGTACTATGCCCAGCTGGTTGAAGGCAATATAAATGAGAAAAAGCTGGACAAGTGAACCCAGGGGCCGGAATACCATGCGCGCGTAATCCTTGGACTGAATATCGGGAATAAAATGCCCGGAAACCCAGGAAAGCACCCGGATCACCACCTGAGTGATGGGCTTCTTGGCCAAGAGAGCCAACGCAATGATACCCAGACACCAGGCCAGATCCTGCCCGTATTGCTGCCAGAAAACGGAGTGAAACAGGTCCAGATCCATACTCTTGATTTTCTATGATTCTATACGGAAATCGCAAATTCCCGAAGGGCATCATTCAGGCTGGTTTTCCGATCGGTGGAGGGCTTGCGCTTTCCAATGATCAATGCACAGCTGACCGAATACTCCCCGGCCGGAAAGGACTTGGCATAGGATCCCGGGATCACTACACTTCGAGCAGGTACCACTCCCCGGTATTCCTTTGGCTCGGATCCGCTTACATCAATGATCCGCGTAGACTGAGTCAAGACCACGTTTGCCCCGAGTACGGCTTCCTTCTCTACCCTTACGCCTTCCACTACGATACATCTTGATCCGATGAAACAACCGTCCTCTATGATTACCGGTGCGGCCTGAAGAGGCTCCAAAACCCCACCGATGCCCACACCTCCGCTAAGATGAACATCCTTGCCGATCTGAGCACAGGAACCTACTGTGGCCCAGGTATCCACCATGGTCCCTTCATCCACATATGCGCCTATGTTCACGTAAGAAGGCATAAGCACCACCCGAGGTGCCAAATAGGCGCCATACCGGGCCACAGCATGCGGGACGGCACGTACGCCCAACTGGGCAAAATCCCTCTTCAGATCCATTTTGTCGTAAAACTCGAAGGGGGGCAGATCCCAGGTCTTCATGGGCTGAATGGCAAAATAGAGTAAAATGGCTTGTTTCACCCATTCCGATACCACCCATTCCCCATCCACAGGCCGGGCCACCCTAAGTCTTCCCTTATCCAATTCTTCCATAACTTGATGTACGGCCTGCACATGTTCATCGCAGCCAAGCAAATCTCTTTGGGCAAAAGCTGCCTTTACCTTTTCCTCTAATTGATCCATTAAGTTTCGTTAGGGTTTAGTTCAATAAATCGCCAAATTTACGACAGGCGGACCAGCGGCCAAAACCCAAAAAAAATCAGACCAGGACCTGGTTTTTCTATCAGGAATAAAAAAATGAATAATCCCGCTGAAATCGATTTGGTAATTCCATTTCAGGATGTATCTTTGCCATCCCAACGGAAGGAAGCATAGCTCAGCTGGTTCAGAGCGTCTGCCTTACAAGCAGAGGGTCCGCGGTTCGAATCCGTGTGCTTCCACCAACAGAATCAAGGGTTTTAATGCTTATCGCTTGAAACCCTTTTTTTCATTTGCACTATATCTGCCCAAATTTGCAGCCGAAAAGGTTAGTATGCCTTTCCGTTTTCCAAAAATCATGCATTCCTAGTTGCCGATTACAGGCTGTGTTATGCCCAGGTTATTAATTGAGGCAAAGAAGAAAGGCATCACCCTAGAACAAACGCTTCAGTACATTGTAGACCAGCTTCGGTTTGCCCAGGGTGTAAAAATGCAGTACCCCCACCCCTCGCTTCAGCAACTCTTGACACTGGTGCAAAAGCCAGTCCTCCCCTACTTTGTCACAAGCTTCGGCGGACCGGGCTTTTTGCATTTCCCTGACAAGTTCCATGGGGAGCTCTACATGAAAAATCCGGGGGATTAACGTCAGCTGGGAGGGGGAGCTCAAGGGTTTGAGTCCCGGAATAATGGGCACATCAATGTGCATACTGCGGCAACGATCTTGGAAATCAAAAAAATGCTGATTGTGGAAAAACATTTGGGTAGTGATGTAATCGGCTCCCAACTCCACTTTTCGCTTCATATGCACCATGTCCATCTCCCGGTTCGGAGCCTCAAAATGCTTTTCCGGATATCCGGCTATGCCTATGCAGAAATCCGTTTTGACTCCATCGATGATATCTTCCTCCAAATAGTGGCCCCGGTTCAGGTCAATGATCTGGGATACGAGTTCATGGGCAAAACGGTGACCGTGGGGGTGGGCAGTGAACGTTTTTTCATTGGCCGCCGCGTCGCCTCTTAAAGCCAGGACATTGCGCACTCCCAGAAAATGCAGATCTATCAAGGCGTTCTCGGTCTCTTCCTTGCTGAATCCCCCACAGATCAAATGAGGAATGGCCTCCACCTGATACCGATTCATAATGGCCGCACAGATCCCCACGGTTCCGGGTCTTTTGCGGATCTCCACTCTTTCAAAACTTCCGTCTGCTCTCCTTTTGTAAACCTGCTCAGCCCGGTGATAAGTTACGTTCACAAAGGCCGGCCTGAACTCCATGAGAGGATCCAGAGTAGCGAATATGGAATCAATCCCCTTCCCCTTGGCGGGGGGAAGGATTTCCAGGGAAATCACCGGATCCTTGGCTTGTTTCAGATAATCGACGACTTTCATAGATGGAGGCAAAAATAGGTAAAACCGGATGATCTGTCCCAAATCCTCCCCTCTTCTTAACCTCTCCTGGGCCAAGGCCCCCTTCACGGTGCCCCAGCCCTCGACCCTTACTGCCCCGGAATTGCTTATTTTTGCCGAAATCATCCATTTTGGAAGGACCTAATAAAATTGAAGCGGTTCAGCTGGTGAAACGATATCGAAACCGAACCGTCGTAGACCATGTGTCCTTTGAGGTCAACCAAGGCGAGATCGTCGGCCTGTTGGGTCCGAATGGAGCCGGCAAAACCACTTCTTTTTACCTGGTGGTAGGCCTGGTCCAACCCGATGAAGGGGAGGTGTTTCTTTCCAGGCAGCCCATCACCGATCTGCCCATGTACAAGAGGGCCCAGATGGGTATTGGATACCTGCCCCAGGAAGCTTCCGTCTTCCGGAAGCTTTCCGTGGAAGACAATATCAAAGCGGTACTGGAGATGACCTCCCTGTCCCGGAGCGCCCAAAAAGAAAAACTGGAATCTTTGCTCGAAGAGTTCCGGCTCACCCATGTGCGCAGAAGCCCCGGAGATGTGCTCAGCGGAGGGGAAAGAAGGAGGACCGAGATTGCCCGAGCCCTGGCCGTAGATCCTAAGTTTATCCTCCTCGACGAGCCTTTTGCCGGGATTGATCCTATTGCCGTCGAAGACATACAGGCCATCGTGGCCCGCCTGAAATTCAAGAATATTGGTATTCTGATCACCGACCACAATGTGCAGGAAACTTTATCCATCACCGACAGGGCCTATCTCCTATTCGAAGGAAAAATCCTTAAATCAGGAACCGCTGAAGATCTGGCCGGAGATGAGCAGGTAAGAAAAGTGTATCTTGGACAGAATTTTGTGTTAAAAAGAAAAGATTTTTCACATATAAGATAGCAGAATCAAAACATGTTTTAATACATTGCGCTAATTAATTCTTCTGCGAATGAGCATAATCAGTCCCGCGTTGAAAGGGTTTATGAAGTTGAGGCAGAGTGCCATTGACAATTTCAAACTCAATCCTGTGGATACGCAAAGGCAGGTATTCAATGATTTGCTGGGATCCGCCCAATTCACGCAATTCGGAAAAAAATACGGATTCGAGAAAATGGACCGTATTTCGGATTTTGTCTCCACCGTTCCTCTCCACGAATATGAAGATATTCAGCCTTATATTCAACAGGTACTGAAAGGGGAACAGAATGTCCTATGGCCTTCCCCGATCAATTGGTTCGCCAAATCCAGCGGAACCACCAACGACAAGAGTAAGTTCATCCCCATAAGCAAGGAAAGCCTGGATGAAAACCATTACAAAGCGGGAAAGGACGTGCTGGCCCTTTACTTGCAGAATTTTCCGGATTCCCGGTTCATGAATGGAAAATGCCTGGTCATCGGGGGGAGCCATCAGATCAACCAGATGAATGCGGATTCCTTTTATGGAGACCTGTCGGCCGTCATGCTGCAGAACATGCCCAGCTATGCCCAGCTCATCCGCACTCCGGACCTGTCGATTGCCTTAATGGATGAATGGGAAGAGAAAATCGAGCGCATGGCCCAATCCACCCTCACGGAAAATGTCACCTACATAGCCGGGGTACCCACCTGGACCATAGTACTTATCAAACGCATACTGGAAATTTCGGGGGCTTCCTGTATTCTGGATCTATGGCCCAACCTGGAGCTCTATATCCACGGGGGGGTGAGTTTCAAGCCGTACCGGTCCCAATTCGAACAGTTCATCCCCAGCGACCGTATGCATTATCTGGAAACCTACAATGCCTCCGAAGGATTCTTTGCCGCCCAGGATCAGCTGGACCAGGAAGGCATGCTCCTGCTGCTCAATCACGGGATATTCTATGAATTCCTCCCCATGGACCAGTGGGGAAGCGAAAATCCCAGGACGGTGGACCTGAAAGGAGTGGAAACCGGGAAAAACTACGCCCTAATCGTCAGCACCAACGGGGGGCTCTGGCGTTACCTGATTGGAGATACGATTCAGTTCACCTCCCTCTATCCTTTCCGCATCAAAGTCACAGGTAGGGTACGCCATTTCATCAACGCCTTCGGAGAAGAAGTGATCGTGGAAAATGCCGACCTGGCCATTCAGAAGGCATGCGAAAAAACCGGAGCTCTGGTCAAGGATTATTCGGCCGCGCCCATATATATGACCGGGGAGTCCAATGGCGCCCATGAATGGATCATCGAGTTTGATCAATTGCCTGTCCCCCTGGGGCAGTTCGCCGAAGCCCTCGACCAGGCCCTCCAATCCATCAACTCCGACTATGAGGCCAAAAGGTACAAGGACATTGCTCTTCGCTTCCCCAAAGTGCACCAGATGCCCAGGGGAGGGTTTAACCAGTGGCTGAAAACCCAAGGCAAACTGGGGGGCCAGCATAAGGTGCCCAGGCTAAGCAATGACAGGGGGTTTTTGGACAAAATGCTCCCCTTCGTGCATCAGAACCCTTCCTCCGGGCTCTGATCTTCTGGAGGAAGACTCAGGGAATCGGCAAATTCCTGGTTCAGCTCATCAATATAGGCCAGGATTTCCTTGCGGCCATGGAACTTCACCGCGCTGGATACGAAGGCTCTGGGAAGGAACTCCCATTCTTCTTCCATTGCCCTTAAAAACTTTTTCACATTCTGATGGGTAATGCGCTGGTTGTTCTTGTCCGCCTTGGTGAAAATCAGCGAAAAGGGAATTTCCGCCTCCCCCAGCCGGGAAAGGAAATCCAGATCAAGGCGCTGGGGATCCAGGCGGCTGTCGATGAGGACGAAAACCGAAATCAGGTTCCGCCTGTTCTCCAGATATTCCCAGATCATTTTCTTCCAGGCTTTCCTCTGGGACTGGGAGACCTTGGCATAACCATAGCCGGGAAGATCTACCAGGTACCAGGACTGATTGATCAGAAAATGGTTGATCATCTGGGTTTTCCCAGGCGAAGAAGAAGTCTTGGCCAGACGGCTCTGGCGGGTAAGCATATTGATCAGGGAGGACTTCCCCACGTTGGATCGGCCGATAAACGCATATTCCGGCCGGTCCTCCGGTGGGCACAATTCCAGCCCCGGACTGCTGACCAAATATTTTGCCGAAAGGATTTCCATTGGGCTGGTTGATGTACTTTTGCTTGTGATGGAAGAGAAACATGTCCCCACCCTGTCTCAGGTGGTTCCCAATCAGGATTCAAAATTAAGCAAGAAATCCCAGGTGGCCGATATGTTTGATCGCATAGCGGCCAAATATGATTTCCTGAACCACTTCCTTTCCCTGGGTATAGACAGGCTATGGCGCAGGAGAGCCATCCGGGAACTGGGAAAATCCCATCCCCGCAACCTCCTTGACCTGGCCACAGGGACGGGTGATCTGGCCATTGAAGCATCCCGGATCCCGAGCCTGGATCAGATCCTGGGCCTGGATATTTCCGAAGGAATGCTGGAGCGGGGCAAAGAGAAAATCCAAAAATTAGGGTTAGGGCACAGAATCCGACTCGAGAAAGGAGACGGGGAAAAAATCCCCTATCCCCAGGATCATTTTGAAGTGATCAGCTGCGCTTATGGGGTCCGAAATTTCGAAAACCTGGAAAAAGGTATCCGCGAAATGCATCGGGTGCTCCAGCCCCGTGGCCGGCTAGTCATTCTTGAGTTTTCCCAGCCGCAGTGGTTTGGACTGAAACAAGCTTACCTTTTCTATTTTAAGCACATCCTTCCGGCATTGGGACGCTTGTTCTCCCGGCATGACTCAGCCTATTCCTACCTGCCGGCCTCCGTGGCAGTATTCCCCCAGGGGGAAGCATTCTGCTCCATACTGGCAAAGACGGGGTTTGAGGAAATCCGGCACATCCCCCTGAGCTTCGGGGTCACCACCCTTTACCTGGCCACCAAACCCGATCCGGAGAAGTCAGAGCGATCCTGATCAGCGGGAAAATGCGCAGCGAACTTCAGCATTTTTCCCTAACTTTTGCCCAGATTAAGGCCCAGCCCCCTAGCATATCATCAAACAGCATTTTTCATGTCCTTAATAACCCGGTGGATTTGCCTGATCGGCCTATTATTTGTCTTTGGACCGGCCCACGGCCAGACGAGAATCATCAATATGCCTGAACACGACAATAAGGCCTACTATTTTGGGATCACCTTCGGGCTCAACTTTGCCACCTATAAAATCAAATATTCCCCTTCCTTTACCGAGACCGATACTTTCATGCGGATTCAGCCCCAATACAATCCTGGCTTCAACCTGGGCATCATGGGGAACCTCCGCCTTAGCTCCCTTTTTGACCTGCGATTCGTCCCCAGCCTGTCTTTTGCGGAGAAACAGTTGATCATCACCTCCAGGCTGAACAACGAAGAGAGCACCATGGACCGCTCCATTGAGGCCATTTACATGCACCTTCCTTTACAGCTGAAATTCAAAAGTGACCGGATACACAATTTCCGCTTCTATGCCCTGGGGGGCACCAAACTCGATATTGATCTGGCCGCCAACTCCCGGTCCAGACGAGCCAATGAGTTTCTTAAGGTAAAGCCCCTGGACATGGGCTATGAAGTCGGAGTGGGATTCGAATTCTACTATCCCAATTTCATATTTTCCCCCGAAATCAAACTAAGTCAGGGCCTGCTCAACCAGCAGTTCAAAGATCAGCGCATACCCCTGAGCAACGCCATCGACATGCTCAGCACCCGCATGATCGTCCTATCCATTCATTTGGAAGGATAGGGAGGGGAGTCCGGGTGTCTACCGGGGCAAAACCCTGAGCTTTTCGATCATTTCATCGCTGAGGTTTTCCGCATAGACCCCATAGGCATCCACCAATACCCCTTTCATTCCGTCTCGAGACCGGATGGCATAGACAATGCTGTTGTCCGAGGGGTTGGAGGCTCCTTCAAACCGATGGAATTCATCAATGATGAAATCCTCCGGATTCCATTGGAGCTCTTTGGCCTGGCATTGAAGGCAGGTGGCCGCCAGGTTGAAATCCTCGGTATATCCTCTTTCCTTCAGGCCCTGAATGGCCGCAGACAGGGTGTCATACTGATGCATGAGCTCCTTCTTTGGTGAACCCACAATCTAGGGTTTTTCCCCTGAATAAAAAAAAGCAAATCCCCCCAGGGGGAGGGGAAGAAAAATCCCCTAGGCGGGTTCCCCGGGCAATACCTGAAACTCCCGAAGGATTGTCTTGACCAGATCCATTCTGATCTGCGCCCAATCCCCTGGGGGAGTGGACAGGGGAATATCGAAATTCATGGCAAAGAAATACGGATACATGCGCAGATCACTCTTGTTCATGGAATTCTCATGTTCCTTCATATATACCAGCTTCTCAGCAAAACCCACCACCCAGATCACCTGCTTTTCGGCCACCTGGCCCCAGCCTGTCTTATAATAAAGCCGATAATCCCGGGTTTCTTCCCTAAGCATCATGCTTTTCACAATGCGCTGGCTGCGCTCCGAAAAAGGCAATTGGCTGAAATACAGCCGCTTCACCAGTCCCAGCTGCTCATCGGCGGAAATCTGAAGGGTGTCATTGAGCCAGAAAGCCAGAGGATCCCCGCCCATGCGCCTGTTCCCGTAGTTGGCCGTATCCAGGTAGTGCTGCATATAATCCGGGCCTATTCGCCGCACCAATTCCTGAAAATAGGGCACCGAGCTATAGGTAAATGCCTGACGAAGGGTCAGATCCTGATTCCATTCGGGAATATTCCGGACTACAGAATCCCAGGCAATGACCATC
Source organism: uncultured Chitinophagaceae bacterium (assembly GCA_964412885.1). GTDB lineage: Bacteria > Bacteroidota > Bacteroidia > Chitinophagales > Chitinophagaceae > CAYPQN01. Next base: position 52,073 of record CAYPQN010000009.1, on the reverse strand, counting down.
TGTTCATTTTGAGCGGTTACCGATTCCAGCGCCGCCAGGCTGGAGAATATTTTAAAAGTGGAGGCCGGTGACTGCCTTTCCAGACAGCGGTCTTTATTGAAAAAATGCACGGCCTCATGATTATTGTCCCGGAGGATGAAACAGGCTTTTTCGGGGGCTATGCCCTTGGCCGCAAAAAGCCCCTCCCAGTCCTGGTGTTCATGAATCCTGGTTTCCCGGCAGGAGCCAGCCAGAAGAATCGTCAGCAAGCCAATCAAAACCGTACCCGTACGCATTAGCAATTCCGTTTTTGTTTACCGGCAAAGTTAAGGGGGTTTTGGCAGGGTACACCCCCGGAGATGATTTATTATGACAAGGCCCCTAAAGGGTATAAAATCCAAATTTCCTTTTACAATATGAAACAATTCCCCTAAATTTGCCTCCCGTTTGGTGAATTCAACCCTTCCCGTCCGCGGGTTGGTCCGGCATTGCTGTTGAGTCGCCAGCGCATTATTCATTCATGCAATCTTTTATTATGGCCACAAACCAAAAACTCCAGCATTATGAGCTGATGGTCATCTTCACGCCTGTACTGGCCGAAGATGATTTCAAGTCCGCCCAGAACAAGTACGCGGAATTCATCCAGGAAAACGGGGGAGTCCTTGTTCATTCCGAACCCTGGGGACTGCGCTCCCTGGCATATCCCATAGCCAAGAAAACCACGGGCATTTACTGGCTGCTGCAGTACCAGGCGCCCACCAACCTGAACGCCAGGCTGGAGGTACAGATGAACCGGGACGAGAACATCATGAGACACATGATTACCCGGCTCGACAAATATGCCGTGGAATACAACGAAAGGCGTCGTAACAAGAATGCCGAACTCTCTCAAGCTTAATGGAAAAAAACCGAAGAAATGGCAAAGCAAAATGACATAAAATTCCTCACCTCCACCCGGGTGGAAAAGCGCCAGAAAAAGTACTGCCGCTTCAAGAAAATGGGGATCAAGTATATTGATTATAAAGATGCAGAGTTCCTGAAAAAATTCGTCAATGATCAGGGCAAAATGCTGCCCCGCCGGATTACCGGAAACTCCCTGAAATTCCAGCGCAAAGTAGCCCAGGCGGTGAAAAAGGCCCGCCAAATGGCCCTTCTGCCCTATGTCACTGACCTTTTAAAGTAAGATCATCATGGAAGTTATACTGATAAAAGACGTAGATAATCTGGGCGGCGCCCATGAATTGGTGGAAGTGAAACCGGGATACGCCCGCAACTACCTCTTCCCCCAGAAAATGGCCATAGAAGCCAGTGCGGCGAACAAGAAAATGCTGGAGGAGCGCCACAAACAGAAGCAAAAGCGCGAAGAAAAACTTCTGGCCGAAATCGCCAAGGTGACCGAAGTACTGAAAGCATCTCCTGTCACTGTGGGCGCCAAAACCGGTACCAGCGGTAAGATCTTCGGATCGGTGACCTCCATTCAGCTGGCCCGCGCCATTCGCGAGCAAAAAGGCTATGAGATCGACCGCCGTCGCATTACCATCCTGGGAGAAGTCAAAGAACTGGGAACCCATCAAGCCCAGATTGACTTTGGAAAGGATCGGATTCTGGAACTGGATTTCGAAGTCGTCGGAGAATAAAAACCCGCGACCTACCAATACCTATTATGGGGCCGGCTGATGCTATGCATAGGGCCGGCCCTTTTTCTCTATGGATTTGCCCCGCCCAGGGCCTGGATTCCAGGGAACCGGGGGGGGGGGGTCGCCCAGCCCCTGATCTGAAAACTTGTTTGTACCTTTGCTTCCCTTATGCTCATCGAAGTATTAAAATCCAAGATTCACCGGGTTCGGGTTACAGAAGCCAACCTCCATTACATTGGCAGCATCACCTTGGATGAAGCCTTGATGGAGGCCGCAGATCTCATCGAAGGCCAAAAAGTTCAGGTCCTCAATGTGGATAATGGCTCCCGGCTGGAAACCTATGTGATCCGAGGCACTCGGGGATCCGGCATGGTGTGCCTGAACGGGCCTGCCGCCCGGCAGGTCAACGTAGGAGATACGGTGATCATCATCGCCTATGCCAGCATGGACCCTGAAGAAGCCCGCCGCTACAAGCCGGTGGTGATCTTCCCCAGGGAAGACAACAGCTTATAGCCTATGGCGAAAGCAATCAAGACGAGGACACTGATCCAATGGACCCAGTACCTGATATTTCTGGGCCTGGGGATGTGGATAATCTACCGAATGTTCCACCAGATGAGCCCCTCGGATCGCCGGGAAATGGTGGACGCCATTCAACAGACCCGTCTGATTTACCTGGTGCCCATTCTGATTGCCGGATTCCTTTCGCATTTTTTTCGCGCCCTTCGCTGGAATCTCCTGCTCCACCCCCTGAATATCCGCCCCCGGATCACCAACACCACTTTAGCCGTCCTGATTGGTTATCTGGTCAACTTAATTCTCCCCAGGATGGGGGAAATCGCCAAATGCACCGTACTTGCCCGGTATGAAAAGGTTCCTGCCGACAAAATGGTGGGCACCATTGTGGCCGAACGTGGCTTCGATCTGGTTTGTCTGATCCTGATAAGCTTTCTGGCCCTGGTTTTTCAGGCCCAGATCATTGGCCAGTTTGCCCTGGAAATATTCCAGGAGCTGAGCTCCAAAAAATGGGCCCTTCTGGCCGCCCTCCCGGCTCTCGGCTTCCTGAGTTTTCTGGCTATATTCCTGATCCGCAAACAATCGGGTGGAAGAATAGCCCGATTTATCCTGGGTATGGTATCCGGGATAGGCGCCCTGTTCCGCATGAAAACCCGGGGACCGTTTCTGCTCTACTCGGCCCTGATCTGGCTCATGTACCTTTCCCAGGTATATCTGGGCTTTCTGGCCCTGCCTCCCACCGACCATTTGAGCGGCATGGCGGCCCTGGTGGTACTGATATTCGGGAGCGTGGGCATGATTCTCACTCCGGGCGGCCTGGGAGCCTATCCTGCCCTGATCGCCGAAATCCTCCTTTATTATGGTATTGCCGGACCGGAAGGAAAAGCCTTCGGATGGGTGTCCTGGTCTGTGCAAACAGGAATCGTAATCCTCTTAGGCATGGCTTCCCTGGTAGCCTTACCTTTGTACAACCGAAAGTATAACGAAAATAATAAAAAAGCATTCCCATGAATAGCTTGAACTGGGCAAAAGACAAGATCGTCCTCGACGAAACCCAATGGATGCGGAAGCGTCAAATCTGGAAGAACCTGGGCAAATCCGTGGTCTTTACCAACGGTTGCTTTGACCTGATTCACCCCGGACATTTGGATATGCTTGCCCGGGCCAAATCCCTGGGAGACCGGCTGGTGCTTGCCCTGAACTCCGATGCCTCCATTCGGGCCATTAAGGGAGAATCCCGGCCTCTGATCCCAGAGGGTGATCGCCTGCTTATGGCTGCCTCCCTGATCTGGGTCGACATGGTCCTGGTCTTTGAAGAAACCACTCCCCAACGCCTTATCGAAGCGCTGGACCCGGATGTCCTGGTCAAAGGCGGGGACTATAAACCCGAAGACGTCGTCGGGGGGGATTGGATAAAAAGCCGGGGCGGACGCCTCGAGATCCTTCCTTTCCTGCCGGGGTATTCCACCACGGGTCTTCTGGAACGCCTACGCCTTAATCCCTGATCCCGAAAAAAGCCAGAAATGCAATTTTTTCACGCCAGGTGAAAAAATGTCGGTCTGATTTCCGGCCTCTGGATTCGGCTTTGCCCGCAAACTGCAAAAATGTCTGATTTCCAGCAGCCCCGATGCGCTGGCACAAAATGTGTTCATCCCCTTCATGTCAAATCCTTTATTTGTATTCACATCATAAATTCATCTAACAATGGCAAACAAAGTTCAAATCACGCCTCTTCATGATCGGGTTATCGTACAGCCCGCTGCCGCCGAAGAAAGAACGGCAGGTGGAATCATCATTCCGGACAGTGCCAAGGAAAAGCCCCAAAAAGGAATCGTGGTGGCCGCAGGACCGGGCAAAAAAGATGAGCCCATGTCAGTTAAAAGCGGAGACACGGTACTTTACGGAAAGTATGCCGGAACGGAGATCAGCCTGGAGGGTGGCGATTACTTAATCATGAGGGAAAGCGATATTCTGGCTATTCTCTAATTCCCTGCCTAAATTTCATCCAATCATTTTAAACCATAACCGTTAGTCATATGTCAAAGCAGCTATTTTTTAATATCGAAGCGCGCAACCGCATGAAAAAAGGCGTGGACGCTCTGGCGGACGCCGTAAAGGTGACCCTGGGACCCAAAGGCCGCAACGTGGTCATTGAAAAGAAATTCGGTGCCCCTGCCGTAACCAAGGACGGGGTATCCGTGGCCAAGGAAATCGAACTCAAGGATCCCATCGAGAACATGGGTGCCCAAATGGTGAAAGAAGTGGCCTCCAAGACCGCTGACGTGGCAGGAGACGGTACGACCACAGCCACGGTACTGGCCCAAGCCATCATCAGTGAAGGGCTGAAAAACGTAGCAGCCGGCGCCAATCCCATGGACCTGAAAAGGGGAATCGATAAAGCTACCGCAGCCATTGTCGAAAACCTGAAGAGCCAGTCCGAAAAAGTGGGCAACGACAACCAAAAGATCCAGCAAGTGGCCACCATATCCGCGAACAACGACCACACAATCGGTGGACTGATCGCCGAGGCCATGAAAAAAGTAGGAAATGAAGGGGTAATCACCGTCGAAGAAGCCAAAGGAACGGACACTACGGTGGAAGTAGTGGAAGGAATGCAGTTCGACCGCGGCTACCTTAGCCCTTATTTCGTGACCAACACGGAAAAGATGCAAGTCGTGCTGGATAACCCCTATATCCTGATCTATGAAAAGAAGATCAGCACCCTCAAGGACGTGCTGCCCATTCTGGAAAGCGTGATCCAGTCCGGCCGTCCCCTGCTGATCATTGCCGAAGATGTGGATGGAGAAGCCCTGGCTACCCTGGTGGTGAACAAGCTGCGCGGCTCGCTGAAGATCGCTGCCGTGAAAGCCCCCGGATTCGGAGATCGTCGCAAGGAAATGCTGCAGGACATTGCCGTCCTCACCGGAGGTACGGTAATCAGCGAGGAACAAGGATACAAGCTGGAAAATGCCACCATGGAATACCTGGGTCAGGCTGAAAGCATTACCATCGACAAGGACAATACCACCATCGTGGGCGGTAAAGGAGACAAGTCCGGAATCGACGGCCGCATCAACCAAATCAAGGCTCAGATCGAAACGACCACCAGCGATTACGACAAGGAAAAGCTGCAGGAACGTCTGGCCAAGTTGAGCGGTGGAGTCGCTGTCCTCTACGTGGGAGCTTCCACAGAAGTGGAAATGAAAGAGAAGAAAGACCGGGTGGATGACGCCCTTCACGCTACCCGCGCAGCGGTGGAAGAAGGTATCGTTCCCGGAGGAGGAGTGGCCTATATCCGCGCCGTAGGTTCCATAGAAAACCTAACCGGGGAAAATGATGACGAGACCACAGGTATTGCCATCGTACGCAGAGCCCTGGAGGAACCCATCCGTCAGATCGTGGCCAATGCCGGACTGGAAGGATCCATCGTGGTACAAAAAATCCGCGAAGGAAAGGGAGACTTCGGATTCAACGCGAGAACCGAAACCTACGAGAACATGCTGGCTGCCGGGGTAATCGACCCCACCAAAGTAAGCCGGGTGGCCCTGGAAAACGCGGCCTCCATCGCGAGCATGTTGCTGACCACCGAATGTGTGATCGCCGACGAGCCCGAACCCAAATCCGCAGCTCCCGCCATGCCCGGCGGAATGCCCGGCGGAATGGACATGGGATACTAATCCCCCAGGGGATTCCCTTAAGAATCACCATCCTCCCGGAAATTCCCGGGAGGATTTTTTTGTTCCCTGCATCAGGCCGACGCCTTCGGCCATCCTTGGTGCTGCCGCCCCTACAAAATAATGCGCTGCCCCTTCCCCCATCGCGGCAATCCTGAGTCCTTAGCCCCACCTGGGGTGCCTGAACAGGTCCTGCGATGGGCGGGAATTATTCTATCGAAGTCTTAGGGGATCACCAAAACGAATGGGGGCAAATGGTTTTGGCTCGCTGATAATGGGCACTGCGGAACAATCCGGTTTTCATGGCCGTGATTTCCATCCCTCCCCGATACTGACTGGCCGTCCGCAAACCCGAAACATTCAAATCATAGCTCAGGGTAATCGAATAGTCCCCGAAACGGGTCTTCACGGTCGGGATGAGGGCATCCTCCAGCCGACAAAATAGCCCTCCGGATAGGGAAAAGGCAGATTCCCCGGCAAAGCTGGGCCTGTCCCAGCCAAAAAGTCCGCCAAAGATCAATTCCTGGTACAACCCTTTATGCTGAGCGTAATTCAAATGGAACTGCACATGGGTCTGATCACTGATCGCCTTGCTCATACCGGCTCCCAGATTCCATTTTATGCCCAGCCGGATCAGCTCATTTTGCAAAAACGATGTTCTGGGCTGGGTAAGGTGATAGCCACTGATCCCCAGATAATAGGATAGTGCCCTATGGGCCTCCGCTCCACTGGTCGAATGGAAAGATATACCGGCCCCCAGATCCCAAAGAGAGTAATTCCGAATGGGCATGGGCTCTCCCGACGGGGCGGAGGGGTCAAACTGACCATTCTGATACTGATTGTCGAAGGTCATCTTCCCCGGATCCACACTGCGTTGCTGATATCCTGCCGTAAAACCTACGGACAGATAGGAGTTCATGGCATCTTCCAGTGATTTGTTATAATTCAGTGCCGGATACAGGCTAATGGTTTGCATGCCCGCCGAACCCGCCCGGTCATAATAGGACAAAAGCCCTATGCTGATGAAGTCCGCGGCTTCCCCCGAACCTAGGCTGAACCGGGTTTCCCCTGTGGCCAAGGCCGTCTGATAGGGATTGGCTATGGACGCCCACTGGGAGCGATAACTCACCCCGGCTTTGTAGTCCCCGGAAAACACTCCGGTCAGGGCAGGATTTCTTAATAGGCTGGTCTCATAAAACTGAGAAAAATGCAGGTCCTGCGCCTGAGCGGCCAGACCCAGCCCCCAGGCCAGTATCCCGACCCATCCCGCGTATATCCATTTTCTATTCATAAGGGTTTGTGCTCATTATCGTACCAGGGAAATATCTCCTTTCAACTGAATCACCTCTCCGCTTTCACATTCCGCCTCCAAAAACCAAACAAATACATCCGGATTCAGCTCCCGGCCCTGAAAACGTCCGTCCCAGCCAGAGACTGCATCATTGAAAGCGATGTTCCTCGCCTCAAACAGCATTTCTCCCCAGCGATTGTACACCCGGAAGATCCTGGCCTGGGCCAGTCCTATCCCTCGGGGATAAAAGCGGTCATTCTGCCCGTCTCCGTTCGGGGTAAAGGTGTTGGGCACAAAAATCTGGGATTGATCACAGAAAACTTCAATGGTCACGGAAGAGGAATCCTGGCAGCCGAATTCATTGAACACGGTCACGGTATATCGTGTGGTCTTCAGCGGCCTGGCCTGGGGCGAAGCGCAATCCTCACAGGAAAGACTGGAAGAAGGCGACCATAGGAAGCGTTCTATATCTTTTCCCTGAGCCTGAATGGGCACTTCCTTTCCGGCCACGGTGCGGACAGAACCAGAGGCCTCTACCTCAGGTAAAGGATGCACCGTCACCTCAAGATAATGGGTATCGGGCACGCAGGAGCCTTCATAAGCCACCATACGGTATCGGGTTGAGGTAGCGGGCTGGGCAGTGGTGGAATCCCCCTGTGCCTGGCTCAGAGACTCGCTGGGCGACCACTGATACAGACTTGCTCCCGAGGCCTTTAGCAGGCGGCTCTCGCCAAGGCAGATCTCCCCTCCCCCGCTGGCTTCGGCTTCCACATGGGTCTTGATCTCGATGATGACCTGGTCCGTATCGCTGCATCCGTGCTCATCCGTTCCTATGACGGTGAATTCCGTGGGCCGGGAGGGATGGGCCAGGGGATTGGGGCAATCGGCACAGCTCAGTAGATCCACGGGAGTCCAACGATACTCCACGGCGCCTATAGCCTGAAGCTGGGCATAATCTCCGGCACAGATGATGGTATCCCCTCCTGCCGAAATCGTCGGCAGGTCATGGACTTCGAAATTCCCCACCAGACTGTCTTTACAGCCGTTGGCATTCCCCACCACCAGCTTGAGGTCATAGATCCCGGCCTTAGGGAAGGTAGCCTTTTCCCGGGGGTTGCTTCCGGACTGGCCGTCAATGATCCAGGCCCAGAAATTCTTGCCTGAGAAATGCGATACCGAATGATCCCGAAACTCGATTTCCTGCCCAACACAGGCAGGACTCATCTCATAATGTACGTCCAATCCATCTACCAGGATGTCCTCTAGACCAGAGCTTCCCACGCTGCAGCCGCTGTTGTCTGTAATGACCAGCCTGGGTCTATACTTCCCGGGACTCTGGTAGGTATGGGTAAAGGGTTGGCCGGATTGGGCACTGACCACCACCCCGTCATCGAAATCATATTGGAGATTGGCCACATTATACACCTGATTGGTGAAATGCACCTCCAGGGGAGCACATCCGGTCAGAGGGGAATAATCCAGTAGTCCGCTGTACCCCAGCACATAGACCTTCCTGCGGGCCGTATCCCTGCAACCGCTGGCATCCTCGGCCACCAGAGTAATCGTGTATTCCCCGGAGTTTACGTACATCACATTGGCCGGAGTATTGATACTGGTATGGCGTTGCTGGGTACCATTACCAAAATCCCAATACCAGATCTGGGAGCGAGAGGAGGTATTGGTCATAGTGACCGGGAAGGGAAGACAAGCGGAAAGGGTATCGCTGAGCCGGAAATCGGCTGTAGGGGCCTTCACCTTCACCCTATGAGGGATCTCCACCGTGTCCCGGCAGCCATACTGATTGGCCATGGAAAAACGAATGGTATAGCTGCCTGTATCCGAATAGATATGCTGGGGAGTTTCCTGACTGGAATGGTTCCCATCGCCGAAATCCCAGTAGAAAGGGGGGAATCCGTCCTGGAGGGGAATAAAGGATGCCGGAGCTCCCCGGCAAACCGTCGAATCCGCCATGAATTCAAGGACGGGGCGTTGCACATCAATATAGGCCTTCTTCTCCAGAGAGTGCGTGCATCCCGCATTATCGACCACCGTAAGGGAGACATCATAAAGCCCCGGTTGCAAATAGGTATGCTGGGCGGGGGCATTCCCCGAAGACTGCCCCCCTCCGTCCCCAAAACTCCAGGTCCACTGGGCCAGAGTGGATCCCGGACTAGCCTGGCTAAGGTCTGCAAACTGCACCGTAAGTGGGTCACATCCCCACAGGGGATCGCCGGAGAAATCCACCGTAGGCCTGGAAGCCCGGACATAATCCGTCCGGGTGATCTCCCGGCGGCATCCATTTTCATCCTCAAAGGAATAACGGATGGTATATTTTCCGGCCGCACTGGGGATAAACCTCAGGGTCGATACGGTGTCCCCTCGGTTAATCCCATCAATGGCCCATTGTCTCCGGATCTCATATCCGGCGGGCACCCGCTGGCCCAGAAAATGAATGGTATCGTTCACACAGACCAGGGTATCGCTGGCCGTAAGGCTGATCTCCGGGGTGAACAGGGGGAGGTCCACGATCTGCGTATCGCTGCACCCCGAACGGCTATTGAAAGCGACGAGCATGACCCGATAGTTCCCTTCCGAGGGGTAGTAATGGACTAATTCCCTATCCGAATTATTGGTGGTATTATCCCCGAAGTACCAGATAAAGGAAGTCTCCCCATAGGAGGTGGACAAAAATCGCACTTTGGTAATGGTGTCGCAGTCGATCATGTATTCAAACCGGGCAAGCGGAGAATCGATCTGCACTAAGGCCGGGTACAGCTGGGTGTCCGGGCAGGAATGATGATAGGCCGTAAGCAATATGTCGAATGTGCCGGCTGAATCATAAAGATGAATGGGATCCTCTATACTGGAATTGCGCCCATCCCCAAAATCCCAGCGGAAGGAATCCGCGCCCACGGAAAGGTTGACAAAATTCACCTCCGAACGTACGCAGGCCTGATCGGGAACCACCTTAAAATCCGCCAGAGGAGGACGTCCCACCTTAATTTCTATGGAATCCTGAAAAACACAGCCATTGGCTGTGGTCAACCGGAGGGTGACCATGAAAATGCCCGTATCCTGAAAAATATGGGTGGGATTCATCGAAGTAGAGGTATAACCGTCCCGGAAATCCCAGAGGCAGGATGCCGGCGGCTGGGGATAAGGACTAAAGGGCGTGGGAATATCGGAATAGAGCTCAAAGGAAAAAGCTATGGGCAGGGGGCCGCAGCCACCCGTACTGTCGGCATGGATTTCCACGGTTCCCGGATGAAGCTGAACATGGGCATTCTTGGTGATCGTATCCCGGCAGCCATTGGCATGGGTCACAATCAGCCCGGGGGAATAGATTCCCGGCTGATTATAGGTATGGCTGGGGTTGGCCTGAGTGCTGGTCGCTGCAGGAACTACCCCAAAATCCCATTGATATCCACTGAAACTTCCCACCGGGGAAAACTGGATCTGCGCAGGCACCGTACAAGGATATCGTGGACTTACCGTAAAATCTGCCTTGGGCTTGGGCAGTATCTGAATGGTCTTCTTCACCGTATCGGCACACCCGTCCTTAACGGCAATCAAGGTCACCTCATAGTTCCCCGCCGCAGAATATACATGGGCGCGGCTGTTCCCCGAAACCATGGGCGACCCGTCGCCGAAATTCCAGTATTTGACGGAAGAAGAAGGATTGCTTGTAGCCGAAAAACTGACTGAAGAACCCTCGCAGGCGGAGTTGGGACTATTGATGCTGGCACTGACTTCGATGCGATTGATGTAATTGGGCTTGACCACCGAACGGACGCAACCCCGACTGTCGGTCACCTCCAGGCCGATGGTATGGGAACCCGGAGTGGAGGGGAATAAGAAACTCGGATTGGCCTGGTTGGAATTCCCCAGACTGCCAAAAGTCCAGGCATAGGTATAGGGAGCATTGCCCTGGACAGACGAAGTGAAATGAATGGTCTCTGCACCGCAGATCACGGTCTTGTTGGCCACAAAATTCACCGCCGGCGCCGAATCCACCTGGACATACTGTGGGCGGGTCAAAGTCCGGGAACATCCCCACTGATTGGTTACCCTTAGGGTTATCGTTTTGGGGCCTGCCTGGGAATAGCTGTGGGTGGGATTCTTGATCGTTCCAAAGGGCGTCCCGTCCCCGAAATCCCAAAGGTAGCTATTGGAAGTACTTCCTCCGGTCTGCGAATTATCCGAAAACAGTACAGGAGTGCCCACACAGGCCTGCAAAGGAGTGGCGGTGAAGCTCACCATGGGCGTGTCATAGACATGGATGTAGGCCATTTTCTCTTCCATATCGGTGCCCTGGGCATTGGCCACGGTAAGCCGTATGGTATAGGTTCCTGGAGAAATAAATGCCACGGAGGGGTTTCTTTGAGTGGAAGTGCCGATTCCAAAATCCCAGCTCCAAGTATTGGGATTCCCGGTAGACTGATCGGTGAAATTAACCACCAAAGGAGCGCAGCCCTGGGTGAGGTTGGCGGTAAAATTTGCCGTGGGCTGGGCCTGGGCAGAGACGGCCAGCAAGATTAAGGCAAAGAGCCCGGAGATTTTCATATACTGAGGGGTTAAGGCCAACTAAAATTAACAAAATTTAACAGAGTGCGGCGATCATTCCGAAAAGGAGGACCGTTGCCGGTTCCAGGCGGTTTGCGGGAAGATCAGCCAAAAAACAGATAGGTCATGGCAATGGCCGTGATCACCCCCACCAGGTCCGCCAGCAGCATGGCGCCGATGGCATAGCGGGTATGGCGGATGCCCACGGAGCCGAAATATACCGCCACCACATAGAATGTAGTATCCGAAGATCCCTGAAGTATGGAAGAAAGACGACCGGCAAACGAATCCGGCCCGAAATGATGGATGGTATCCACCATCATGCCCCGGGCTCCGCTACCGCTCAAGGGCCGGATCAAGGCCGTTGGGATCCCGTCCACAAAACGGGTGTCTGTACCCAGGGCCGCCACCAGGGACTTCATTCCCTGAATCACCAGGTCAAAACACCCGCTGGTTCTCAGCAGACTTATGGCCACCAACATGCCCACCAGATAGGGAATGATCCGAACCCCGGTATCGAATCCGTCTTTAGCACCCTGCACAAAGGCATCAAATACGGGCACCTTTTTGTATACGGCCGCCAGGACAATCAGAAAGAATATCAGCAAAATCAATCCATTGCTCAATATTCCCGAAAAGGATTGTATACCCTCGGCATCCAAACGGGTCACGTAATACACCAGACCGGCAAAAATCAGACTGATCGAACCCACCCAGGCCAGAATAACTGGCTGAAACAAGGCAATCTTCTGCTTAAGCGATACGATGATCATCGATGCCATGGTCGCCATAAATGTGGCGATCAGGGTGGGAATGAAAATATCCGTGGGGTTCTCCGCGTTCAGAGCCCCCCTGATAGCGATTATACTCACGGGAATAAGAGTAAGCCCGGAGGCATGGAGGCAAAGGAACATGATCTGTGCATTGGAAGCCTTTTCGGCGCTGGGATTCAGTTCCTGAAGGCTTTGCATGGCCTTAAGTCCAAAGGGAGTGGCCGCATTGTCCAAGCCCAGGAGATTGGCCGAGAAGTTCATGACCATATGTCCCATGGCCGGATGATCCCTGGGCAGCTCGGGAAACAGCCGGGAGAAAAAAGGCGCAATGATCCGGGACAACCATCGGATTCCCCCGGCCTGCTCCGCTATGGACATGAGTCCCATGAACAGGGCCATGATGCCGATCAGCCCTATACAAATGTTTACGGCCGTAATGCAGGTCTGAATAATCCCATCTGCCCTTCGCACCAGACGAGGCTCCAGCTCGGCAAACGTCCAAGCCGGAATGTCTGGCTGCCTTGCCCGCCAGAACGCCAGGGAATCGGAATCTGGATCCGAATAAAGAATCAAATCCGGAACCTCTCCTTCCCGGACCTTACGATAGCCGAAATCCAGAAGAAATTCTTCCTTGACCCGGCTTTGTTCCCCCCCATAGATTCGCAGATAGCGGACCGTATCCGGGGCATCACTGGCTTTGCCCGTGACCATCCGGGAGAATATTTCCGCATCCCCATGCACAAAGCACTTCCAGGTGGCGACGCTTATGGCCAGGAGAATGAATACGGACCAAATTCGGCTTAAGGCCATGGGCGAAAATTAAAGAGGCCTGCCGCAAGGGAAACCGAAGGCAGGACCACGAAAATAAGGGCTGGGTTCAAGAATTCCGAATTCCGCCCTCGACACGAAGATTAGGTGGACTGGGCGTCCATCCATTGAGGGATGTCTGGAGCCGAATAGGATTCCATGGCTTCCCACAATTCCTCCATTCCCGGGCGGAACAGGACCAGCTTTCGATGGCATTCCTGAAGGAAGCCTTCCTGCACCATCAGATTGCTCAGAGCTTTGAGGCTGTCATAATACCCTTCGAGATTCAACACACCTATGGGCTTTTGGTGGAGGCCCAGCTGTGCCCAGGTAATCATTTCGAACATTTCCTCCATGGTGCCCCACCCCCCAGGCAGGGTGATCACGCTATCCCCCAATTCGAACATTTTCATTTTGCGCTCATGCATGGTCTTCACCCGGATCAGCTGGGTCAGGCCCTCATGGGTAATCTCCTTGGTTTGCAGGAAACCTGGAATCACCCCTATGACTTCCCCTCCGGCATCCAAGGCTCCGTCACTCACGGCTCCCATCAGGCCAAGCCGGGATCCTCCGCAGATTATCCGAGCTCCTTTGCGGGCCAAAAACTGGCCCAAGGAATAGGCGGTTTCCCGGTACAGTTCATGGTATCCTTCTTTGGAACCACAGAAGACGACTATATTTTTCCGTTCCATGAGCCCCCAATTTACATAAGAATCCCGGACTTTCTCCCCGCCCCGGGACCGAAAACCAGCCAAGCGATACGGAAGCGGGAAAAGCAGGGCACAAAGAAGCCGAACTCTAAGGAATCGGAGGATAGGGCACCTGAGCCTGAATCAGGTCTTCGAGCTCTTCCCTTCGGCGGATCAGCCCCGGTTTCCCTTCTACCACCAGCACTTCGGCGGGCCGAAGCCTGGAATTGAAGCGGGAGCTCATTTCAAATCCATAGGCTCCGGCATTATAGAACACCAGCAGATCCCCTTCCCTCACTTCACGGAGTTTCCGGTCCCAGGCAAAGGTATCGGTCTCGCAAATATTCCCCACCACCGTATATATTCTTTCCCTTCCCTCTGGATTGCTGATATTCTCTATATGATGATAGGCTTCATAGAACATGGGGCGGATCAGGTGATTGAATCCCGAATTCACTCCCGCAAACACAGTGGCCGGGGTTTGCTTCACTGTGTTGACCCGGGTAATGAAATAACCAGCCTCTGAAACCAGGTATTTTCCCGGCTCAAACCAAACTTCCAAAGGACGCCCATAATCAGATTCAAACTCCTTGACAGCCTGGCTGAGGCGATTACCCAGAGAGCGGACATCGGTTTCGGGCTCAGATTCATGATAGGGCACTTTGAATCCGCTGCCCAGATCAATAAAATCCAGCAATGGAAAATGGCGGGCCATGTCAAACATGACTTCCAGCCCCCGCAGAAATATATCCACATCTTTGATCTCACTGCCGGTATGCATATGCAATCCCTTCACCTGCAGGCCGGTGGACTGAACGATCCGCTCAATATGCCGCATCTGATGGACGGATATCCCGAATTTGCTGTCTATATGCCCCGTGGATATCTTATAATTTCCCCCTGCTTCGATGTGGGGATTAATTCGGATGCATATAGGATAACTGCTGCCGTAACGGTTGCCGAACTGCTCCAGGATGGATATATTGTCGATGTTGATATGCACCCCAAGATCCTTGCCTTCCTCGATTTCGGACAAATCCACACAATTGGGGGTGAATAGGATATCCCGGGGATCAAAACCGGCCATAAGCGCCAGCCGGACTTCCTGAATGCTTACGCAGTCAATGGCAGAACCCAGGTTTTTCAGGTGCCGAAGTATGCTTAGGTTGGTCAGCGCCTTGCAGGCATAAAAAATGCGCGTGGGATGGGTTTCAAAAGCCTTTTTCAGTTTTTGGAACTGATGAGAGATTTTCTCCGCATCATATACATAGAGAGGGGTGCCGAAAGTTTCGGCTATTTCCTTTAATTGCTGGTGAGATAATCGCGGGTCCATGGGAGGGCAAAATTAAGGAAGCCCAAGGGCATTCGCTTCAGATTTGTGGGTGTCAAAAAAAGGGGAACCGGGAATTGGCGGGATATCGGGGGGATCGGCATTCATGCCCCCAGAGGCGGCCTGCGGCCGACTTCTAAGAAAATCCATTCCGAACCCAGGGCCCGGAATCTAGGTTTGGTCTGATTCGCCATTCAGGCTATCGGCCGGTAGGGATTCCGGGGAATCTCCTTCCCCGTCCATTTCCAGATCCTCATCCAGTCCTGAAGATTTATCCCATTGCGCCTTCCATTCTGCATCCTGAAGGACCATATCCAGGGTGTTTTCATGGGCCGATTCCGAAGTGATATAGGTCACTGTGGCGCGATCCTCTCCCTGTTTCTCCACAGATTTGATCTCTATACGGATCCTCTTGGCGTTCTCCTTAACCGAATCCGGCATCATGGAGGAAAACTGCTCCATCATATCCAAGACCTTGGCCGTTTCTTCCGTAGCCATGGTTTTGGCATCCTGGTATTCCATCCGGTAGAGGCTGTTGAGGAAACGCTCTGCCCGGGCCTCCGGAGTATTCTTACTGCAGCCCATAAGGCCAAAACTCAGCATAAAGCTCATCAGCAGCAGGACTCCGGTATTCCATTTCATCGATCTCATAAAATTGGGGTATGGATCGGCAAAGTTATTATTTATATTCCAGTTCCCAAATCCAATCTCCCTGGGCATGGAGATAGAGATCATCGATGCCGACGAATGTATATCCCCGGAACCGGGACAGAGGAATTTCCCCCTGCCCGGCTTTGCGCAGGGTTTTATATACGAATTCCGCGCAGTAGAAACGATCGTCGCTGGAAAGGTCAAAGGCCATGTCAAAGGGAATCCTTTGCTCATAGTAATTTCGAGCCTGATCCCCCACGGCAATTCTCCCCAGGCTGTCCATTCTCAGACGAAAAACGCTGGCCCCGGCATTATTCCGGGGACTGATCCATTGATTCAGGGAATCCCGGCGCAAGGCAAGATCGGGATTATCCTCCCCTCCTATGCTGTGGTAGACATAGGGATATCCGTCTTCCCAGCACACCAGCCCGCAGTGGGAAAAGCGCTTGTCCCTGAGATTTAGCTGACGAAGCATATAACTGGTCATATCCCTTCCCGTACGAAAAATCAGATCGCCGGTGAGCAGAACAGGGGCCAGGGAATCCAGGGGGGGACTCGCATAATTTCGGTGATCGGCGGATGCGGGACCGGGGGGATCTTGCCGGGGGGCGGACCCGCAGGAAGCCAGAAAACAACACCATATTCCCAGCCATTTCTTCCCCATCCAAAGCTCCCTAATCCAAAGCATGCGCAAATTTAGCGTATCCTTTAGATTCGATAGGGATTCGCGGAAAAGGACCTATATTTGATACCGCTCAGATTAATAGTGTCTATTTTCATAAGATAAACTTTTCAACCTGACCAAATTATGGCCTTCAAGTCCCTGTCCGAATTTATCGACCATCTGGAAAAAGAAAATGAGCTGGTACGCATCAAAACCTTTGTGGACCCCGTACTGGAAATCGCAGAGATCACCGACAGGGTGTCAAAATCCCTTGACTGGAACAAAGCCCTCCTTTTTGAGAACACGGGCACGGATTTTCCCCTGTTGATCAATAGCATGGGATCGATGAAGCGGATGTGCATGGCCCTGGGAGTTCAGGACTTGGACGAAATCACCCGCGAGATCGACCGCCTGTTCAAGAGAATGTCCGCCCCCAAAGACGGACTGATGGACAAACTGGCCATGCTTCCCCAGCTGGGCAAATTCGCCAGCTGGATCCCCCGGGTAAAAAAGGGTACCGGCCCCTGCCAGGAAGTGGTGCATATGGAACCGGACCTTTCCATGCTGCCCATCCTGAAATGCTGGCCAAAAGACGGAGGACGGTTCA
The DNA here is from genome assembly GCA_964412885.1 of uncultured Chitinophagaceae bacterium. GTDB lineage: Bacteria > Bacteroidota > Bacteroidia > Chitinophagales > Chitinophagaceae > CAYPQN01. The sequence goes on along the minus strand of CAYPQN010000009.1, from coordinate 34,892 downwards.
TCACCCTGCCGGCCATACATACCAAAGACCCCGAAACCGGAAACCGGAACGTGGGTATGTACCGCATGCAAGTATTCGAGAAGGACCTGACGGGAATGCACTGGCACAAGCACAAAGTATCGGCCCGTCATTTCTCGGCTTATAAGAAAAGAGGAGAACGCATGCCGGTGGCCATTGCCCTGGGCGGAGATCCGGTCTATGCCTATTCGGCCACGGCCCCCCTGCCCGAAAATGTGGACGAGTACATGCTGGCCGGATTCCTGCGCAAGAAACGGGTGGAGTTGGTACGCTGCATCACCCAGCCGGAAATTGAAGTCCCCATCGATGCCGATATCATTATCGAAGGCTATGTGGACCCTCAGGAAGAGCTGATCCGGGAAGGGCCTTTCGGTGATCATACGGGGTACTATTCCCTACCGGATTGGTATCCCCGCTTCCATGTCACCGCCATCACCCATCGCCAGGGCGCCATTTACCCGGCGACCATCGTGGGCATTCCTCCCCAGGAAGATGCCTGGATCGGGAAAGCCACAGAGCGGATATTCCTCTATCCCCTGAAAATGACCATGGTTCCGGAAATCAAGGACATGCACATGCCGGTGGAAGGCGTTTTCCATAACCTGGTGATCAGTTCCATAGAAAAGGAATATGCAGGTCAGGGACAGAAGGTGATGAATGCCATGTGGGGAGCCGGTCAGATGATGTTCAATAAAATATTGGTCCTGGCCGACGGCGGGGTGGCCATAGACGACTATCTGGCCCTTGCCCAATATGTGTTCCGGAATCTGGACGTTACCCAGGACATCCACTTCGGGCAAGGCCCCATGGATGTGTTGGACCACAGCTGCTCTAAAATGGGATTCGGAGGCAAAATGTGCATTGACGGAACCCGGAAATGGGAAGAAGAAAGGAAAGAAGAGCAAAAACCCTATGTATTCCCTGAGGGACTCTCGGAGGAAAAACTCAAGGAAGGCAACCCCGAACTCATAAAGGTCAACCTGGACCTGGCCCGGAAATGGAATCTGCCGGTGATCTTCGCCGGTGTCGAAAAAGACCGTCCCGGTCAGGTTAAGGATCTGCACCAACGGCTATGCCAGCTCCCCGAACTCAAGGGTATCAAAATGATCCTTTATGTGGAATCCCGCCTGGACATTGAAGACCTGGCCGATGTGCTCTGGAGGTTCTGTAACAACCTCGATCCCCAGCGGGATCATTTTTACGCAGGCAAGCGAAAGAAAATCCTGGGCATGGACGGCACGCGAAAAACCAAAGCCGAAGACGGATTTGACCGACCCTGGCCCAATATTATTGTCTCCAGTCCGGAGACCATCGCCTCGGTGGACCAAAAGTGGGATCAATTGGGCCTGGGCCCCTTGATTCCCTCCCCCTCGCTGAAATACCAGTCACAGGTATATGGAGAGGACGCCGAAGTCGAGGAAAGCCCACAGGCGGGTACCGGAGCCTGAAGCCGAGCATAGCACCATAAGTCCGAACCATGAAAGCAATCATTCCCGTGGCCGGGGCGGGAACCAAACTCCGCCCTCTGACCTATACCCAGCCCAAAGCGCTGATTCCCCTGGCGGGGAAAACCATATTGAGTGTGATCATAGATCAGCTCCTGGAGTCCGGAGTGAACCAGTTTGTATTCATTATCGGCTACCTGGGAGAAAAGATCCAACGGTACCTGGAAAAAAACTATCCAGACCTGGATTATACCTTGGTCAACCAGTCCGACCGTAAAGGCCTGGGGCATGCCATATGGCTGACCCGCCACGAGGTGGAAGATGCGGAGCTGCTCATCGTCCTGGGCGATACGATCTGCGATTACAACCTCAAAAAAGTCATCGGGAAACCCGTATCCCAGATCGCCGTAAGGAAGGTGGATGACCCCCGCCTTTTCGGGGTGGCTGAACTGGGAGAGGAGGACCAGGTCCTCAAAGTCGTGGAAAAACCCATCATCCCGCGATCCAACATGGCCATGGTAGGCGTCTATTATATAAAGGAATCCCAGGCCCTTTTTGATGCCCTGGAAACTCATATAGGAAAAGGGGAACAGGAAGACGGGGAATACCACCTGACCGTAGCCATACAGATGATGATCGAAAAAGGCATTCCCTTCCAGGCCTTTAGAGTAAACAATTGGTTTGACTGCGGAAAAAAGGAAAGTCTTCTGGAGACCAATGCCACCCTGCTTAAGAATATGAGTCCCACCACTCAACCCGCCCTGCATCGATTTGGATCCAGCGTGATCATCCCACCGGTCAGCATCGCCGAAGGCTGTCAGATCCACCATTCCATCATCGGCCCTCATGTGTCCATAGGCGAGAACACCCATATCGAAAGCTCGATCATAAAAGACTCGATCATCGGTGCCTATACCGAACTGGAAGAAGTTGTGCTCCATTCTTCCATAATAGGCAGCGATGCCACTATCCGGGGGCTGAGTCAAAGCCTGAATATTGGAGACAATACCGAAATCGACCTCGGTTAGGAATCAGGAAAAATCAGTTGAGGTTAGGCCGGACTTCTTCCTTGTAACGGTTCCGCTCCCATAACCATGCGGTTTCCATCATGCGGTGAAGATCGTATTCGGGATCCCAGTCCAGCAAGGTTCTGGCCTTGGCATTGTTGGCATATATGGCCACCACATCTCCCGGCCGCCGGGGGCCCAACTCATAGGAAAGTCTTGTTCCGGCCGTGGACTCAAAGGCTTCGATCAGCTCAAGCACAGTCACCCCCGCCCCGGTGCCCAGATTGAATACTTCCGAGGGCTTTTCCTGCTGCCCCCCCATCAGGTATTCCATGGCCAGGGTATGGGCATGGGCGATGTCGCAGACATGAATATAATCCCGGATGCAGGAACCGTCCCGGGTATCGTAATCCACACCGAAAACCTGCATGGCCGGCCGTTTGCCTATGGCCGTCTGGGTAATCACGGGCACCAGATTCTCGGGCTGGTCATTGAACTCTCCGATCAAGCCCGAAGGATGGGCGCCTACCGGATTGAAATAGCGCAGCAGAACTGCCTGAAAACCCGCTTGGCTCCGGGCAAAATCCTCACAGATCTGCTCTCCCATCTGTTTGGTCCGCGCATAGGGAGACTCCGCTTCTTTCCAGGGGGTGATTTCGTCCACCGGCAGGGTGTCTGCGTTTCCGTAAACCGAACAGGAAGACGAAAAGACAAAATGAGGCACCTTATATTCCCGGGCACATTCCAGGAGGTTGATCAATGAGTTCAGGTTATTGCGAAAATAAAGAAGAGGATGGTCCACGGACTCCGGCACGGACTTGTAGGCGGCAAAATGAATGATGCCGACAAGATCAGGGTTTTCCACGAATAGGGCTCCGGTATCCTCCCGGTTGCAAAGATCCACCTTATAATTCTTTATGGGGCGACCCACGATCCGCTCCACTCCCTGAATCATCCGCAGGGATCCCCGGGATAGATTGTCAACAGAGATGACCTCAAATCCATTCTGGATCAAGTCCACCAGGGTATGCCCTCCAATATAGCCGCAACCTCCCGTAACCAGGATCTTATTCTTCTTCATATCTAGATTCCAAAGGTAATGGAACTATTTCAATTTCTGGAGCTCCACCAGGTGGCGATAGGTCCCGCCTAAGTCCATGAGCTGCCGGTGATTTCCTCTCTCTACAATACGCCCCTGATCAAGGACCAATATCTCGTCCGCATGTTGCACCGTGGAAAGCCTATGGGCGATCACCAGGGTGGTTCGGTTCTTCATCAGCTCTTCCAGGGCTTCCTGCACCTGGCGCTCGCTTTCCGTGTCCAGCGAGGAGGTGGCTTCGTCCAGAATGAGCAGGGGAGGATTTTTGAGCACCGCCCGGGCAATGGTAATCCGCTGCCTTTCCCCCCCGCTGAGCCGGGAGCCCCGGTCTCCCACTACGGTATCATAACCTAGGGGCTTTCGGAGAATGAACTCATGGGCATGGGCTATGCGAGCGGCTTCTTCCACTTCCTGTTTGCTAGCCCCTCCGGTGCCGAGTACGATATTTTGGTAAATGGTATCATGGAAAAGGATGGGGTCCTGACTGACCATCCCGATCAAGGAGCGCAGATCAGAAAGCCGCAGGGAGCGGATGTCCACTCCATCCAGGAATATTCCTCCGGCGCTGACCTCATGAAACCGGGGGATCAGGTCCGCCAGGGTGGACTTCCCGCTTCCCGAAGCCCCCACCAAAGCAATCGTCTTCCCTTTGGGAATGACCAGATCAATGCCGTCCAATACTTTGCGGCTTCCATAGTGGAAATCCACCCCACGGAAGGCTAGCTCTTTCTGGAATCCCCTAAGGGGAACCGGAACCAGGGGATCTTTGATCGGATTTTCCAGAACCAGGATTTTCTCTATGCGGTCCAGGGCGGCCTTACCTTTTTGCACATTGTAAAAAGCCGAGGATAAATTCTTAATGGGATTGATTATCTGGTAGAAAAGTCCCACATAGAGAATGAAGGTCGGGCCCGTCAGCGAAGTCTGACCGGAGAAAATCAGCCTTCCCCCATACCAGATAATGACACTGACCACTAAAATGCCCAGAGTCTCGGATAAGGGAGAACCCAGATCCCTGCGGTAGCCGATACGGTTCCGGGTCCGGAAAAACAGGCTGTTGAGGCTGAAGAACCGGGAATACTGGTGCTTTTCAGCATTAAATCCTTTGACTACCCTCATGCCTCCCAGGGTTTCCTCAATAACGCCCAACATGGTGCCCAATAACTCCTGGGCCGTATGGGAAGGCTTACGCAGGGACTTGCCGATTCGGCCAATCACCCACCCGGCCAGGGGAAGGAAAAGCACCAGAAACAAAGTCAGTTCCACACTGAGTATGAGCATGGAGGTCAGGGTGAAAATAATAGTCAGGGGCTCCCGAATCACGGTTTCCACCACACTCATAATGGATACCTCCACCTCATGGACATCATTGGTCATCCGGGAGACCAGATCCCCTTTCCTTTCTTCGGTAAAAAACCCAATGGGCAGGGATAGGGTTTTGGAGAAAATCTGATTCCTCAGCCTTCGCATTACATCGTTTCGCAAGGGATTGAGAATGCATAGCGAAAGATAGACGAACAGGTTCTTCAACATGGTGAAGACAATGACGACCAGCACCACCAGAGTCAGAGCCTGCATCTTGTCCGTGGTCAGGATCATCTGATTCACGGTCTCGGTAAGGCGGGCCACCAACTGATTGGATCCGGAAACCACCTGTTCGCCCACAAAAAGTATCTGCAGCACGGGGGCGATCATCCCAAAGGTGAAAATGGAAAAAACGATGGCCAGGGTGCTGGTCAAAAAATAGAGGAATAATTTTCCTCTGTACATCCGCAGATAGGGCAGGATCGATCGGAAATTCTTTATCATGGGCCATTCAGCTTGGGGGCGCATATCCGTCCCCCCTGGATTATTCTATATGGTAGGAGACCCCTCCTCCCTTTTCGTCCTTGATTCGGATGCCCATGGACTCGAGCCGGTCCCGAATCATATCCGAGCTGGCATAGTCCCTTCTTTCCCTGGCCTGCGCCCTCAGTTCCAAGACCAGATCCAGGACTTGATTCAGTTTGCCGTCCTGAGGCTTCCCGGGTGCCCTTAGACCCAGAATATCCTCCATATAGGTCCGAAACCCGGACTTCATAGTCTCCAGAGCCTTGGTAGAAATCTGATCCATGGGCAAATGCTGATCAGCCAGCCCGTTGATCACTGATGCCATATCGAACAATTGAGCAATCACCGTGGAGGTATGGAAATCATCATCCATGGCCTCCCTGCAGGCCTGAAAACCGGCATAAATCCGGGCATCCAGGGGCCTTTGATCTCCGGGATCCCCTTGCTCCCCCGCATTCAGGCTGCTCAGACTGGTATAAGCTTCCCAGAGCCGACTCAGTGCCCTCTGGGCGCCCTGCAGGGCCGAATTGGAAAAATCCAGGGTGCTTCGATAATGGGTCTGCAGAATGTAAAACCGGATCACCATGGGATCATAGGCCTGGTCCAGGGCCGGGTGGGTTCCGGAGAACAGCTCCGTCAGCTTGATCACATTCTGATAGCTCTTGCCCATTTTTCGCCCGTCAATGGTAATCATATTATTGTGCATCCAATAACGCACCGGGGGATGCCCGTGGACAATGGTGGACTGGGCAATCTCCGATTCATGGTGAGGAAACTGGAGATCCATGCCTCCCCCGTGGATGTCGAAGGTCTCCCCAAGGTATTTGCGGCTCATGGCCGAGCACTCGATATGCCAGCCGGGGAATCCTTCCCCCCAGGGGCTGGACCAGCGCATAATATGGGCATCAGGGGCCTTTTTCCACAAAGCAAAATCCGCCGGATGCCTCTTTTCGGACTGGCCTTCCAGGTCCCGGGTATTGACCAGCAAGTCTTCCAAAATCCTTCCGGACAGTTGCCCATAGGGGTAATCGGCGGCATACTTGTGCACGTCAAAGTAGACCGAACCCTCCACTTCATAGGCATATCCCCTATCCATGATCTGCTGAATCATGTCGATCTGCTCCACAATATGCCCGGTGGCCGTAGGCTCAATATGAGGCTCCAGATTATTGAACTGGGCCATACCCCAGTGGAAAAGTCGGGTATACTTCTGCACCAGTTCCATGGGTTCCAGCTTTTCGATCTGGGCTTTGGCACTCACTTTATCTTCGGCTTCCCGCCCCTCTTCCTCAAAATGCCCGGCATCGGTGATATTCCGGACATAGCGCACCTTATATCCCAGATGGAGAAGATAGCGGTAAACCACGTCAAAAGTAATATAGGGGCGGGCATGACCCAGATGGGATTCCCCACTCACGGTCGGACCGCAAACATAAAGGCCCACATAACCCGGAGTCTGGGGTTCAAACAATTCTTTTTCGCGGGTTAGGGAATTATATATTCTAAGAGAGCTCATAAGTATAGGCACAAAGGATCCGGGGGCAAAAATAGGCTATTTGGACGGAGCAGCAGGAGGGTTTAGCTCAAACTGGGTGATCAGCGGATAATGATCGGAAAACCGGGTGGGACGCAGTTCCATACCCAGAAGCTTCAATGCCCGGGGATCGTAGAAAACATGGTCGATTCTCAGGGTGGGCAGGATCCGGTTATAGGTTCTCCCGAACCCCTTTCCTTTATCCAGAAAAGCATCCCTCAGGTCGCCGCGCATAATCCGGTACACATAGGATCCCGGCAGATCATTGAAATCTCCGCATAGCAGTACGGGATAGGGACTCTGATCGATAATTTCTCTTGCTCTCTCCGCTTCCAGGGCGCGCTGGCGATAGGCCCGGACGAACTTGTCCACAAACTGATCAGACTGCCTCCAGGTGCCTTCCCAATCCTTTTTCCTCCATCGGATTTCCTCAATAAAATCCTTGTCCCCATCACTAAGTCCGAAACTGGTCAGATGGACGAAAAACACCCGGATAAGCTGCTGGTTGGGCAGGCTTATATCCCCCTGCAGCATGGTGATGTGCTCCGAAAGCTGGTGTGACTGGTAATTGTGGAAAGGGAACCTGGAGAATACCGCCGTCCCGAAATACACCTTATTGTACAGAGAATTGTCCAGGCTGAATCGGTAATCCTTATACCCATTGTCCAAGATAATCTCCTGGGCATGGGGCTTGAGGATATCGTCTACGGGAATGCAGTATTCAGGAAGACATAGGATGTCGGCGTCCTCTTTTTTGAGGAATTCCAACAAATCCTTTTCAAAATCATGGTCCCGGGGACGATTGAATACGCCCATGCCGTGAACATTCCAGCTGATGACTTTTATGGTCCCCGGCTTCCTCGGCATATCGTTCTCTGCCCAGAAGTTAAGCCCGATAATCTGAAAAGATACCGAGGAGGTGACCAGGATGGTCCCCAGGGAATAGAGGGTACGCAACAGTCTGCCCGAAAGGGTCCAGAAGACCACAAAAAACAGATTGGCCAACAGGGCATAGGCCGTGGTGGGCCCCAGAAGGGCTGCATATCCAAACCGGGCCGGGCTGATATAGGCACTGGCCCAGCAGGCCAGGAGCCAGACCATACAGAGCATCTGCAGGAGCCAGATTCCCTGACGCAACAGCCTCTGCAGGATATGAGTTCTTTCCTTGGTCAATACTCGATCATTTCGACAAATCCTCCATGGTGGAGGCGCGGATCAGGAGCTGTTTCTCCTCTTTGGTCAGGGATTGGTAGCCTTTAAGATGTATCTTATCCAAGATCTCGTCCACCTGTTGCTGAAAACTCTCCTCTTCCGTGGGCGGAGATGAAGCCAGGCTTCTTCTCCTCTTTCCTGTAGACGTTCCGGATCCGGGCTTAGGTTGGAACAGCGCATCGAAATAGTCCACCACCTGATAGATCCATGCCCCAGGTCGGAACCCTTTGTGCAGCAAGCGGATATAGACATGGCCCATCAGGGCCCCTCCGACCAGCAGGGCCAAAGGCGCCGGCCGCATGTCGGTGTTCATCACCATGAGGACGAAGAATATTATAGCCACCACCACCAGGGGAATGCTGAACCGATCCGCAATATAAAAGCGAAAACCTGGAGACACCGTCAGCGCGGCCAGGGCAAGAGCCATGATCCCGGCCTGCCCTCCGATGATCGGGAAGGAATGATGGACTGCCGGCAATAATTGAATGGCCTCATAGAACAAGCCTCCCAGAATCAATCCATAAAAATATATAGGAATGATCTGCCGAAAGCCGACCAAGGTCTGCACCACCGAACCGAAGCAGTACAGCCAGATCATATTGGTAAACAGCTCCCAGAATCCATGATGCAGCCAACCATAGGTCAACAAGGTCCAGAAACGCTGCGGGAATTGCTCCAGGACAGGAAGCATCAATTGGGACTGGACATCGCCGAAAATACTGTCCGCATTCCGGGTGCTCATCCAAAGGGTGACTTTAATCCCGTAGTAGGCAATATAGGCTACCCCCGAGATCACCACCAGCTGAAGGAGGGCATTGCGTTGATAGGCGGGCAGCCATCGTCTTCTCGTACTGTTTCGGGTCCAGCTCATAGGGCAAAAAATTCCTGGAGGGGCAGAATGCTCGGCCCTGGTCTCCGTAACCACAAAAATAGGGATAATCCCCCTGTTCCCCTATTTTCCCTGGTTCTGGGAATGGAAGCCTGCTCAATAGGTGTACCCTCCGGTCCTTTGTCTCCAGATCCGCAACAGGATGAAAGCCACCACCATGCCGCCCAGATGCGCAAAATGAGCAATATTGTCTCCCGCGGAGTTCCGGATCCCGGCATAGAGCTCAAAAAGCGCATAGGCGGCCACTACGTATTTTGCCTTTATGGGGACCAGGAAATAGATATAGAGCAGCACATTGGGAAACAGAAACCCAAAGGCAAAAAGAATTCCGAATACGGCCCCGGAGGCCCCCACCGTGGCCTGGTCATAAATTCCGGACAGATAACCGCTGCCCCCGGGTTCCCTGAGGCCATGAAGGAAATAATAAAGGGCTTCCACGGAGCGGGATTCCATTCCGGCCATGCCCTGTGACCATAGTCTATGGATTTCGACCAACTCCTGACGAAGAGCCCGGCTGCCCCCCCCATGCTGGAGATGCTCATTTAAAAACCCCGTATAAGCCTGGAGACTAGGCTGGGCCTGATAGAGCGCAAAATCGCTTTCCACCTGATGAAGACCATAGGCCACCACCCCCATATGTAATACTGCGGCCCCCAGGCCGCAGATCAGATAAAAACTCAAGAACCGCTTTGGGCCCCAGAGATTCTCCAGCACCGAGCCAAACATCCAGAGGGCGAACATATTGGAAAAAAGGTGCAGTATGGTGCCGTTCAGGTCCTGATAGCTCCCATGCATGAACATATGGGTCAGAAACTGCCAAGGCTGGAAAAACTGGGAATTCCAATGATGCAGACCGAGATAATCCGACAGATCCACGCCCATCTGGCCCAGGGCAAACTGGGCGAGAACAATCAACGAATTAATAATAATCAGATTTTTAACAATGGTAGGCAGGATCTGAAAACCTCCTGGTCTAAAATTCGACATTACAGAAATTACCGTTTTTGGAAAGGGATTCCCCCTGGAATCGACCAAAATTAGCATATTTCGGCCCGAACCACCGGCCTATCCCTGTTAAATATTTTAACATCCTCCCCGGTCCCGACCTGCCCGCAGGTCCTCCAGCACCCCCTCCCGAACCAGAATCTGGTAGCCGATCTGATCCTGGGAGATCCCTTCCTTCAACTCATAACGGAATCGATAATCCCCATCCGGGAGGATGTCGGTGACCATGAAGGCAAAGCGGATCCGGGGATCCCCGGCCATTTCGCCGGCCAATTCAAAAAGATGAGAGGAAAGCAGAATCCAGTGCTGATTATAGTCTGCCAGGGCATCTACAATGGCGGCGGTGCAGGCATGGGCATCGCCCACATTGGTGCCTTTGAACAGCTCATCGAGAAGCACCAGGCCTCGCTTCCCCTGATTCAGCTGACGGGCCAGGCCTTTGAAGCGCAGGACTTCGGCATAAAACAAGCTTTCTGCGCGGATCAGGTCATCCTCCACCGCCATACTGGAGACCATAAAATCCAAAAAGGGGAGCTTCATGCTCCGGACCGGGGCCCCCATGCCCAAATGAGCCAGATATACCGCTACGCCGAGACTGCGCATCAATGTCGTCTTTCCGCTCATATTGGCGCCCGTAAGAAAAACAAAGTGGCTCCTGTTCCAGTAGGGAAAATCAAGGGTCACGGGCTCAGGAAGCAGAGGATGATACAATCCCTCCAGGGTAAATTCCCCCAGCGGAGAGAACTCCGCAAATACCCACCCTCTTTCCCGACAGGCCCCTCCCATAGATATCCAGGCATCCAGTTTGGCCAGGGACCGGATCAGCGCTTCGAACCGGGATTTCATACCCATTCGCAGACTCATGCTCCACTCTGTGAGGGATTTGAAGCCGGTCTCAGAGTTCAGCCCCCGGATGGCCGGAATCAGCTCATGGTCCAAGGCATTGCGGATATGTTCCAATTCCCGGCGGATCAGCCCGGGAAGGTGTTCCTGATCCGGAAGAGAAAGAAAATCCTCTGCACCGATGATCAGATCCCGGAAATGGCTGATAAAGAAAAATTGGGGATCCTCTCTCCCGGGGGAAAATAGGCGGCGAAACCCGCTGATCAGCCGGATCTCCAGGGAAGACCTCCTGCGGGAAATCCACTCTCCTGCCTCATAGAACTGGTCAATCATGACCAGAGTCCCATTAGTGATTCTCTGCGGAAACCCCCGTTCCGACTCCGCCCAATAACGGATGCAGTCCTGGTATTCCTTCAACGTATCCAGATCAGAAGGAGGGGAAAGCCAATGGGACTTCATGGCCTCTCTTCCCTTCTGGGTTACGCAACCATCCACCAGGGAGAACAGGTCCTGGCCGGGAAAACCCAGCAAATGCAGATCTTTCCACGTGGTATTGTCCAGTTTCACTTCCTTGAGAATTCCAATCGTTTACCCCGGAATCCCGGGTTCAGCCGGCCTTGTTCAAAAACCGGATTTCCATTGACGAAGCAGCAGTCAATGCGGTGAGAAAAAACATGGCCTTCAAAAGGGGACCATCCACATAAACTTTTAATATCGGCCTTATCGACCCTGGTGGAAGATCCCGGATCCACCAAAACCAGGTCCGCCCAATAGCCTTCCCTCAGAAAGCCTCTCTGGAGGATCTGGAAACAAAGAGCCGGCGCATGACACATTTTCTCCACCAGGTCCTCGAGGCGGATTTCCCCCTTGCGCACATAGTCCAGCATGAGCAGCAGGGAATATTGCACCAAGGGAATGCCCGAAGGGCTGGTAGGATAGGGCTGCTGCTTTTCCTCCCAGGTATGGGGGGCATGGTCCGTGGCCACCAGATCCAATTTCCCTTCCTTCAAGCCTTTCCAAAGGGCCTCTCTATGGCGGGGCGCTTTGATGGCGGGGTTGCACTGAATGAGATTTCCGTAGCGTCCATAGTCCTCGGCGCTGAAGTGCAGATGATGCACACAGACTTCAGAGGTAATCCGCTTCTCTTCCAAGGGGATGTCGCTATCGAAAAGCGAAATTTCCTCCTGGGTGGAAATATGCAGCACATGCAGGCGGCTGCCGTATTTTCGGGCCAGGCCCACGGCCAGCTCCGTACTTTGGTAGCAGGCCTGCTCATCTCGGATCAGCGGATGAAATGAGACATGATCCGCTTGGGCATACCTGAGACGGTTGGTCGCAATCACCGATTCCTGCTCGCAATGGGTGGTAATCAAATGCCGGGATTCGGAAAATATGGTCTCCAGGGTGCCGATCTGGTCCACCAGCATATTGCCTGTGCTGGACCCCATGAACACCTTGATCCCGCAAAGAGAGTCCAGGAACTCATTGGCCCGCAGGACTTCCTCGGCATTGTCATTGGAGGCGCCCAGATAAAAAGAATAATTGGCCAGGGAAGTCTGGGCTGCTCGGGCATATTTTTCTTCCAGAGCAGCGAGGGTCAGGGCGGGGGGCCGGGTATTGGGCATTTCCATAAAGCTAGTGACGCCTCCGGCCACCGCGGCTGCCGATTCCGAGGCGATGTTCGCCTTATGGGTCAGCCCCGGCTCCCGGAAATGCACCTGATCGTCGATTACCCCCGGAATCAGAAATAACCCCTCAGCCTCGATCTCCCTTACCCGGGAGCGGGGATCCAGACGGGAACCCATGCGTTCAATTCTTCCCTGACGAATCCAAAGGTCTCCTACCCAACGTTTCCCTTCATTGACCAGGGTGGCTTGCTTTATTAATATATCTTCCATACCTTATTCTCCCATTACCGGATGGCACAATTTACCACATACTGACGAAACCATTCCCCATGAAGACCAAAGGATTGCTTTTGCTGCTCACAAGCCTTCTTATTCCGGGCTTAATTCTGGCCCAGTCCACCTACCTGCCCCATGGCCATCCAGGATACCATCTCATGGACAGACTGGAAACCCTTTCCGGACGATGGAGTCCGGATCTCTTCCAGGGGAACAAGCCCCTGTCCCGGAAGGATGCCGTCCGCTTTCTCGAAGGCCTGGATCCTCATATTGCCAGCCCCAGGGACATTCACTCCATCAACCGATTCCTTTCCCAGAACGCCGAATGGCTGTCGGATTCGGGAAGGGAGATGATATCCCGCCGGCCATGGTGGCGAACATTCTACAAGAACCCTTCGGACTTTTTCCAGGCCCGAGGCTCTTCATATTTCCTGGTGATAAATCCCCTTGTCGGAATGACTGCCCTATCCGAACCCTCCCAGAGGAACAATCCTTCACTTTCCATCAGCCGGGGTCTGGAGGTCCGGGCCCGCATAGCCGACAAGCTGGGGCTGTATACCATGGTCACCGAAAATCAGGAATTGCCTCCCGCCCATATTCAGCAATGGGTGGAGAAGCACCGGGCCGTTCCCGGGGCCGATTTCTATACCCAGCCCGGGACGAAATACGATTACATGCAGGCCCGGGGCTACCTGGATTTTGCCTTGATCAGGGACCATATTCATCTTACGGCTGGATACGATCAGCATAAAATAGGAGATGGATACCGCTCCCTTATGCTCAGCGACCTCAGCGCAGGGGCCACCTTTCTTCAACTCAAAACCCGGATATGGAGGCTCCAGTATCAGAACCTGTACCTGGAACTCACCCCCCAGTTTGACAAACAAAGAGACCGGAGGCATCCCCACAAATATGCGGCCATGCATCATCTGAGCATGAATGTGCTGCCTTGGCTCAACCTGGGCCTTTTTGAGGCCGTGGTTTTCAATCGTCCCGACCGATTTGAATTCAGCTACATGATTCCGGTTATCTTTTATCGGCAGGTCGAAAGGGCTATGGGATCTCCGGACAATGTGCTGCTGGGATTCCAGTTCAAGGCTTTGGCAGCCCGGCGCCTGCAGTTCTATGGGCAGTTTGTCCTCGATGAGTTCACCTCCAGGGAACTGTTTCAGTCGAAGGGATACTGGGCCAACAAATATGCCCTGCAACTGGGAGGCAAATACTTCAATGCCTTTGGCCTGGAAAATCTTGATCTCCAGGGAGAAATCAACATGGCCCGCCCATTCATGTACACCCACAAGGACACCCTGGCCAATTATACCCACTATAACCAGCCTCTTGCACACCCTCTGGGCGCCAGCTTCCAGGAAGTGCTGGGTATAGCTCGCTATCGTCCCCACCAGGATCTGGAAGTCCTCTTGCAGGGCAGCTATTCCCTCCAAGGCCGGGACACTGCCGGGTCCAATTACGGATCGGATATATTCGCCCACTACCATCATCGCAGCCCGGCGATTGGAGGCACCACCAATCATGGGTACCGCATGATCAGCGGGATCCAGCAGCAGACGGCCCATATTTATCTGCAGCTGGCCTATGAAATCCGCCAAAACCTGTTCGTGGATCTGGGTCTGGGACATCGTCGTTCGGTGACCGACCAGGGCTTGCTGCCCGCCTATAATTCCACTTATGTCCTCGGGTCCCTGCGCTGGAACCTAGTCCGCCGGGATTATTTCATAAATTGACAGAGTCCTGTTCCCCGCCCCCGGGGAATGGGTTTTATCGACTCGGAGGGGAGTGGATTCGGTTCGGAGGCCCGGAATCGAGGGTTTTGCTAACTTTAGGGCTGGGCTGGGAAATCGAACCCTCTGCCCCACCGAAAAATCATCCTATGCCGAAAAATCCCCTGAGTTCCCCTCCTTCCGTTCTACCCCTGATCGGACTAAGGGCCGGTGAAGGGGAGCCCTTCTCCTCTTTGTATTCATCCATTTTCCCTTCCTTCACCCAGATAGATAAGGGATCGGGGAGAAAGCAATTCAGCATGGAAGGCCTATGGGCCGAATGGGCTGAAGGAAATCATCATTCCCCACTCAATGCTTCCCTGGTATTTCGTTATGTTCCGCCCGATCCCGATCAGGGCGAAAGGTTATGGAATACCCTGGCGGAATCCGGGAAAATCCTGATTCCCCGGGAAGGGAACCGCCAAGGGGAAGGATGGATTCGGGACCCTTGGGGGCTTGTCTGGCAGCTCTGCCCAAAAGAAGAAGGGGAAGAAAGCTCCTTGGTTCCCGTCCTGCAGTTCAACGGAAAAAGTTTCGGTCAGGCTGCGGCCGCCATGGATCTCTATGAGGATGTGCTGGGCAGAGGCATATGGGAAAAGCTTATCCGCTATCCCCCGCAGGCCATCGATTCGCCTGCCGGCGAAATATACTATGCCCAATACCGCTTTGGATCCAGCCGGATCGGCTTTATGAACCGGAATCAACCTCCGGGCGGCGATTTCATCCCCTCCCTGTCTATGGTCATTCGCTGCCGGAATCAAAGTGAAATTGACTACTATTGGGACCGCCTTTCCCATCTGGGAAAGGAGCTTAAAGGGGGATGGTTGGCCGACCCTTATGGATTCCACTGGCAGATCATCCCTCAGAACCTGGAGTCCCTGTTGCCGGCAGAGGAAATCACTACCCGACTGGGGGAAATGAACAAGATTCAATGGTCAAGACTTCTCGAAGGCTGAGTCCGCCGAAATTCTAGACCCAAATGATGAATTAAGGCTATGCATACGAAAACCCTAAGCCTGGGATTCAGTCCCTGCCCCAATGACACTTTCCTTTTCGAGGCTATGGTCCATGGAGAAGTAGATACGGAAGGTCTCCGGTTCCGCTACTGGACCGAAGATGTGGAAACGCTGAACCAATGGGCCAGCCAAGGCAAACTGGATATTACAAAGATCAGCTTCCATGCCCTTTTGGGCTTAGGCCACCAATACGGACTTCTGGAATCTGGCAGCGCCCTGGGCCGAGGAGTCGGCCCATTGCTTATCGCCAAGCATCCCTGTTCCCTGGATCAGGTCCCCAATCAAACTATTGTCATCCCCGGAAAGCATACGACAGCCAACATGCTGCTCAGCCTGGCTTTCCCGGATGCCCGGCAAAAGAAGGAAATGCCCTTCCACCACATTGAGGAAGCTCTGGTCCAGGAATCCTTCCCCCTGGGACTAATCATTCACGAGAACCGATTCACCTATCAGAAAAAGGGCCTAAAGGCGATCAAGGATCTGGGGCAGTGGTGGGAGGAAGAAACCGGACTGCCCATTCCTCTGGGCGGCATTGCCTTACATCGCCGCCATCCCCGGCCCCTGGCCGAAAAACTGAACCGCATTCTCCAAAGGAGCCTGAAATGGGCTTGGTCCCGGTACCCAAACGTATCCCCCTTTGTAGTCGACCATGCTCAGGCCATGGACCCCGAAGTCATGCGCCAGCATATTGAGCTCTATGTCAATGATTTCAGCCTCAGTCTGGGAGAAGAAGGCCTGAAGGCCATCGAAACCCTTTTTGCCTTGGCTAAAGACAAGGGGCTTATACCCGAGGATGCGGCCTCTCCTTTCTTTTGAACCGGCAGGGGAGAACAATCAGCGGATCCTTAGCCTCTGACCCGGGCTTACCTGATCAAAATTCAGGTTATTCAGTCTTTGCAACTCGGTGAGGGTAATATTGTACTTCCGGGCAATACTGAATACGGTCTCTCCTTCCTTCACCAGATGGAACCGGGGCTCTGTCGAATCAGAAAGATCTTCTCTCCGTTCCGACTCTGCGGATTCCGCCAAGGTTGCCGATCCCGGATCTTCCTCTGCCGTCTTCCCCTTTTCTCCATAAATCACCCGGTCAAATCGGGCCTTTAGGGCATCGAGCTCATCTACCGGCTCTGGAGACACCAAGGCCTCGGATGGAGATTCCGCCAGCGAGGGAACCGGCGCCGGATCCTCTTCTGCGACCAGATCAGGGCCATTCGAGGGCACCGGTATCCTTCCCACTCCTTCCATAAAATCCGGCGTGGCAGCCTCCCTCTCTTCGGGCTGAACCGGAAGGTCCCGGGCTGCCGTCTCCCCGATGGGGACCACGGGAATCGACTGAGGCGAACGATCCGATTCCGTGATTACAGGCAGGCTGGGTACGGTCTCCGCTATGGCCTCCCGGCTTTCCCGGGACTGGAGAGTCGAGGCGGGCCTGCCTTCCAGCTCTGCCTTATCTATAAATTCTCCTTTTTCCCCCTGCACCGCAATCCCCACCGGGGCCATGGCCGGCTCCTTGGCATCCGCCAGCGGGGCAGAACTGGGCTCAGGCTCAGGATCTCGTAAAGGAGGACGAGTCCCCTGAGAACGCTGAAGCTGAATCAGGGCTCCTACCGCCGGCTCCTGTCCGGGCTTCAGATGATTGAATCCCTGAAGGGATTTGAGTTGCACTCCATATTTCCGGGCAATGGAACGAAGGGTTTCCCCTTCCTGTACCCGGTGACCGGGCACAAGCCCCCGGTAATGTTTTTTCTCCAGATAAAGGTACATGTCTTCCTCCAGGGGAAAATCATCCAGTTCATTATAGGAAAGGAGGCGCTCATAACGGACGCCATGAGTGATGGCATATTCCAGGGGCATATCGCCTTTTTTGGCATAGACCGCTTTAAGGCGGTTCACATAGACCACCGTACCGTAGGGGGGAGGGGTGTGATTCTCCTGCCGAATATCTTCCTCAACCCGGATCCTGGATCCCGGACGAAGGACAGGGTCTGGCTTTTGCTGATGGATGGGACTGTCTACGGCAGAATTTCTGGGCGTGGGTTCCATAAGCGGCCCCTCGGAGGCCGAGGCAAAATATACCGGGGCCGGGCTTTGCTGCCCGGCTGCCCATAAGGTGTACTGATCCAGCCCATATCGGTCAATGAGATCAATCAGCCGCTCCGCATATCGGGGGTTGGTGGCATATCCGGAGGCTTTCAGTCCCTGTGCCCAGCCCCGGTAATCCGTCACCGGAATCTGAAACAGGGAAGCATAGCGGGGACTACTGGTCAGAAAATGGGAGCGGTCCCGGTAGGATTCCTCGGCCGAACCGTAGCGGCGGAAACATTCGTTGCGCGCATCGTCTGTATGGGCGATGGTCTTTCCGGTCCAGCGTCGGCTGCACTTTATCCCAAAATGATTATGGGCCTTGAGGGCCAGCCGGCTCTGCCCTGCGGCCGTTTCATGAATACCCTGGGCCAGGGTAATGGAGGCGGGAATCCCAGACCGAACCTGCTCGGCCATGGCCAGATCTTTATATTGCCGGATATATTCCCGAATTCTTTGGTCCAGATCCTGGGGCTGTGCGGAAGTGGAAAATCCCGCAGATACCAGGGCAATAAACAGTAAAATAGGGCGCATGGTCTTCCTGTTTTATAGGCTTAACTGAGTTTTTCCATCAGCATGATTCCATCCCGGATGGGAAGCAGAACCTGAGCGACCCGGGGGTCCTGGCGCACTTTCTCGTTGAATGCGGAAACCCCCACCGCGTTCCGGGATCGGCTGTGTGGAGGTGCCACCACCTCTCCGCTGTAGAGTACATTGTCGGCCAGAAGGAAACCACCCACCGGCATTTTCTCCATGACAAGGTCAAAATAATCCGCATATCCGGGTTTGTCCGCATCGATGAATACCAGATCAAACTCACCTTCCAGCCGGGGGATGATCTCGCGGGCATCGCCGATATGCTGGCGTATACAATGGTCCAAACCGGCCCTGCGGAAATACCCGCGGGCAAAATCCTCGAGCTCCTCATCGAGCTCAATGGTCAACAGTTCTCCTCCCGGTGGAAGGCCCTGGGCCAGGCATATGGCCGAATAACCGGTGTAGGTGCCGATTTCCAGAATTCGCCGGGGGCGGATCATCCGGGACACCATGCGTAAAAAAGCTCCCTGGAGCCTTCCGGAAAGCATTTCGGGGACCTTTACCTTCAAATGGGTCTCCCGATTCAAGGCCGCCAGCACTTCCCCTTCCTCGCTGGTCATCTCTGTGGCATAGCGCGCCAGCGGTTCATCAATAATTAACTGCGACATCAGAAATTGGGTTTTAATTCGTTATGGGTATAAAACTCATGAAAGCAGGCGACGACTTCATCGACGCTGTCTATGATCTGAATCAATTCCAGATCCCCTTCGCTGATATTGTGCTCCTGCTCCAACATCACCTTCCTCATCCAGTCAAACAATCCATTCCAATACTCCGAACCCATACAGATCATCGGCGTCTGAATGAACTTGCGGGTCTGAATCAGGGTGGCGATCTCAAAAAACTCGTCCATGGTACCCCATCCCCCAGGCATCATGATAAAGCCCTGGGAATATTTGGCAAACATGACTTTGCGCACAAAGAAGTAATCGAAGTTAATCGAATAATCCCGGCCTATATAAGGATTGCTGAATTGTTCAAAGGGCAAATCGATGTTCAGGCCCACGGAGCGCCCCCCCGAAAGGCTGGCGCCCTTGTTTCCCGCTTCCATAATCCCTGGCCCCCCACCGGTGATAATGCCAAATCCTTCCTGGGAAAGCCTTCTGGCTACTTCCACCGTCAGCTCATAATACTTGTGGCCCGGTTTTGTCCTGGCCGAACCGAAAATGGTGATGCAAGGTCCGATCTTGGCCAGGGCCTCAAAACCTTGCACAAACTCCGACATAATCTTGAACACCTGCCAGCTGGAATGAGCTTTCGTCTCCGTCCAGTCTCTGAGCTTGATCTGCGTATATTTCTCTTTCATACTTGGTCTTCAAATTTAAGGAATTTCGGCCGCCCCGACCGGGGCTGCTCCGCCTCCCTGCCCCTGGGGTCCTGGTTTCCCGTTCCGGGAGAAAAGCAAAAGCAGGGCAAAGGTGATCAGTCCGTTAATCAGCAGCAATTCCGTACCCACCTGATATCCGCCCAGCCATTGCTCGTCATTCTCTTTGAGAATATAGGAAAGTACGGGAGAAAGCAGGCATACCCAGGGCACCGCCCAGGAGATCAACTGACGACGCACAAAGATACCGAAGGCAAACAAGGCCAGTAAGGGACCATAGGTATATCCGGCCACCACCAGCAGAGTTTGAATCAGAGAACCCTGATCCACCTCCCGGAAAAAGAATACGCAGCCCAGGAAAACCAGAGCAAATGCATAGTGAACGCCCATACGGATCCTCAATCGCTTTTTTTCATCCCATTCGGACCTGGACTTCATGCCCAACATATCGATGCAGAACGAAGAGGTGAGGGCAGTCAAGGCTCCATCGGCACTGGGGAACAGTGCCGATATTAATCCAATCACAAAACAGAGAGTGATAAAAAAAGGCAACCCACTGTCCAGGGCTATGGTAGGGAAAAGATTATCGCCGGCAGCCTCGATTCCATAGCGGGAAGCGTAAAGGGACAAAAGCCCCCCCAGGATCAGGAAGACAAAGACCACGCCCACCTGGATAAAACTGAAGCTGACCATATTCTTCTGGGAATCCCGCAGGTTACTCACGGAGATATTCTTCTGCATCATTTCCTGATCCAGACCGGTCATGGCGATGGTGATAAAAGCCCCGCCCAGGATTTGTTTGAGGAAGAATCCTTTGGATTGAAAATCGAAATTAAGGAACCGGGTATAGCCTTCCGCATTCAAGGCCGCCCAGGATTCCCATGGACTCAGATTCAGAGTGTGCATAATATACCCAATGCAGACCAGTAGTCCCAGGATCATAAAGGTGGTCTGCAGGGTATCTGTCCAGACAATGGTTTTCACCCCGCCCCGGAGGGTATAGAGGACAATGAGCACCAGGATAAGCACGGCGGTAAACTCAAAACTTAACCCCAGATCCTCTAGGATGAACAGCTCCAAAACCTTGATCACCAGATACAGGCGCAGAGTAGCCCCCAGGGTCCGGGATATAAGGAAAAACAGGGCTCCGGTTTTATACGCCGCTGTGCCCAGCCGTCGCTCCAGAAAGGTGTAGATGGAGGTCAGGTTCATCCTGTAGTATAGGGGCAGAAGGATAAAGGCAACGGCAAAATAGCCCAGCCAATAGCCAATAACCACCTGGAAATAATCAAAGCCAATCAATCCCACCGTCCCCGGAACGGAGATAAAGGTCATCCCCGACAGGGAGGTCCCGATCATGCCGAAAGCCACCACCCACCACTTGCTGTTCCGGTTGCCGATAAAAAAGGATTCGTTGTTCGAATTTCTGGATGTATAGAAGGCGATAGCCAGCAATACCAGAAAATAGGCTATGATTATAGCCAGCAATAGGGCTGAATTCATATACGAAATATAAAAAAACGGGGGCTAAACCAGAAAAAACCATACCCGCGGATCAAAAGCCGACCAAAAATCCAATCCGGAACTCCAAATTATTCCGGTAAGGACTATCGTCCTCCTGAAGCAGATCGTAGAGCAGGCTGAGCACCACCGAGCTTCTTTCGCTGATGGGCTGCCTGATTCCCGCTCCCACGAGTAGGCAGGGTATCCATTTTCTTTCCCGGTCAATGCGAAAGTTATTGACCTTATGGAAAGTCTCCTGATTGATCAACTCCGGCTCCACATGAACGAATATGTGGTTCCACACTATATGCCTTGCCCAGAGGGAAACAGCAAATCCATGGGTCTTGAGATCAAAAGGCTCCACCAGGTAGGTAAGGGAATCGATGGTATAGCTGGCTTCCTTGATCGAAAGATATTCATAGCGCAATCCGAGTCCGGCCGAAAAATTCTTGGTGATCCGATACCCCAGGACCGGAGAGACCCCTGCTCGGAGATAGCCGGTTCCCATACCAAAATGAAAGCCACCTCCGAATACAAGCCTTTGAGGATCAAATCCTTTCGCCCTGGCTTCATTTACCGGCTTGCCGGAGCTGCTGTATGTGACCTGGGCCATGGCCGGCGTGCTCATCACGGCCAGGAACAGGCCGAGGAAAAAATAAATCTTGGGTTTCATAACAGCGAAGTTAAAAACTATTTGCAGAGTGCATTCCGAAGAATGGAATGCCACCCACCTGCCCAATTTCCGGATCAAAACCCCAAAGAACTGGGGATTCCCGCAAAGAAACCGATGACCCGATCCCAAAGAGAAAAAGGAGGCGGAAAAGGGGGGATTAACCCCACAGAACCCTTTGACCTCAGGGCAGAATCTTTCCCGGATTCAGAATCCCCCGGGGATCAAAAACCGACTTGATCTCTTTCATCAGCCTAAGATTCACCGGATCGAAGGCCAGGGGCATATATGGGCGCTGAACATAACCAATCCCATGTTCTCCGGAAAGAGTACCTCCCATCCCAATCACCTCCCGGAACAACTCTCCAATGCCCTCAGGTACCCGTTGATTCCATTCTTTGTCCGTCATCTCCCCTTTCAAAATATTAATATGAAGGTTCCCGTCCCCGGCATGACCATAGCATACCGAATGAAACCCATAGGCTCGGCCCAATGATTTTACGGTCTTAAGCAGTTCCGGAAGACGGAATCGGGGCACCACGGTATCCACCTCTCGGTAAACGGACTTCGATTTGACGGCCTCCCCGACCTGCCTGCGAATCCGCCATAGCCTATCTTTCTGCGCAGCGCTCTGGCCGAAAAGGATATCTGCCGTCTGAAAGCCGCTCAGGGAATCGGCCATTTTCTGAATCTCGGCGTCAAAATCATGGCCCTGGGGGCCGTCCAATTCGATCAGAAGCAAGGCTTCCACATCCGGGGGCAGGCTCAGTTCCGGAACTTCAGCATAGCGCATGGACCAGACCATGGCTTCCTTTTCCATGAATTCCAGAGCGGAAGGCCTATTGCCCTCAAGCAGCAACCGGTTGACCGCCGCACAGCATTCCTGGGCATCGTAAAAGGGAACCAGCAGGAGAACGGATTCCGGAGCTGCCGGAATAAGCCGCAAAACGATCTGCGTGATGATTCCCAAAGTCCCTTCGCTGCCCACGATCAGCTGAGTCAGCGAATAACCGGTGGCATTCTTAAGGACATTGGCCCCGGTCCAGATTACCGACCCATCGGCCAATACCAATTCCAAGTTCAGCACATAATCCCGAACCACTCCGTATTTAACGGCTCGGGGCCCTCCGGAATTATGGCTGATATTACCTCCGATGAAACAAGAACCCCGGCTGGCAGGATCCGGGGGATACATGAGGCCTTTTTTCAGCACCTCCTCCTGGAGCCTTGCGGTGATTACTCCGGGCTCCACAAAGACCATGAAATTTTCCGCATCGATGCGCAGAATCCGATCAAAATAGCGCATATCGAGCACCAATCCCCGGTGCACCGGCAAAGCCCCACCGCTCAATCCGGTTCCCCCACCCCGGGGCGTCACCGGGATTCCCCGCTCATGGCAATAGCGCATTACGGAAGAAACGGCTTCAGTGGTTTCCGGCATAAGGACCAGTTCCGGCAGAAATCGGAGATCCTCGGTCTGATCCGATCCTGCGTCGACCAGATATTCTTCATCCTGAGCCACCCGGCGCATACCCGGAATGCTTCGAAAATAATCCAGGTCCTCAGGAAGTATATTTCGGTATTGAGCTATGGGTTCCATGGAAGTCAAAGTTAATGATAAGCCCTTCCTTTCCGTCATTGGTCATAAATAATACTACTCATTGGATAATACTAAGCTAAGGTAGGTACTATGCATTGCATGGAATTGGGGAAAAATGCCTAATTTTATCTTTCAATTCGAAAGGAAATGAATCTGGAAAATACGGAATCGCAGATGAGAAAGGGCCTTTTGGAGCTATGCATCCTGGGCATTATGGAAAAGGAAGGGGAGGTCTATCCCAGCGATATCCTCCACCAGCTAAAGGATGCCAGGTTGGTAGTGCTGGAGGGGACTCTCTATCCCCTGCTCACCCGACTGAAAAACTACGGATTGCTGGACTATGAATGGAAGGAATCCACCCAGGGGCCGCCTAGAAAATACTTCCGCCTGACGGCCAAAGGACAGAAAATCTATGGTCAGTTGAAAACCAGCTGGACAGAACTCTCCGCTTCCATCGACCGAATTATTCAAACCCCCAAAACCACCCCATAATGCAAAGAATCATCCAGATCACCATCGCAGGCCATCTGGTCTCCATCGAAGAGAACGCCTATTATTTGCTGCAGGATTACCTCAACGCCCTGAACCGTCATTTTTCCAGTGTGCCAGGAAGGGAAGAAATCATGCAGGATATCGAGGCAAGGATAGCCGAGCTGTTTCAGATCCGCCTACATTCCGGCGCCCATGCCATAGACCGAACCGATGCCCTCAAGGTAATCGAAACTCTGGGTACCCCCAGCGCCCTGGAAGAGGATCAGGGAAATTCGTCTCCCCCTCCCTATTCCCACTTCCCTCAACCCTATTCCCCAAAGTCCGCCCAGGTCAAACGACTGTACCGGAACCCTCAGGACCGCATTATGGGAGGCGTCTGCAGCGGAATAGGCAACTATTTTGACATCGATCCGGTAATCATTCGACTGATTTTCGTCATCCTGTTCCTTACCGCAGGAGTGGGCATACTGGCCTATATCCTTGCCTGGATAATTGTCCCGGCTGCCCCCAGCCCCGAAATCATGGCCCAGGCCAAGGGGAGTTATGCCGAGGACTTCGAGTCTATTAAACAGAATGTGCATGAGGAAATGGAGATCCTCAAAGCCAGAGGAGAAGAAATGAGCCGGGAATTGAAGGATTTTTTCCGCCGAAAGAACTAACCCTCTGGAATATCCCCTTCCCTATTCCTCCGAGGACTCCTCCTGGGCGGGATCATTCTCCTTGGCCCGGCGAACCAAGTCTGCTGGAAGGGATTTCTGAGTCGATGAGCGGGCAATCTGCTCGGCCCGGGAAATCAAATTGCCCCGGCCGGTATAGAGCTGCTTGTACGCCTCTTCCCAACTATCCCGGGCCCTGTCCAGCTGAGCACCCACCTTATCCATATTGTCCACAAACCCCACCAGCTTCTCGTAAAGAGCGCTTACTTTTTGCCCGATCCGCCCGGCTTCCCTGTGGAGCTCATCCTTCTGCCACAGGGCATGAACCATGCGCAAAGTGGCCACCAGGCTGGTGGGACTCACAAGCAATACTTTCCGGGAATAGGCATGCTGCCATAACTCTGGATCTTCTTTCATGGCCAGAATATAGGCCGCTTCCACGGGAACGAAGAGCAGGACAAAATCCAGGGCATCTTCCCCATCCCCATAAGACCGGGAACTCAAATCCTCAATATGCTTCTTCAGGGAGCGCAGCAGGTCCTGAATGCTGCGGGACCTGTCCTCGCCTTCCGATTGACCGTATCGCTCATAGGCCACCAGGGAGACCTTGGAATCGATAAAAATGTGCCGCCCCTCCGGAAGGCGGACCATGACGTCGGGGCGGACCTGTTTCCCTTCAGCATTCCGGGCGGAATACTGAGGAATATAATGGAGGCCCTTCTGCAGCCCTATCTGCTCGAGAATGCCCAGCAAAACCACCTCTCCCCAACTTCCCTGGGTCCGGAACTCCCCTCGGATCGCTCTGCTTAGGCTGTTGGCTTGTTCGGAAAGTGTCTGATTGAGCTGCATCATGAATCGCACCTGCTCCTTAAGGGCCACCCGGTCACGGGTTTCCATTTGGGACTTCTGTTCCAGTTCCTGCTTGAACTGCTGAATATCGGCTTTAAGGGGCTCCAAAACTCTCTTCATCTCCGATTCCTGGCGAAGGACAAATCGCTGAGAGGAGTCTTCCAGAATCCGACTGGCCAAATGCTGAAACTTTTCTTCCACTTCTTCGCCCCAACGGGTAAACTGCTCCTGCTTTTCCCTTACTCTTTCCCGTTCCTGATCAAGCTGGGCTTCCCGAAGAATAACGGCCTTTTCCAACTCATGGATCCGCCCTTTGAGTTCTTCTTCCCGAATTCTCCCCTCATCCCTGATTCTCCCGGCCTCCAAAACTTTCTTGCGGGCAGAAAGCCATAGAACAAATAATCCCAGTCCACATGCGGCCAGGGCACCTAAAAGCATCCACATCATACGCATTTCCTCCATAATCGTCCACTTTCTGGCTTTCGCTCCGCCTTTGCCGGATTCAGGAGCCTGGGTATTCTATCCTCAACCTACGGTTCTGCTTTGCCCCGTGAAGGGTGAAAGTCTTGTCCATGACTATCGGGGTCCTGCCCAGGGCTTTGTCTCCCAAGTCCAGCTTATTGATTTGTGCGCTAGGCACCAATTCGATCAACTGACTGCCCCACCAGAACCGGACCGGCATGCCCTGGAATCCGGGGTGGGTATCTGCCCATCGATAGTAGATTTCCCCATTCCCGTGAATATAGTATTCGAAAATGGGAATGCGACGGTCATGAAGAAATTGGTCAAAAAACCAACCAAAATCCCTCCCACTCTGCTGATTCACCCAGTCCACGAATTCCTGGCTGTTGGTGGTGGTCCGAGATTTCTGCTGATAAAATCCTCGGATCATCGAAAAAAATAGGGAATCATCGTCCAGGGTGGACCGCAGACTATGCAGGATCCAGGCCCCTTTATAGTACACATCGCTGTCCCGATAATCAAAAAATCGTCGATCCCTGGGGCCCACGACGGGACGCTGGTTTCGGTGGAACCGGAAATTCCGCATCATCCGGTCCAAATACTCCTTTCCGTACTTTCTCTCCATGTACAGGGCTTCCCCATAGGTGGTAAATCCCTCCTGCAGCCATACATCGGCCAGGTCCTCCGCCGTGACGGCATTCCCAAACCATTCATGCCCGATTTCATGGAGCATGATATGATCGGCCAGGGAAAATATATCGTTGGCAAAATGGCTGCCATAGGCTATGGCGGACTGATGTTCCATTCCCGCATAGGGGGACTCGACCAATTTAAATCCGTCCTCATACCAAGGATAGGGGCCATAGAGTTCTTCATAGACGCGGATATGGTCCTTGGCCTGCTGAAAATGATCAATGGCTTTTTCCAGATTGGGCCGAAGCACGTAATGTTGGATTTCCAGGCGGCCATATTCAGACTCATAGATATCCTCTATCCTGCCGAAGTTGCCCAGATAAAAGCTGATATTATACACATTGATCGGGTTTCTCACCTTCCAGGAATAGCGATGTTTTCCTCCCCTCTCTTCAGTGGACTGCAACACCCCGTTGGATACTACCATCAGCGAAGGGTTGGCCGTGGTGAAGTGCAGGTCTGCGCTATCCGGTTCATCCGATGTATGATCCTTGCAGGGGAACCATATACTGGCCCCTTCGGACTCGCAGGCCACCCCCACATGATCAAAGCCCTGAGCGTCCTTCCTCCATACCATTCCCCCAGCCCATGGGGGCTTTCGGGCCACCATGGGCTTGCCCCGGTAGTGGACATGAACCCGAAAAGATTCTCCTTCCTTGACCATCCGGGGCAGGGAAATGGTCACGGCCCGGTGATTTCGGACAAAGGCCAGCTCCTGACCTTCCCGACTTTCCCATCGAATACTGTGGATTTCCAAGGCTGGGGCCAGATCCAGCTGCATGCGGGCCATCTCCCGGGTAGCTATGGCCGCCGTAGATACCCAGCCGACCAATTCCTTCTCCTCCGGAAGAATCTCTATATCCAGATCATAATGATGGACATCGAAGCAGGTTCTGTCCTCATTCAGGCTACCCAGAGCCACCACCTCCTCGGAAAAGGGGGGATAGGGTTTCGATCTGATGGGATTGCGATCGAGTACCCATCCGGTAGCGCAGGATCCCAGCAAAAAAGCAAGACCCACTATTCCCAAGATGCTTGATTTCATTCCAATGGATTTTGGAATACAAAATACATCAATCCCCTAGGAATCTCAGAGAAGATTAATTCAGATGGTGGATCCGCTGGTGAAGCTTCTTCAGTCTCCACTTATACACCAGGGGGAAGACCAGCAATGTGAAAATGGTGGCCGTCACCAGCCCTCCGATGATCACTATGGCTAGGGGTTTCTGCGCTTCCGAACCAATTCCGGTGCTCACTGCTGCCGGCACCAGACCAATAGCCGCCATCAGGGCGGTCATGACCACCGGACGGGTCCGGACCCGGATGGCCTCTTTGAGGACCACCCCCAGGTCGGAATTCCGCTCTATCTGCTGATTCATCTCGGTGATCAACAAGACCCCATTCTGGGCGCAGATTCCGAAAAGGGCAATAAATCCCACTCCGGCCGAAATCCCAAAATGAATTCCGGTGAGGTGGATGGCCAGGATGCCCCCGGTGAGGGCAAAAGGCACATTAAGCAGGACATATCCGGCATCGACAGCATTCCCGAACATCATAAAAAGGAGGAGGAAAATCATCAGCAGACTGAGGGGCACTACCTGAACCAGCCTCTGAGTAGCCCGGATCTGATTCTCAAACTCTCCCACCCAACTCATGCTGTACCCCGCAGGAAGCTGGACCTCCGCTTCCACTTTTCTCTGTGCATCCGCTATGGTGGTTCCCAGATCTCTTTCCCGGATAGAGAACTTGATTCCTATATATCGCTGCATATCGTCCCTATAGATGAATGCCGGGCTGGTCACTGACTGTAATTTAGCCACGGCTTTGATCGGTATGGCCTCCCCCTGAATTCCGGGAACCCGCAAATCAAACAAATCCCGCACATCGGAACGGTAGTCCCGGGCATAACGTACCCGCACCGGAACTCGACGATCCCCATCGAAAATCTCCGTGGCGGTTATTCCTCCAATGGACATTTCCATCACCGACAGGGCATCTTCCTTGGATACGCCCAGACGGGCCAGGCTTTCCTCTTCCAAATCCAGACTCAACTCCGGTTGCCCCATATTCTTCAATACCCCTACATCTTTCACCCCCGGGACCTCCTGAATGGCAGCCGCCACCCGCTCTGCATAGATTTCCAGTTGATGGAGATCGTCTCCGTATATCTTGATGGCGTTGTTGGCCTTCATCCCCGCCACCGCTTCAGCCACATTGTCCACAATGGGCTGGGAATAATTAAAGACAATGCCCTGATATTCCTTCAAACGCCGGTCCATATCCGAAATAAGGGCTTCGGTCGATCGCTTTCTCTTCCATTCCGATTTAGGCTTCAGGTTCACTTGCATCTGCACAAAATAAAATCCATTGGGATCGGTGCCATCATTGCTTCTGCCCGTCTGAGACAGGACCTCATCGACTTCGTCGAAGGACATAAGGGTGCGACGGAGTCGGGACACCATGGATACGGACTCTTCCAAAGAATAGCTCATGGGCAACTGAGCCCCCACCCAAAGGGCTCCTTCATCCAGTTGGGGCAGGAACTCCGTGCCCATCCATCGGACCGAGAAAAGCGAAACCAAAAAGAAAATCAGGGCAAACCCCAGAGTGAATCGCTTATTATCGTAAGCTCTTTCAAACAAATGGAGGACGGCCCGGTTCACATTTCGGGTAAACCCATTATTTTTCTCCTTGACATCCCTGCGCAGCAGAATCGCACTTAGAAGGGGCACCAAGGTTATGGTGAAGATCAGGGCACCAATCAGGGCAAAACCCAGGGTATAAGCCAAAGGGGAAAACATTTTCCCCTCCACTCTTTCAAAGGAAAACAGAGGAATCAGCGCCGAAATAATAATCAGTTTGGAAAAGAATACGGCCTTCCCGGTCCGGGAACCCGATTCCCTGATCAGGCCAAGCTTGGACAGTTTGTTGAATGCCGTCATGCCCATTCGCCTAGCCCTCTGGTCCAGTGCCGCGAATATCCCTTCGACCATCACCACGGCCCCGTCGATGATGATACCAAAATCAATGGCGCCCAAACTGAGCAAATTGGCGCTCATCCCCCGGGAATAGAGGAGCAGGAAAGCAAAGAGCAGCGAAAGGGGAATCACTATTCCGACGATCAACGTCGTCCTCCAATCCGACATGAACAGAAAGACCACCACCGTAACCAGCACAATTCCTTCTGCCAGATTACCCAATACCGTCCGGGTGAAATAATCCATCAGAGTATCGCGATCATAGAAGGTCACTAGACGGACATCTTCGGACTTCAACCGCTGGTTCAGCTCGTCCACCTTTGCCTTCACCTTTTTGAGCACCTCCGATGGGTTCTCCCCTTTGCGCATGACGACAATCCCCTCCACCACATCATCCTGTTCATTAAGCCCAACTTGACCTACCCGGGGCATGCTGGAAACCCTCACCTCCCCCAAATGTTTTACCTGCACCGGGGCGCCATTATGTTGGTCCACGACGGTATTCTCCAGATCTTCCCTGGTTTGTAACAATCCCAAACCCCGGACAACATAGGCCTGTCCGTTCTTCTCCAGTACGTCCCCGCCCACGTTCCGATTAGACTGGGAAATGGACTCATAGAGGTCAATGGCCGTCAATCCGTAGTGGTGCAAGCGGTCGGGGTCCAGGGCCACCTCATAAATTTTCTCCTGACCACCGAATGCCACCACGTCGGCTACGCCTTTGACCGCCCTAAGCTGACGGTCGATAACCCAGTTCTGTATAGTCAACAGCTCCCGGCTGTCCTTGGTGCGGCTGGCCAGAGTATAGCGAAAAATTTCACCGGTAGGGCCATAAGGGGGCTGCATTTCCGCGACCACCCCATCCGGCAAATGGACATTTGCCAATAGTTGACTGACCTGTTGGCGGGCATACAGATCGTCTACCTCATCCTCAAAGATGATCTTGACCACGGAGAGCCCGAACATGGTGACACTGCGTATGCTGGTTTTGCGCTGGACGCCATTCATGGCAATCTCCAAGGGAGTGGTCACGAAACGTTCCACTTCCTCCGCACTCCTTCCCTGCCACTGCGAGACCAGTATGACCTGGGTATTGGTCACATCCGGAAAGGCTTCCACAGGAATCTTTATAAAACTGTATGCCCCCGCCAAAGCCACTAATCCCACCCAGAAAAAGGTGAAGAAACGATGCTTGAGGGAGAAGGCAATAATCGACTTTAAAATTTTATGGATGTTCACAGCGATTCCTTCTGAGCCAGCATTTTGTTAGCCCCCTGAGAAATAAGGGCATCATAGATCATCAAGGGATGACCGGTGAGGACCGTATCCCTCTGCGAAAGATTTCCGAGAACCTGCACCTGGGAACCGAATTCGGAAACCGGTTTCACCTCTCGAATTTCCATGTCTTCACGACTATGGTAAACCACCACCCAGTACCGATTACTATCGAAGAGCAAAGACCGGGTAGGTACCGTAGCCATGGAATCGGTGCCGGACTTCCGCACCTGCACGCGAACGCTCATATTAGGCTTCAGCAACAGGTCCTGATTCTCGAGGGGAATGCGAATCGTAGCGGATCGGGTGGAGGCATCAATCACCTGGTATATGCGATCAATCTTTCCCCGAAATTCCCTATCCGGCCGGGAGACCGTCCATACCCGGGCTTCCAACCCTTCCTCCACCTGGGCCAGATCCGCTTCGGCCACCTGGGCCAGCACCCAGACAGGATCCAACTCCGCCACCACAAATAAAGGCTCCCTATGGTCGTCCGGCAGAGGCATACCTTCGGCAATTTCCATATCGAGCACGTAACCGTTTATGGGCGAAATGACCTGATAATAGCCATTCCTTGCCTGATTATATACGCCAAACACTTCCTCCAATTGCCGAAGGCCAGCTTCCGCATTTTCCAATTCATGCTTAGCCGCCAAAAGATCCCTCGCCGAGGCAAGATGGTGCTCGTGCATTTCCTTAACCCTATCCCAATTTGCCTGGGCTTCCCGGTGGGCATTCCGAACTTCCAGGCGACGGCGTTCCAGCTCTGCCACCTGAGCACTATGAATCTCAGCCAGGATCTGCCCTTTACGTACATAATCTCCCTGCTGCACCTGCAAACGACCCACTTTTCCTCCGGTCATAGTATATATGGGTACCGTCTTGCCTTGGGCTGCAGTGACTTTGCCGAAAAATCGAAACTCATCCTGGCGAGGCTGCCATTCCACTGGACTCAACTGGGTCATCGCCCACAAAGTGTCCGAAAGGTAAAATCCCCGGGGCTCCTCCTCCCGGGGCAACCGATTACAGGCCGCCAAACAGATTAGAATTGGAATCAGAATCATTGATAGTATGGAAAATATCTTTGTCCTCATATTCTTCGAAATTATTGGATTGCGCAATCAGTAAATTTCTCCTGCCACAGCATGATTCAGGGCCTCGCAGGCGATTAGCAGCTCATGGTGAAACTGGATGGACTGAATCCGCGACTGCTGGTAGGATTCCAGAAAATCCACGAATTCCAGAATGGATACATGACGGTTAAGCAAACTTTGCTTCATTCCCTCCAGGACTTGGTCGTATCGATGATCAAAAACCAATTCGGCTTCCCGGTATGCATTCAGGCAATCCCGGAATCGCTGCCATGCCCGTCGTACCTCTGATTCCACTTCCCTGGACTTGGCCTCCAACAGAGTCTCCTCGCGATCCAGCTCCCGGAATCTGAACTCCATTCTTCCCTTCTGCCGGTTCCATAATGGCAGGGGCAGGGAAAATCCCAGGTTGACCTCCCGGCCAAAGGCACCACCCATCTGATCATAATGCGCCATCAAAGTGAGATCTGGAACTCTTTGAATCCTCTCCCAACGAAGCCGAGTTCTTGCCTGCTCCACTGCCCACTGGGCCATGCGCAGATCGGGACGACGGTCCAGGGACAGGGAAATCAGGGAATCTAACGGAGGAAAAGGGACAAAATGGTCTGCTTCAGGAAGCTTCCCTACCGGCTGAAAAGGGCGCTGATCATGCAGAAGAATGGCCATTTCCTCTCTCAGGTCCTGCAACTCCAGGTTCCACTCGGTTTTCATTCGGAGAAGATCCATATATACAGACTCCAACCTCAAAGCATCTTTTAAGGCCAGGTCTCCTTTTCCCACCTGCAGGGCAAATTGGGCTCGGATGGGACGGATCTTCTCTATATGGTCTTCGACTGCTTCCAACTGTTCCCCCAGTTGATGAATCCGGTAGAATCCGCAATGAAGTCGAAATCGTAGATGGCGAAGAAGGTCTTCCA
Organism: uncultured Chitinophagaceae bacterium; assembly: GCA_964412885.1. Lineage (GTDB taxonomy): Bacteria > Bacteroidota > Bacteroidia > Chitinophagales > Chitinophagaceae > CAYPQN01. Next base: position 2,123 of record CAYPQN010000009.1, on the reverse strand, counting down.
GCTCCCACTCCGCCATTCGCGTGTCCTGGGATGCCAGTTCCCATTCCAGCCGGCGCTTGCCGCCCAGCAGGATCACCTGCTCCAGACCCAGGGACTTTTGGCCTGAAGGACCCCAGTGCATCCATCGCTCATTTTCAGGATCTCTTAAATTGGCCATGATCTCAAATTGTGGGCTAGGATAAGCCCTAGCCTGGATTTCCAGGGCCCTTTGGGCCTGAACCCGAATGTCGGCCGCCAGGATCCGAAGATTCTGGCTTAAAAACAGGCTGTCCACCTGATCCAGACTAAGCCTCCACTCCTGGGCATACGCCCCCATGGAATGGATCATAGCGCAAATCAATAATCTGCTCCATGACCTGATTCTAGAGGTCAGCATTTCATTAAAAAGTTGATGAAATTCAAAAAAAGGAGGTAACCTTCACCCGTTGGCGGAGAAGGCAAACGAATTAGCTCAACGGTCTATGCCATGGGCTGATCAGGCGGGGGAGAACTGATTGACCGGTATCCCTTGCGAGGGACTCCCATCCAGGGTACGGGCAATGGTGTCGAGTTACTCTCTATAAGATGCAGGAGGCTGGGCAGGCCTAAACCGTTCTGTTCCGGACAGGCCCAAACCAGGGATAAACCCATAAAATGAGATCCGGCATTGCCTTGACTGTTGTAAGGGCTGCCCTGGTCATTATCTGTCTCGCTCACGAGCTCATCATCATCAAGCACGTATTCCAAAATTAACTCGGAGTAGCTATCGATGTCGTCATGCCAGCCTGCCAACGGGCGGATTTGACCCAAATGCAAATGATCGAAATCGATACTCCTGTCCAAAATGGACAACATGAGCAATATGACCAATACTTTATTCAAATCAAATACTACAACAACCTATCACGCAAATCTACACATAATGAATGTCAACAAAATCTTAAATCTTAGGTCTTGCCTATGCTTGCCCGGCATATGCTGATCTTCACGGAAATTCAGACCGCCAGGAGAAAATGGAAAAAAAAGAATAATTTCGCCGCGGAATAAACCCAGACCTCCATCCTGGTGATGGGGAATACGGGATGTAGCGCAGCCCGGTAGCGCGCTTCGTTCGGGACGAAGAGGTCGCTGGTTCGAATCCAGTCATCCCGACTTGACGGGACAAAGTAGAAAAATCTATTTTTGTCCCGTTTTTATTTTTGCATAATTTGCTGTTAATCAACTGGATATGACTCACAAATTCAGTGCGTCTTGCGGTTCGAACTTTGCTTCCGTCAAAAACGATTTTTTCGGGATAAATCGAACCAATATCTTTTCTGACCTCTGAAAGGTTCCCATTTTTAACCGATGTGCCTATCTCTTTGATTTTTGTCAACTCCTGCTCAATCAGCGTTGGCACATTATCGATATCATGATTGAACTTGGTCAGCTGCAATTCCAGAGCCGATATCTTTGCTCCGTATTCTGTTTTCATTTCCCGATAATCAGTAGCATCGATTTGCCGTGTGGCCAATAGCTCCCTTGCATGGGAGAGCCGATTTTCATAGTCTTTGATCTGGTTAAGGATTTCTTTCTTTTCTGTTTGTACTTCCCTTGTCTGTTCAAGGTAATCCTTGGTGACTATTTCCCTGTATAAACTTTTGTCCTGAATATCGGGGATAAACCGTTGCAAGTCTGCTTGAATGGCATCATTCACTTTCCCGGCATTCGTGCGATGTTTACAGCCTCCCTTGCAATGGTAATACGCGTAATAACGATATCTTCCTTTTGATTTGCTGGCCGTCAGGACCTTTTCACATTCCGGGCATACCAGAAATCCCCTAAAAGGGAATTCATCTACTGTCTCTACTTTCGTCCGGTAATTTCTGCCTCTACCGTCCAATGTATCCTGAACCTCATTAAACAAACTCTCAGAGATGATCGGCTTGTGCTGCGCCTTAACAAAATATCCTTCCTCATCTTTAAACGGCGGCACAAATAGCCTTCCGCAATAAAGCGGATTCCTCAGCACCCGCCAAAAAGCATTTTTGCTGCATCTAAGCCCTTTCGTCCTCGAAGCTGAAGACCATCATGAAAACTTAGCACATCCAGTTTTCATGATGGTCTTCAGCTTCTTATTCAGGCAGAGAAAGATCAGCGGGCAT
>CAYPQN010000008.1:0-65980 GCA_964412885.1 uncultured Chitinophagaceae bacterium | reverse complement strand
CTAGATTCCTGAAGGGGAGAGTGTATTTTTGGCCCTGAATCCAAAAACTTATGAAGAAATTATTGTGGGCAGCCCTGATGATTTTGGGCACCGGTATCCTCCATGCCGAGGAGGGGGATATCACCATGGAGGATCTGTTCGGCTCCCGAAAATACAGTATCCGGCAGGTGCCAGGTTTCCATGGAATGAAGAATGGAAAGCAGTTCAGCCGCCTGATCCGGGAAAATGACCGGGCCCGGATTGCTCTTTTTGATCTGGCCAGCGGGAAGGAGGAGCGGACGATCTGGGACCGGGAAAAGCATTTATGGGAAGGAGAACCCATCCCCATCAGCGATTATTCCTTTTCCCCTGACGAAACCCAGATTATCCTGCATGCGGACAGAGAGCCGATTTACAGGAGGTCCAGCAAAAGCCGGGTCTATATCATGGACCTGGCCTCCGGGAATATCCAGTCCCTGGGAGAGGAAAAGGTCCTGCATCCCGAAATCTCACCGGACGGGAAGAGACTGGCTTTTGTCTATGAGAACAATCTTTATGTTCAGGATCTGAAAACGGGCAAAAGAGACACCATCACCCGGGATGGGAAGTGGAACCATATCATCAACGGCAATTGCGACTGGGTTTATGAAGAAGAGTTTCAGTTTTCCCAGGCATACCAGTGGTCGCCGGATGGGGAATACCTGGCCTATTACCGGTTCGATGAGTCCCAAATACCTCTTTTCCAGCTCCATTATTATGAGGAAACCCACCCCCGGGTTTATGAGTTCAAATACCCGAAAGCGGGAGATCCGGTATCCAAGGTGGATATCCTGGTGCACCATCTTTCTTCGGGAGAATCCCGGAAAATGGATATAGGCCCCGAAATCAACCAGTATATTCCCAGGATTACATGGGCCCGCGGCCATGGGCTGGTGATCTATCGACTGAATCGCTGGCAAAATCATCTGGAGCTTCTCCTGGCCAACCCCGGTTCGGGGAAAACCCAGGTCATTTATGAGGAGAAGAATCCCTATTATGTCAGCATAGACGATAATCTGGATTTTCTCCATGGAAAGACAGAGCTGCTGATCACCAGCGAGAAGGGGGGATATAATCAATTGTATCTCTGGGACTGGGAGAAAAAGACCGAAAGGCTGCTCACTCCGGGTCATTATGATATCGATCGACTTCTGGGCTATGATCCCCGGACCGGGAACGCCTATTTTACTGCCGGCATAGAGGATCACCGCCAAAGACAGCTCTATAGTCTGCACCTGAAAACGGGGAAAAGAACGGCTATCACCCGGGAACCGGGAACCCATGAGGTGCAGTCCGTACAAGGGTTCCGCTATTTTCTGGACCGCTATTCCCAGCTCAATCAGGTGCCTCGCTACTACCTGAGGGATGCCAAAGGGAAAATCGTCCGGGTCCTGGAAGACAATAATGAGCTGGAAGAACAGATGGGCCGTCTTCGGCTGGGGGATCTGAGTTTTGAAGATTTTCCCATCCGCGAGGACCTGGTGCTCCATGGATGGGTGATCCGACCTCCGGATTTCGACTCCACCCGCCCATACCCGGTCCTGCTCTATCAATACAGCGGCCCGGGATCCCAGGATGTCCGGGACCGTTTCCCCATCCGGGATTATTTCTGGCATCAGATGCTGGCCCAGAAGGGCTATATCATCGTCTGCGCCGATGGCCGCGGAACGGGATTCCGCGGGGAGCAATTCAAAAAGCAGACTTATCTGAAGCTGGGGAAGCTGGAAACCGAAGATCAGATCGACCTGGCAAGGTTTATAGCGCAATGGGATTTTGTGGACCAGGATCGCATAGGCATTTGGGGATGGAGCTATGGGGGCTATATCAGCAGCTCGGCCCTGCTGCGGGGAAAAGACTGGTTCAAGATGGCCATTGCCGTGGCCCCGGTAACCAACTGGAGGTACTATGATAATATATATACGGAACGGTATATGCGGACTCCCCAGGAGAATCCCGAAGGTTATGACCAGCAGGCGCCGGAACATATGGCTGACAGCCTGGAAGGGGCCTTATTGCTGGTTCATGGTTCCGGGGACGACAATGTTCATGTGCAGCATAGTTTTATGCTCGCCGATGCCCTGATCAAGGCCAATAAACCCTTTGATATGGAAATTTACCCGAATCGGCATCATGGGATCAGCGGAGGGAAGACCCGTTGGCATCTCTATAATCGGATGACGGATTTTATTCTCAAGAACTTGTAGCCTTTGAGCTTAATTACCAAATACCTGAACAAGATACATCAGTGGGCCTGGGTGCAGAAAGCGGAGGCCTGGGTCCGGGAACATTCCTTTCCGGGGGTAAGGGAGATCAGCATATTTGAGGTGGGGCGATTCTTTTTCCATGAAATCAGGGAGAACAAGTTGCAGATCCAGGCGGCGGCCGTGACCTATAATTTTTTGCTGGCCATCCCTCCGTTCATGCTTTTTCTGACCTCCCTGGTGCCCTTTCTTCAATTGGAGAATGTGGAGGAGACCTTTTTGCTGGCCATCCGCCTGGTGACTCCTAATGATGCCCTATATGAGAAAATCAGCGCCGTGGTCATGGATTTCATGAACAACCAGCGCGGGGAGATCCTTTCCTTTGGTCTGTTGATGACGCTCTATGTGTCTTCCAACGGAATCATGGCCCTGTTGCAGTCTTTTGAGCGCTCCCTGCCCGTATATGTGAAGCGGGGAGGGGTGGCCAAGCGCTGGACGGCTATAAAACTGACGGTCATGCTCAGCCTGGTACTCATGATGACCCTGGTCACGCTGATCATCCAGGCCAGGTCGGTAAACAGTCTCCTCCTATTGCTGTTCAACAATACCGTGGTAATCCGCTTGGTCAGCATTGCCATTGTGGTGGCCCTGATTCTGGTGGCCATTTCCGCAATATATACTTATGGCCCCCGGCTGAGTTCCAGGATGAAATTCGTCTCCCCGGGATCCTTGTTCGCCACTTTCCTCATTGTCCTGACCTCGGCCGTGTTTTTCTTTCTGGTGAATAATTTCATCCAGTACAATAAGGTTTATGGATCCCTGGGTACACTTATGGCCTTCATGATCTGGATATGGTTGAATACCTTTGTGATCCTCATTGGTTACGAGCTGAACATAAGCATATTGCTGGCTAAGAATGCAGATACGATTTCACAGTCTCCGGAAGGGGAGAAGGATTAGTTTTTGGGCTGTTCTCGCCGGACTGATGATGGTCCATGCTTCTTCCTGCGGGGAAAAGGAGGAACCTCTGCCCAAACAGGTAACCTATACCGAACATGTGGCGCCCTTGCTGTTTCAGCATTGCACGGTCTGCCACCGTCCCGGAGAAGGGGCTCATTTTGATCTGGTGAACTACCAACAGGCGCGGCGCTATGGATCGGCTATAGCTTTTATGGTCAAGGAAAGGAGAATGCCGCCCTGGCCGGCAGATCCATATTACCGGTCCTTTGTGGGACAGAGGGTGCTGACCGACCGTGAAATCGCCCTGCTGGAAAAATGGGTGAACACCGGAATGGAAAAGGGACCGGAAGAGGCCATGCCCTCTTTGCCCGAATACCCGGATGGCTCCCACCTGGGTACTCCGGATTTGCGGATTCCGGTGGAGCCCATTTACCTGCCGGCCAACTCTCCGGATCGGTTCTATATCGTGAAGGTGCCCTTTGAATTGCCCGGGGATACTTTTGCGCGGGTGATCGAATTTGCCGCCGGGAACCGGCGGGTGGTGCACCACGTAAACGGAGACATGGTGCGCTATGAGCCGGGAAAAAAGACGGATGTGTTTGAAGGGGAAAGGGTAGTGGATATGCGCAACGACAGCACGGTAACCCAGGCCTATGAGGCCCTGGGGCTGGCAAACGATGACGGTACCTATCCCATCCTGCAGCGCTCCGTGGTGAACTATCTTCCGGGGGTGATGGGCCAATGGTATCCGGAAGGGATCGGGGGTTATTACCTTCCCCGGAAAGGGGCATTTCTGCTCAACGATATCCATTATGGGTTCACGGGGCCTGAAGCCCAGTGGGATTCTTCCTATATCAATATTTTCTTTGCCAAGGAGCCCCCAAGGCGACCGGTCAGGGAGTTTCAGCTGGGAACCCTGGGCGTATCGGAGGTGGAACCGAATCTGATTATTCCTCCAGATCAGGAAAAAAAGGTTATGAGTCGATACCAGGTTCCCGAAGATATATCTCTTCTGACCATCAATCCGCATATGCATCTATTGGGAAAGTCTTTCAAGGCTTATGCCCTGCCTCCCAAAGGGGATACGATCCGGCTGATCTCCATACCCCGCTGGGATTTTAACTGGCAATATTTTTACACGTTTGAGAAAATGATAAAAATACCGGCCGGAAGCTGGATCATCGCCGAAGGGGTATACGACAACACCCGCCTGAATCCGCACAACCCATTCGTGCCTCCCAGAGAAGTCCGGGACCGGGACGGGAGCATGAAGTCCACCGACGAGATGTTCCAGTTTATTATTACTTATCTGCCCTATGAGCCGGGAGATGAGCATATATCGCTGGAAAAGCCGGCTTTGCCCTAGGGCACAGAGAGAGAGAGAGAGAGCATGGGGCGAGCCAGGAGTGCGCAGGCCGGGGCTGGTTTTGGTTTCTTAATCCGGGGAACTGTCCGGTACAAGAAAATGGGGGAAATGGGCGAACGGAACAGGTTACGGTTAGGGTCCAGGGGAATCCCCCCATTATGGAGGCCGATTAGCCTCGAATTTATTTTTTTTTCTTTTGGCCTGATTTTTCCGCCCGACCCTAGAATAATTCGGAATGCCCGCTGGGTTGCCGGGATAGAGCGTTAATCTCCCAGACCAAGAAGGGTATGGAATTCGGTTTTTTTGCCGATGGGAGGGTTTGCGGACTTGGGCTGAAATGCCCAAAATCCTATTTTTGATCTTCTGTGAATCAAACCGTCTCATGAACCCCTAAAGGATCGAATATGAAAACATGGATTTTAGCAGCTGCCTTCAGTGTACTGACCGTTTCCTTATCGGCTCAGGTCAGAGAAAGCCTGGCCATAGGCAAATCCATTCCCATGGAAGACTGGAAAATGGAATCGGTGGAAGGCGAAAAGCGGAGCCTGATAGACCAGATGGGGAAGAATGGGCTTTTGGTCATATTCTCCTGCAATACCTGCCCCTATGTGGTGAAGGCTCAGGAACGCACCCGGGAGCTGGTGGACTATGCCCAGGAAAGGGAAATAGGGGTGATTATCCTCAACTCCAATCAGGCCCAGAGGGATGGGGTGGATTCCAAAGAGGCCATGGCCGAATATGCCGGACAGAACGGATACACCGTTCCCTATGTCATCGATGAGGATTCCCGGCTGGCCGATGCTTTTGGGGCTACCCGGACACCGGAAGTGTTTTTGTTCAATGCCGAAAAGCAGTTGGTTTACAAAGGGGCCATGGAAGACCAGCCGGCCAACCCGCAGGCCTCTGAGCAGATCTTCCTGAGAATGGCCATGGACAATATGCTCGAAGAACGGCCCATAGAACCGGAACATACGGTTTCCGTTGGCTGCACCATCAAAAGAAAATAATCTGGGCATCGTTTTCTTGCCTTGGATTTTTTTTCAGATAGTATGATCTAAAAAAATGGATAGGCTATGGCCAGGAGAACCTGCCCAAAAGGACATGTGTATGAGCGCAACAGCCTTTGTCCCGTGTGTCCTTATTGTGAAAAGGAGAGACCGCTTACGGCTCCTTTTTTTGCCCAGCTCGTGGCCCCGGCCCGACGGGCTTTGGAGAGCCAGGGTATCGTATCCCTCGAAATCCTTTCTCAGTATACGGAAAAGCAAATCCTAAGCTTGCACGGAATGGGAAAGACCAGTATTCCCAAGCTCAAGGCAGCTTTGGAGGCCGAAGGATTGAGTTTCCGGGAGGAAGAATAGAAGCGGAGCGAAAAATTCGGGATTTTGATCTTGTTTTGTACATTTGTGCAAAACTTTTGTTCAAAACCCAAGCCGCCATGTCGAATGTCTCCCTTTTTGCCTTGCAGACCGCTTCCCCGAATCTCCTGAATCGTTCCCGGCAGCCGGAGTCCGGAATCGAATCAGCGCTTGACCGATTGCCCGAAACCGGGGATTTCCGGCCTCAGCCATGGGCCGATCCTCTGGGTGGGGAGGCCCATCAGGAGTTGCGATTAAGGCAGACGCTCGAAGGGAAAGACTGGGACCCCAGACCCCGATTCCTTTCCTCTATGGGCGACCCCTATGCCCAGGATTATCCCTTCCCCCGATTGCGCCCCTTATTGCCTGTATTTCTGGACTACGGACAGCCCGTGGAATTGTGGACTTCCAGCCGAAGAATTCTCCGGGATGTCGATTTTTGGGTTTCCTTGTGCCGTCGGGGTCTGGCTCGGGTTTTTGTCCTCATATCGGGCGGGGACGAAAATGGCCGGCTCCGTGCAGCGCCTAGGTCGGAGGCCTATGTGCATCGCTGGGAACTGATGGAGGCCCTGGTCCGTAGAGGCGTGTCGGCAGGGATTTTCCTGGGCCCTTCCAGACAGACCCTGACCCGCAGGGAAGAGGCGGACCTGATTCTGCGCGCCCGGGATAAGGGTGCCTTATGGGCCCGGAGGGGGCCCCTTTCCTTTAAGGGACAAAATGGGGGGCAGGAAGAAGAGGAATGGGCCCTGCATCCGGGTCCTGAGCCTTGGTACCTACCCAGCTTTAGCCGTCCCCGTCGCGAGCAACTGGTCTTGTTCCCGCAGCACAGGGAATCTTTCCCTTTGCCCGAGGGGCAGTTGTAGATTTGCCAAGGGTAGGGGTGCTCAGCCATTCCCCGCTGCGCTCCAGCATGTTTTTTTCCCAGATTCTGGAATTCGGGCCGTTAAAGGAGATCTTCCCATTCCATCCCGGGAGACCTCGCCGGGTTTAGGCGACCTTCCTTAGGGCCTCCCCCAAAATTTTCCCCCCTGGGTTATAGCCTATTTGTCTTCCATTAGGCTTGGAAGACCTGTTCCGGCGATACTGTTTAAAGGATTTCGAGGCCGTAGCTGTGGCCTTGGCCCTTCCTTTGGGTGGGGAAGGGCGTTCGTCCTTGGCCTTTCTCTGCGCGGGAGGGGGGGATTGGGGGCGGGCCGTTTTGGCCGAACCCTGGAGCCGCTCTTCCAGGATTCGTATTTCCCCGGAATGGAGATGGCGCCATTTGCCCTCCGGAATACCTTCCAGCGATATATGCATGATCCGGATCCGGGTGAGTTTTTGAACCTTGTAGCCCAGATGGGCGCACATGCGCCGAATCTGACGGTTCAGTCCCTGGGTGAGGATGATCCGGAACCGGCGACGCCCTTCCGGACGCAAAACGGCCGGAGCGGTAATCGTATCCAATATGGGCACCCCTTGGGACATATTCCGGACAAAGGCTTCGTCTATGGGTTTGTCCACTTCGACGCGGTATTCTTTTTCGTGCCCGTTGGTGGCCCTGAGAATTTTGTTGACCATATCCCCATCATTGGTAAGCAGGATCAGTCCCTGGGAGTCTTTATCCAGACGACCAATGGGGAATATGCGCTTGGGATAACCGATATAGCGGATGATATTGGAAGGATCCCGGGAATCGGTGGTGGAGCTCACCCCAGGGGGTTTGTGGAAAGCCAGGTAGACCGGTCTGGCAGACCCCGGTTTCAGAGGCTCTCCGTCCAGGGCCACTTGATCTCCGGGATATACCCTTTGCCCGCTCCGGGAAACGGGAATCTCATTGATGCAGACCCTTCCGGAACGGATGAATGCATCGGCTTCCCTTCGGGAGCAAATTCCCGTCTGGGATATGTATTTGTTCAGGCTAATGCCGGGTTTATCCTCCATGGGATTCAGGGAATTTGATTCGGTAGAGGGATTCCAGAGTGGAACTCAGGTCCCGAGCAGTTATGGCCCCCATGCAGGCACAGGAATGGGGGTTTTTCCTGCAGGCTTGGCAGTCCTTATTCAGGACAAAATAATGGGCCGAAGTTCCCAGCGGTCCCCAGCGGCCGGGATCCATGGGCTTTATGGGGGGGTAGAGGCCGAGGGCATCTTTGCCCAGGGCGGCGGCCAAATGCAGGGGGCCGGTGCTGTTGGCCACCATTCCATCGGCATCGTGGATAAAGCGGATCAGTGTCGACAGATCCATAGTGCCGCTGGTATCCTGAACCCGGGATCCGGCCCATTCCAGCAGGGGGCGGAGCAGGGGATTCTCCCCGGCCGACCCGGTGATCAATATATTGAATTTCCCGGGATCCAAAATTCCGATGAGTTCCCTGAACCTTTCCAGGGGCCATTCTCTGGCGCTGCCGGCACTTTTGGCGTGGAGGATAAGATTATATCGGTTCGGGTCCAACCGCCGCCGGTGTTCTTCGGACAGAGGAGGGCCGGGCATTAACCCGTAATAGGCGGGGATCTCCTCCCGACTAAGGTTATGGGCTATACCCAGGGGCTCCAATAGGCGGAGGTTGAGCTGGGCTTCGTGCAGAGCACTGTTTTTTCTCGCCAAAGCTACCCATCGGTTGCAGCGGAACCAGTGATATATTCTTCGGTGGGTGCCCACCCGCCAGGGGATTCCCATCTTCCGGGCTTGAAGGGCTATGTTGGGATCGGGCAGGACATGAAGGATAAGCTCAGGAGTTTCGGTCAAAAGGGGGAGGTCCCGGGCCGATATCCAGGCGTCCACGTGTTGACAGCTTTCGATGACCGCCCGGGTATAGGGCTGGCCGAGAAACAGGATGCGGACCTGGGGGTAATGTTCTTTGATGATTCCGGCCAAGGGTAGGGTGAGGACCACATCCCCGATCGAATCAGGACGGCTGATGACCAGGGAATTTACCTGGTCCATGGGCACGGCAGAGAAGGGGTTCAGGGAAAAGTTCATGGGACCTCCTTGGATTTTGGTTTGCGGAGTTCCCGGATCTTGGCGTATTTGGCCAGGGTAGCCGTGGCGGAAAACCGGGCTATCAGGTAACCATAATAACCGTCCAGGAATCCTGCCCGCAGAATATAGGTATGAAAAAAGGTCCAGACCGGGGCCATCAGCATCAGGAAAAGGGGGGCCTTTTTGTTCCGGGATACGGCGGCCAGGGCATTCATTTCCGAAAAATGTTCTATTTGCCTCAGGTGGTCGGAAATGCTATGATAGCTGTAATGATGCAGGCAGCCTTCCAACCGGCAGACGGCTGTACCCGGATCCGGAATCCAGGATTCATGGATGGACTGTTTTGCCCATTGCCCTTTGCGCCGATCAAAAAGACGGATAAGCGGGTCCGGGTACCAGCCGCCATGGTAAATGGGTTTACCGCAATAATAGGTCAACCGCTGGATCTGGGCCGCTTCCGAACGGGGATTCTTTTTGAATTCCTGTATGGCCAGGGCCAGGCGCTGATCCACCACCTCGTCGGCATCCAGGTTCAGGTTCCAGTCATAGAGGGCCTGTTCAGTGGCCCAGGCTTTCTGATCCCCATAACCCCGAAACTTCCTTTGCTGCACCCGGGCACCGAAACGCCGGGCTATATCCACGGTGCTATCTGTGGAAAAACTGTCCACCACAAGGATCTCATCGGCAATGGACGCCACGGATTTCAGGGTGGCTTCAATCTGAGCCTCTTCGTTCAGGGTGATGATGGTGACCGATAAGGGAATCATAGAAAGGAGGGCCCGGGCCTTTTGCGGGACCAAAGGCCAAAGTTAGCCAAATTCACGGCTCGAATTTCGGAACCTGGTACGCCTCAGCCCCGAAGAGTGAGAACAGGGATCAGGAGAGCATCTGCTGACGGAGCAGAAATTCCAGCTGCTCATTGGTGGTGCCCAGCTTTTTTACCAGCTCCTTTTCCTCCAGCCGATGGACATAGGCCTGATAGGCTTGCTGGATGATCTGATCGAGTTCTTCCTCATTCCAGGGCTTGGTCAGGAAATGAAATACCTTTCCTTTATTGATCGAATCCACTACGGCCTGTACATCCGTGTAGGCGGTCAGCAGGATGCGGATGGGATCCGGATAAAGGGGAAGAACGGATTCCAGGAACTCCACGCCGGTCATACCGGGCATGCGCTGGTCCGTGATGATGATGTGGATGGGAACCTGTTCCAGGACCTCCTTGGCCTCCCTGGCCGATAAGGCGGTATGGATGGTATACCGAATCCGGAAAGTGGCTTTGAAGGAAATAAGGTTATGTTCCTCATCATCCACGTATAGGATATTAATATCTCTGGCCTCCATGGACGCAATTCAATGAAAATGGATTTTCTATTGCAAATCTATTGGTTTTTTCTTATGAATGCGGAATCGTATGGAAAGCTAACAAAAGTTTTCGATATGACCATCATAGCGTCAACAATTTGTATTTTGCCTTTCTGATTCATTTGGGATATGATTTATTTAGATTTAACCCGGGTTCGTCCGGAGCCTCCCGATAGGGTGAACTTCCGACCCTGGCAGTTTTCTGCCGGGAAAAAGGAAGACATCCAGGAACTGAAGGCCCTGGTGCGGCGATCGGGGGCCATAGCCGAAGTCCATGATACCCTGATCCAGCAGATTCGCGAATGGGTGAAAGCCCGCACTCCCCGCAGGAAACTGACGGAGGCAGAATACCAGAGGGGGATCCAGGATTATCTGGATGGAAGGACCCTGGAGGAAACGGGAAATTGGATTTATTATCCCTGGTCCCGGAAACTGGTCCGCCTGCTCGAAGAAGAAGATTTTGCCTTCCTGCGCACAGCGGCAAACCGCCATAAAATCACCGAAGAGGAGCAGGCCCTGCTTCAAACCAAGAAAGTAGGGGTCGTGGGAATGTCGGTGGGTCAGTCTGTGGCCATGATCCTGGCCCAGGAAAGGGGGTTCGGGGAAATCCGCCTGGCGGATTTTGATCAGCTGGAGCTCAATAACCTGAACCGGATCCGGGCACGGGTATCGGACCTGGGCTATCCCAAAGTGGTGAGCATAGCCCGGGAAATTGCCGAACTGGACCCTTATCTGCGGGTGACCATTTTTGATCAGGGGGTTCGGGAAGAAAATATCGAGTCCTTTTTTACCTCCGGCGGAAAACTGGATCTGGTCATTGATGAATGCGATTCGGTGGACATCAAAATCTTGATTCGGATCTGGGCCAAAAAGCTTTCGGTCCCGGTGCTCATGGAAGCCAGTGACCGGGGAACCCTGGACGTGGAGCGATTTGACCTCGAACCCCAAAGGGAAATCATGCATGGTTGGCTTTCGGGGCTGGATCTGGACATGAACTTCCTCAAGACGCTGAAAACGGCAGAGGAGAAACTGCCCTATATTCTTCCCATCAGCGGACTGGAAACCCTGTCCCCGAGAATGAAGGCCTCCATGCTGGAAATCGAGACCAGCCTGACGACATGGCCCCAGCTGGCCTCAGCGGTGCAACTCGGCGGGGCGCTGACCGCCGATACCTGCCGCAGAATATTTCTGGATCAGTTCCGGGAGTCGGGACGATACCATATCGATTTGGAAGAATTGATCCCTGCCTCTTTCTCCCAAAATCTTCCCCCCTCTGCCCCCCATGGTACTGACTTGGAACCGGATTGGAATGAATACATCCGCCAAGTTCCCCTGGAGGAGGGGGGACTAAAAGACCCATCCCGGTGGAGGCCCCTCATAGAAGCCGCTTTATGGGCGCCGTCCATTGGGAATATGCAGCCATGGAAATGGGTGATTCGCCAGGGGAGGTTTTATCTGTTCCATGATAGGCGCCGGTCCAAGGGGGATTTCCTTTATATGGGGGCCATGGTCTCTTTGGGCGCCGCCCTGGAAAATCTGTTCCAGGCGGCCCATGGGGCGCGAATAGGGCTGGATTATCAGCTGTTTCCCTTGGGCGCGGACTCCCCTTTAATCGCCTGCGGCCGATTCTTGGATGGGCTGAGGGGTGAGCCGCTGATCGGGCAGGAGGCGTTGGCCTCCTGGATAGGGGAAAGGGGGACAAATCGAAGACTAGGTCCGCGGGTACCCCTATCGGATTCCCTGTTGGATTATCTGAGTTCGGTCATGGAATCCCTGGATCCGGTCCGCCTCCATATCTGCCGGGATCCCAGGGACCTGGATATCCTGGCGGAAGTGATCGCTGAGGCTGAGCGCCGGCGGCTGCTGGACCCGGAAGGACATCGCTCCTTTTTTGAGGAAGAGTTGCGATGGAATTCCGGTCATGCCCGGGAAACTGGAGACGGGGTGGATTTGGACAGCCTGGACCTAAGCCCCTCCGAAAGAGCCGCTCTTAGGCTTCTCCGGGATTCTCGGGTATCGGATCTACTGCGCCAGTGGGACCGGGGTGAGGCTTTGGGCGACCTGGGCAGAGCGGCGGTGAACTCTGCTTCGGCCATGGGCCTGGTCAGCCTCCCGGCCCTGGATCCGGAACCGATGATCCGGGCGGGACGGGCCATAGAACGCTATTGGCTGGCAGCCACGAAAGAATCCCTATCTTTGCAGCCCATGCTGGCCGCTGTGTATCCGATATCCCGGATCCGCCATGGTGGGGCCGGGACTATGGAGCCCAACATGGTACGAGCTTTTCAAAGAATCCATGAGCAATTATTGAATGTCTTTCCGGATTCCCGGGGAAGAGAAGCGGTTTTTCTATTCAGGTTGGCGAAGGTCGACAAGCCATTGGTCAAGTCATTTAGGCGTAAAATTGGTTCCACCGTCCAGACTGAAGAACAGATATGATCAGAATAAGGGCCTTTCAGGCCATCAAGGAGAAAGCCTGTTGCGCGCAGTATGCCGTGGAACATATGAAGGTGTTGGAGGTGTTCGGGATCACGAAAATCACCACGGCAGGCAGTGCCTGGATGGATGATCCCTCCGTTTTCGTGGTCGCTGCGGAATCCATGGAAACCGGAGCTCTGCTCGGAGGTGCCCGGGTCCATGTATACAATCCTCAGATTCCTCTGCCCATAGTCCGGGCTGTCGAAGAGTTTGATCCAGGCGTCAGGACGCTGATTTCCCAATATGCCCCCCAAGGCACGGGAGAAATGTGCGGTTTATGGAATTCCCGGTCCATAGCCGGATATGGGATAGGGACCGTGTTTTTGGCCAGGGCTTGCATTACCGTGGGCTATTTGTTGGGACTCAAGACTTTGTTTGTGCTTTGCGGTGAACATACGCTCCGTTTTACCCTCCAGAAGGGATTTGTACCCGAGGTCCGGTTGGGCAATCAGGGGAGCTTTTATTATCCGAAGGAGGGGCTGGTAGCCACCGGTGCCATTCTCGAGGACGTCAATGACCTGTCCCATGCCCACCAGAAGGAGAAGGAAGTCCTCCAGTCCCTGAGGGAAAACCCGCAGCAGATCCGACGAGAAGAATCCCTAAGGGGGCCGCTGGATATATATTATGATCTGGACCTGCCTCGTTTTGATTTCCGGGACCTGCAGGTGGTGGCCGAAGGAAAGACGAGTTAAAAAAGGGGGCCTATAGTTCATGATCTGGCATTCGGGGATTGGTCTTACTTTCCGGAGGCTCCCTTCAAGCGCTTTCGTGGCGGCATCCCCTGCCCCCGCTGCGCCCAGGATCCGAGTCTGTTCGCCCCTATCCCGGGAAGATGCAGAGAATCCAGTATTAGATCCTTTCCTAATTTTGGGTAATTTGGAACCTGAACATGCGTCTCCTCGTCCTTATCTGCTGTCTTATGCTCTGGTTTCTGCCTGCCGTCCAGGCAGGAGATGAACTTAGGCCCTATGTGATCCAGGAAGTGGGCAAAGGCATGATGGAGGCCAGCCATATTTATTATCTGGAGGATCCGCAGGGGGTGCTGACTTATGATCAGGTCAAAGAGGCCCGGTTTGAATCCCTAACCCATGCGGTACCCAATTTCGGGATCACGCATTCGACCATTTGGCTGCGTATCGATATGCTCAATCAGATGCCTATTCAGCATTTCTACCTGGACCTGTCCTATCCCATCCTCGATGAGGTGGACTTTTACTGGGAGACCTGGGGGGGCCTGATGGACTCGCTGAAGACCGGGGAGAGGCGGGCCATTTCAGACAGGGATTTTCCCTTCCAGAATTTCATATTCCCCCTTTTCCTTCCGGAAGGGGAATCAGGGCGTCTTTTCCTTAGGATCAAAAGCAGCGAACAGATCATAGTCCCCCTGGAACTCCATTCCCAGGAGACCTTCATCCTCCGGCTCAATAGCGTGGACATCTGGATCGCCATTTACATAGGGGTTTTTCTGGCCATGTTCCTCTATAATATATTCATATTTTTCACGGTACGGGATCGCAGCTACCTGTATTATGTCGCCTATGTGTTGCTGATTGGCGCAACCCAGCTGGCCCTGGGAGGGTTCACTTACCGGTTTATATGGCCTTCCAACCCCTGGCTGGCCCAGCATAGTGTCATCTGTTTGCCCGCCCTTTCCGGCGTGTTTGCTAATCTGTTTTCCATCCGGTTCATGGCTTTGCGCCTGCTGCTGCCCAGATCCCTTCCTATTTTGCATGCCATCAATGCTTTCTATGTATTCAATATTCTGATTAATATTCTGGGCTTCCATCATATGGCCCAGTCCCTGATGCAGGTCAATGCCATGCTCGGTGCCTTTGCCCTTTTGGTCATTGCCCTCTATCTGTCGCTGAAGGGAAGGCGGCAGGCCCGGTTCTTCCTGCTTGCCTGGCCCCCTTTGCTGATCGGCATTTTCATATACATATTGCGAGACCAGGGTATGCTGCCCATGAATGAGTTCACCCGATACGTCCTTTACCTGGGCTCCGGAATCGAAGTGTTGGTGCTTTCCTTTGCCCTGGCCGACCAGATCAACATTTTCCGAAAGGAAAAGGAGATCACCCAGCAAAAGACCCTGGAGGTCATGCAGGAGAATGCCCGCATCGTCCGCAGCCAGAATCTCTTGCTGGAGAAAATGGTCAGCGACAGAACCCAGGCTCTGAGAAACTCCAACCAGGAACTGAATAAGGCATTGGCCGAACTCAAGGGGACCCAGGCCCAGTTGGTGGAATCCGAGAAAATGGCCTCCTTGGGTCAGTTGACCGCAGGCATTGCCCATGAGATGAATAATCCGCTGAACTTCGTCAGAGCTAATCTGGGGCCCCTGCAAAGGGATCTGCATCAGATCCTGGACCTGATGAGCAAGGTGGAATCCATCGCTTTGGCAGAAGCTCGGGAAGAAACCCGTCAGCAGGTGGAAAAGCTAAAAAAAGAGGCCGATTTTGAATATCTTAAATCCGAAATGGCCAGCTTGATTGACGGAATAAAGGAGGGATCCTCCAGGACTACGGAGATTGTCCGCTCGCTGAAGGTATTTGCCCGACTCGATGAAGATGACCTGAAGTTTGCCTCTCTTGAAGAGGGGATATCGTCTTCCCTGGTGATCGTCAACAATCTGCTGGATCAGACTATCGTCGTGGAAAAGGATTATGGCCATATTCCTATGGTGGAATGCTACCCAGGAAAACTCAATCAAGTCTTTTTGAATATACTGACCAATTCCATTCAGGCCATTAAGGCCAAGTTCGGCCAGCAGCCGGGAGGGAAAATCCGGATAAGGACGTGGATGGAAGGTCCCAATGCCAAGATTGCCTTCCACGATAACGGGCAGGGGATGAAAGAGGAAGTCCGGTCCCGCATTTTTGAGCCGTTCTTCACCACCAAGGAGGTGGGAGAGGGTACCGGGCTGGGACTGTCCATAGTCTACCAGATCATGGAAAAGCACCAGGGTCGGGTGGAGGTAAGCTCCAAATGGGGAGAGGGTACCGTATTTGAATTCACCATCCCCCGGAATCAAACCAAATCCTAGGCGGTACATATGGCAAAAATCAAGGTATTATATATCGATGACGAGGAACATAATCTCCGGGCATTCCGGGCCTCCTTCCGTGAAGATTATTCCATATTCACCGCCTCCAGTACTTCTTCGGCCCGGGAAATCCTGGACCGGGAGGAAGATATTGTCGTGATCTTCTGTGATCAACGCATGCCGGGGGAAGCCGGCAGTGAGTTTTTTTCGCGCATACTGCGGACTCATCCCCATCCCATCCGCATTCTGATAACGGCGTATTCGGACTTGGATGCCGTGGTCAGTGCGATTAATAATGGCCATATTTTCCGCTATGTTTCCAAGCCCTGGGAAGACCTGGAAATCCATTCGGCCATAGACGAAGCCTATAGATTTTATCAGACCACCGCTCTTTTGGCCCGCAGCAATGAGGCCTTGAACCGGGCCTATCAGGAGTTGGATAAGTTTGCCTACAGCGCCACCCATGATATTCGGGGGCCAATTCTCAGCAACCTGGGATTGCTCCGGATTGCCAAAGAATCGGAGTCGCTGGAAGAAGTCCGGGAAATGATGACCATGATGGAGGAATCCATGGTCAAATTGGATGAGTATATTCAGGGTTTGCACCAATACTATAATCTGCGCCGAGGCGAATTAGAAATCGCCCCCATTCGGTTTGAGGATTTGCTGGAAGATCAACTCAGCTTTTTTGCCCTCAGCCTCCGGGACAAGAACGTGGAGGTGGAGACGGAGGTGGACCAGAAGGAAGGGTTCCGCAACGACCCGGTCTACATCAAAATGATACTGAACAATCTGCTGAGCAATGCCATAAAATACCAGAGGTCCGAAGAGCCTCGAAAGAAGGTCAAGGTCCGGGTCCGGGTGAACCGGGGATGGGCTTCTATTGAAGTGGAAGACAATGGAATGGGGATTGCACCTGAAGATCAGCCTCTGGTCTACAATCTGTTCTACAGGACAGCTAATCAGCACCAGGGCTCAGGCTTTGGCCTATACCAGACCCGGGAGGCGGTGGAAAGGATTCATGGCCGACTTCATCTGGAATCCCGGCTGGGAGAAGGCAGTTTGTTCCGAGTGGAAATACCCAGTAAATGACGGAATTATGCCTCCATTAGACATGGTATTTATTGACGACAATCCCTTGGATCTCTTTATTGCCTCCAAGTTGGTGGAAAGACTGGGCATTGCGGCCCGGATGCATTGTTTTGATCAGGGGTCCATGGCTCTGGACTATTTTGCCTCCTCTCCCAGATCGGGGAAAACTTTGGTATTCATCGACATACAGATGCCGAAAATGGACGGGTTTGGTTTTCTTGAAGCCTTTGGCCTTCTGCCCGAATCCCAAAGACGGGACTGCCACCTGTTCATGCTCAGTTCTTCCATCAATGAGCTGGATCTGGAGCGGGCGAAATCCTATAATCAGGTCAGAGCATTTCTGCAGAAGCCTCTGAATAAGGATCTGCTGTCCCGTCATTTGGAAGTCTATGGCGGGTCCCAGGGAGAAGGGGAGGGATACATAGAGGATCAGGGAACAGGCTCCAGCCTATAGCCCTCTTTTCTCAGCAATTCGATCAGCCCGAATTCTCCCCAGAGATGACCGGCGCCCACGGCAAAAAATACTGCGCCCCGGTCCATATGATCCTGGATTCGGGGTATCCACTTTTCATTGCGGAAGTCCAGAAACCCGCTCAGGTCCAAGTCGGATTCCCCGGCCTGGGCGATGATCTCGTGGAGGCCAGCCAGGTCCTGGTTCTTATATAGCTGAACCATTTTCTCATAGTTCTTTTTCTCCTCTTCCAGGCCCATGCTGATTCTGAGGATTTGGGCTACCACCGAATCCACATGGAGGTTGTCGAAGAGAAGTAGTTGCTCTTCGGCGGTCTCCAGACCCAGGACTTCTTTGCTCTGGGACATGGCCAGCTTGAGGATCTCGTTCTCATAGGACAGGGGCTGATCGCAGTCCAAGACCTGGGAGGTCAACATGTTCTGAAGCACTACCGGCTTCATATTGCGGAACCATTCAATCTGAATCCCGAATTTTTCCTTCAGGCGCAGGGATAGTTGTTGATAGGTGGTGTCGTCAAAGTATTCGGAAAGATTTTTACCCGAGGCATCCACCATGCCCAGGGCAATATCCCGGGGGAGTCCGGGATCGTCGAGGTCCAGCTCAAAACAGACTTTGTCGGACTCCTGGAAAGCTTGATCCATGCTGGGAGTCCATACATAGTCTTCCGGGCAGACCATATGGATGGTACCCAGAATATAGGAGGGCTTTTGTAGTTTTTCGGATGAAACTTTCCATAACAGGGATTGACCCTTTTTCTTCGCCCCGGCATGGGCTGGGTAGGGTAGTGCCCAGATCAACATCCCCAGGGACAGCCATATGGATAAGTTCATAACACAAAGATAGGTTATTCAAAGCCAAGAGTGGCCAGGGCCAACCCCACTCCTATGACCAAGGCCAGGACTTTGGAGGGGTTCAGGCGGTGATGGGCCGATCCGCTTTCAAAGAATATGGTGGTGGATATATGCAGGAAAGCACCCGCCACCAGGGGAATCAACGCCTGAAGGGCCTTGGCCATCTGGGGAAATTCAGCGGCCAGGTAGTGGGCCAGACCGCCCGAGAAAGGCGTGATAAGCGAAAAGAAAAGCAAAAAGACCAGGGAGGTTTTTTGGGAATAGCGGGTGCGCAAAAGGCTGGTCACCAGCATGGACTCGGGAAGCTTATGGGCGGCCACCCCTAGGTAAAGCGAAGGTTCGGTGGCATGATAATGATAGTGGCTGCCCAGGGGAAGTCCCTCCATGAACGCATGGAAAGATAAACCCACGAATATGGAGATCAGCGGCAAATGGGAATGCTTTTGGTCTTGATCCACCCGATGATGGTGACCGTGTTCTGCGCCATGGGTGAACCGCTGAATGAAAAGTTGGATGAAGAATCCGGCCAAAAGGAGTACGCCGGCTATATGCCCCATCTGGTCAAATCCTTCGGCCACCATATGGAGCAGGGTAATGCCTAGAAGAAAGGATCCGGAGAAAGCCAGTAAGTTGTTCATCCGGGTTCCGCTCCATTCCTTGGTCCACAAAGGAATGGAGCCCCCGGCAAAACTCAGCAAAAACAAAAGGACGTTTAAAAGGGTTTCCGGCATAGAAATAGGTTGTCCGGATTTTCTCCATTCCGGCAAGGATGCAAAATTAATGGCATTTTGAGGATTTCGGAGAAAACAGTTTGGAAAGTTCCGGGCCCTTTTGGGGACTCCGGTGTGAGGCCCCGGGAAGCTCTTCGCGGGGCCATCGGGTGAAAAAATGGATAATTCCGACTAAATTTGAGATCAAAACCATGGCCCGAAAACCTTTGTTGACCTGGATCGGCGGTATTGTCGGTGTTTTCTGCTGCCTTTCCTGCAATCCGGAGCCGCAGACGGCTCCCTCCTCCCAGGAGAATCCCGGAGAGGAAATGGGCTATTTTTCCATTAATCAGTACATCGAAGACCAGTGGGCTATTTATAAGGGGCAAGCCTTTCCTATAACCCAGTATACCTATTTGAATGGGCAGGAGGACAGCAGTTATACCCATGCTCTGGATCTTCCCTGGGGGGACATTCTCAGACCGTTCATTGAATCCGACATCAGCGATCCGCAGTGGGTGGGGCAATATGCTTTTTCCAGCTTCTATGACGATATTACCCAGACACAGAGCTACTATTATGAAGCAGAGGACCCCGAACTGTTCACTCGACGCCTGCAAATCATGGTGGATCCTTTCAGTCAAAAGATTCAGTCTCTATTCATCGAGACGCATAAGAACAGTTTCTGGACATCCCGAAACCGGAAACTGCTTTATATCCCTTTGCAGTTAATCCGCATCCAGGACCGGGAAGACCATTTTGTCGGACCCTCTAAAGATTTTCGGGTGGAATATCGGTTTCACTAAGAGTTGTCCATGAGGGAGGCTTCCCCGGGACTGGAGCGCCCCTTTGCTTCCATGCTTCGCTTTGGGGGTAATTTCCGGCTGCGCAGTACCCTTTTTGGACCGCCTGAATAGCCGTCTTTGCACCTATGGCCGGCTCGCACCGAGGATCCGGGTTCTAAAGGTCATCCGTGTAGTGACGTCTGCCCTTTTCGTTGGAGAATTTCCGCTGATTGTGTTCCGAAGACTGGTTTCTGGCGATGGACAACGTTTTCCAGTCTTTGTCCTTGAACATTTTGGCCAGGAAGACCATTTGACCGATATGGTAGGCGTAGTGAGCCAATTGCCGGTTAAGGGCCTCGATTACCGTATGCCCGTCATGGCGGATATAGACAATCCGTTCCAGATCTTCTTCGGAAATCTGTTCCAGGGCGTGGAACAGGCATGTCCAGCCTTCTTCCCAACGTTTCATCATGTCCCCCTTTCCCGGGAATGGGTTGGTAAATTCGGCATCCCGATTTCTCCAGGGCTTTTCGCCATCAGAGGTGAGAAATTCGGTAAATCTGGACAGCATATTTCCGGCAATATGATTGACGAGGATGGCTATGCTGTTGCTTTCTTCGTTGCACTGCTGGAATAGCTGGTCCTCGTCCAGCTGGGCGATGGCTTTTTCCCCAAGCATTTTGTAATAGTGGAACTGCTTTACTACACTGGATAAATAGGTATTCATGGTTCCGATGGTTTTGTGGTATGGGTAATTTAATCGATTTTTCCTGAAGAATGGCAGAAGGTCTGCCAAGTTTAGAATGAGAACAGAACCATATTTAAAATGGATGAATTGGATCCACAAACAGGAAGTGGGATAACTATTTTGGCGTCTCATGTAGCTCTGAGCTCGGTATTTGAATCTTGTGGCTCTCCAGGGGATGGAAATTTAGAATCTGGGATTTGGACTCAGGCTCTCCTTATAACCTTCCATTCCATTATCTCATTTTCTCCAAAACAACTTAGACAGATTCAATTGATTATAAGTCCCACATTAAGGCCGGGGAGGCTGAGCTCTTTCTGGCCGGAAGGCGAGGAATCGAGCTGTACGCCCGCTTTAGCCTATACCAGTACAGGGATCCAACATGGGATTGTCTCTGAGTTAACCGGGATCACCATAGCGAGCAGCCAGTATGATCATGATTCAGTCCCGTTTTTTAAGGGGTAAAGCCCCTATCTTTGTATAAAGGTGGAGGAGGAGTTTGGCCGAGTGGTTCCGATCGGCATCCCCCTTTGGAAAGTACGTATGACAAGGGACGAATTCATGAATCTGGCGGGGTCCATACCCCATGAGAGCGGCTGTTATAAATACTTTGACAAGCAGGGGAATCTCATTTACGTAGGGAAGGCAAAAAACCTGCGCAAACGGGTGGGATCTTATTTTGTGCCTAATTTATCGCACCATAAGACCAGACTCCTCGTAAATCAAATTCATTCCATCGAATTCACCGTTACCCCTTCGGAGCACGACGCTTTTCTGCTGGAGAATTCGCTGATCAAACATCATCAGCCCAAATTCAATATTTCGCTGAAGGACGACAAGACCTTTCCCTATGTGGTGATTAAAAAGGAGGCTTTTCCCCGGATCTTTCTCACCCGGCGACTTATTCGGGACGGATCGGAATACCTGGGGCCGTTCTCCGATGTGGGGGCGGTGAAGACCCTGATGGATCTAGTGAATCAAAGTATTCCATTGAGGACTTGCCGCTTGAACCTGGCCCCCGAACGGATTGCCCGGGGAAAGTACAAGGTATGTCTGGAGTACCATCTGGGAAACTGCCTGGGACCTTGTGAAGGAAAGCAAAGCGAAGAGGATTATGAAGCCAAGGTACAGCAGGTGAGGCAAATCCTCCGGGGGAACACGCGCAAGGTGATCTCCGAACTGGAATCGGAAATGGCATCCTTTGCCCGGTCTCTGGAATTTGAAAAAGCCGCGATCATACACCAGAAAATCGAAGCCCTGAAGAGGTATCAGAGCAAATCCACGGTGGTTCATCCCCGGCTAGGGAATCTGGATGTCATTCACCTGGTCCGGGAAGGGGACCAGGCCTTCGTCCATTATATGATGGTCGCCTCCGGTTCCGTAGTCTATAGTCAGACCGTGACAGTGGAGGTTCCGGTGGAGGAGGAAGATGCCAATATCCTATCCCTTACCTATGATCGATTCCGGGAACGTTATGCCTCCAACGCCCGAGAAGTCCTGGCCCCTATGGTTTTTCCCCTACGGGATCCGGATATCAAGATTACCCGGCCAAAGGCAGGGGATAAAAAGGTGCTACTGGACTTAGCCGCCCGGAATATGGATTTATTTCGTCGGGAGATGAGAAGAAAAGCCAGCCTGAGGGTGGAGTCCTCTCAGGATGGCACCGAAGTGCTGGAATCCCTGAGGAAATGGCTCCGCCTGCCGGGGGTTCCCAATCATATTGAGTGTTTCGATAATTCAAATATCCAAGGGGCCTATCCGGTTTCGGCTATGGTCTGCTTTCGGGACGGGAAGCCCTCTCCAAAAGATTATCGACATTATCATATCCGCACCGTGGAAGGTATAGACGATTTTGCCACCATGAGAGAAGTGGTTTTCCGCAGATACCGGCGATTGCTGGAAGAGGAAAAGCCCTTGCCGGACCTGGTGATCATAGACGGGGGAAAGGGGCAGCTCAATGCAGCCCTCGATAGCCTGCAAAAACTGGGGATCGAAAATCGTATGGCGGTCGTGGGGCTGGCCAAAAAGGAAGAACTGCTCTATTTTCCCAAGGATAAAGATCCCCTGTCCATACCCTATGATCAGGATGCCCATAAGCTGATTCGCCATATACGAGATGAAGTGCATCGTTTTGGCATCCAGTTTCACCGCAAGACCCGATCCAGGGGTTTACTGCAAAATGAGCTGGAATCCATACCCGGTATAGGAAAGAAGACGGCCAGAGAGCTGCTTCAGCGGTTCCGATCGGTAAAGTCCGTTCGCCAGCGGACAGTCCGGGAGCTGACTGAAGTCATTGGTAAGTCCCGGGCCCAGAAAGTTTACCAATATTTTCACTCCACTGGTTCGGGGACGCAATAGGGCCCTCAGCCTGATTTTGGGCCTGTCTTTTAGACTCGGGATGGACTGCTATAGGGCAGAAACAGGGGAAAGGCTCGAAAAAGGGTGGGGAATATCGTAAATTTGCATAAACTTATTAATTCTTTTTGCGATGAGTGCCAAGGTCCCCGGCCATCTGGCCAGCCTCTTTAAAATGAAATGTCCCTGTTGCCGTAAAGGCGATATGTTCACTCAGAAGTCCCTGTTCCCCCTGAGGAATTTGCTCGATATGCCGGAGCGTTGCCCCGTATGCGGGCAGAAGATGGAGTTGCAAGTAGGTTTTTATTATGGAACGGGATATGTGAGCTATGGACTGAGTGTGGCCTTGATTGCAGCTTGCTTTGTCGCCTATTGGGTGATTCTGGGCCTATCCTACGAAGACAACAGCATTCTTTATGCCCTGTTATTCTCCATTGTAGTCACCGTTTTACTCCAGCCCTGGTTGATGCGCATGTCCCGGGTTATTTATCTGGATATGTTCGTTAAATATGATCCCAAAGCCGCTGAAAGGGGACGGCCGAAAGCTACTGCCAAGCCCTAGCCGGCCATGGCCGAAGGCCTCTGGGGTCCCCCCAAGATAATTTTTTCCACTCCGAGAGTTTTTCCAATCCGGGAGTGCAGAGCCCTGGGACAATTCATTAGCAAAACTTTTTTGGGTGGAGGCGACTACCCCGCCTAAGCTGGAGGAGTCATGAGTATTCGAGTCCGGGTCTAGTATACAGCTTTCGGGTGGACTCCCTCTTGGAGGCAGGGGCAAGATTGACTGTTTCCGCCGAATTTCTGAGGCCTAATAAAAGGAGTGCCTTCCAGGTACCTGAACCCAGGGGAGAATCGGAAGCCCTTTCCAGGACGTCCCAGGAATCCATAGGTATTTGTGCCAGCCTGGTGAAATGGGCCCGTATAGTAGTCATGCCCTGTTCTTCGCCGACCTCTCCGAAGGACCGATTCCGGTGGTCGATTTCCTGTCTGGGTTTCCCCGTTTCCGAGATAGGGAAAAATGGACTTAATTCGTGGAGGGAGTTTTCAGGTCATCCGAATGGAAGAATATGGACTGGAAGGAGAATTTGAGATTTTTTCACCCCGTTGCGGACAAAGACTTGGACCTGCTGGAGGAAAAATGCTGCTCGCGGAGATGGGACAAAGGAGAAATGTTGGTGGTTCCCGGGCAAGTGCAAAGAGAGCTGTATTTAGTGGAAAAGGGAATCCAGTACTCCTAATTTGTATCCGGGGACAAAACCCATGTGGTGGCCTTCACCTATCCGCCCAATCTGTGCGCCCTTCCCGAGTCCTTTTCCTTTCAGCGGCCTGTCAATGACTATCTCCAATGCCTTTCGGAATCGGAGGTGAAGGCCATCCGCTATGAAGATCTTATGGCCCAGATGGATAGTTCCCATTCCCTGGAACGCCTGTTGCGTCGAATTACCGAAGCAGTGCTGGCAGGATTGATTCAGCGGCATATGGAACGGCATTCCCTCACTATGAAAGATCGTTTTCAGGCATTCTGTCATCGAAGTCCTCATTTGCTGCAGCTCGTCCCCCATAAACTCATTGCCTCCTACCAGGATATGGACCCTACTAATTTCAGCAAAATGTTTCGTACGGTCAGGATATGAATGGACGCTGAGCAACGGTGAAACTTCCGGGTCCATTATTCTTGGTTTGGACCAATTGGGCATGGGTTGGCCCGGGTTAATTTTGAGTCAAAGTACCATCTCTTGAAACCCATTCTCACTCCCTGCTGGCTGGATACCCAGGCCTACCCTTTCCGTTCGCGCACCTATTGGGTAGGGGGGAATCGCCTGCATTATATTGATGAAGGAAAAGGTCTCCCCCTCGTTTTTGTTCATGGAACCCCTTCTTGGAGTTTTGAATTCCGCGAGCAAATTAAGGCCATGAGGTCCACACACCGATGCGTTGCCCTGGATCATATGGGATTTGGACTTTCGGATAAACCACGGCATTATGATTATTCGCCCCGTCATCATGCCCAGAACCTGGAGACATGGATTCTGGATTTGGATCTGAAGGAGATTACCCTTATCCTCCACGACTTCGGCGGGCCCATTGGCTTTGTCTTTGCCCTTCGCCATCCCGGGCGGATTTCCCGGATCCTGATACTCAATTTCTGGCTATGGTCCATGAAAGAGGATCCGGAATTCGCCAAAATGGCCCGGATTCTGCGAAGCCCTCTATTGCCCTTTTTGTATCGGTACTTGAATTTCTCTGCCCGCATAATTATGCCCCGGTCCTTCGGGGAAAAGAAGCTGGACCGGCTATGACGCCAACATTATACCCGTCCGTTTCCTCGGCCTAAGCAAAGGGAAGGGCCCCTGGCTTTGGCCCTGGCCCTGGTCCGGGATCAGGACTGGTTTGCGGAACTGTGGGATAGGCGCAAATTACTGGCCGATAAGCCTATGGGTCTGATCTGGGGGATGAAAGATCCTGGGCTAAAGCCGGATTTTCTGGATCGCTTCGCCCAGGGATTCCCTGGGGCGGTATGGCATCGCCTGGAAACCGCTGGCCATTTTCCCCAGGAAGAGGAAGCCGAGCAAGTGACCAAATTCATCTGTGGCGAGTGGCGCAAGGCAGTGATCTCTGATCCCTCCGACCGGGAAAAGGAGCAGTCTTAGAGGCGAAGTATAGTTGCCGACTGGGGGCTTGGCCAAACTATTGAAGCAGACTATACAGAAATACTACCCCGTGTCTTGTCGCAAATGGTTTCTAAATTTGCGACAAGATGGAGCGTAATAATGTCCAAAAGCTTAGAGATACAAGTGTTAGGCAAGATAAAGCTTAGCCCGAGAGGCACGATTTTCTTTGTGGAAAGCTTTGCTACAATCTGCAATACCAAAGCGACAAACAAAGCATTGGAACGATTGGTAAGATCGGGCGAAATAGAGCGAGTTGCACAAGGAATTTACGTTCGTCCTGTAATTGACGATTATGTCGGAAAAGTGTGACCAAGCATTGAAGAAATTGCTGTTGGCATTGCAAAAAGAGACAGGGCCAGGATTGTTCCGACAGGAAGCTATGCAATGTATAAATTGGGGTTAACCAGGTAAGTTCCTTTAAACATTGTTTTCTGCTCCGACACATCGGCACGAAAAATTAGAATCGGCAAACAAACGATCAGGTTCAAAAAGGCGAGATCAAAAAATCTTTCGTTCGTTGGCAAAACAAGTATGTGGGTAATTCAGGCATTGCGAACAATCGGGAAAGACAAGGCAACTGACAGTGAAATAAAACAAATAAAAACTTTATTGAAAAACGAAAATCCCCAACACTTGCAACACGATTTATGGTTAGCACCTGTTTGGATTAGAAAGTTGATAACGACCGATGAATAAATTAACACGTTTGCAATAGTGGTTTCCGCTGCCCAATGAAACCAAAATCAGATTATTGGCGGAAAACTAGCCGACAAATTGGTTTGCCATCCATAGTGTCCTAATCTTTCTTCAGGACCTAATCAAACTACTGATTTTGTTGGGCCGAACTAAGAATTTTGGGGGTTTTCAAAATAGAACCCCCTGTAGGATATTTTCCGGGGGGGGGGGAATGAGCCTCCTCAATAGGTTTATCCAGCCACTGCTGGAGATCAATTTTCATAAACAGGTTAGGTCTTATCAAAGGGGCGAGGTTGGATAGATGCCAGCTAAATTTTGCCATTGCCTTGAGCATTAAGATGGTGATTAGGGCAGTATTTCAAAAACCTATTGTTTTTTCTCATTCCAAACAACCCCTCTTTTCAGCTTTTTTTTGGATACTTGAGATAACGCTCCTCCCATCACCTTCCAATCCACAGTTTTATCCCAGATGCCCGCCCCGCACGGATTCCCATTCGTTCTATGAAACCTAGGGAAAAAATAAGGACCGGCTATGTTCACGGGTTCAGATCGAGGGCATGTACTGAAGTTTGCAAGGAACTTCCGGTTTACTCAAATGAAATCCACCGGATCCCGAAGATCTTCGACCTAATCCTATGGCGAGGACATCAAATAATCCATTTCCCTTTTCCGCGCCCCAAACTAAGATCTTTTAGTAAGCCCAGCTTAACCACAGGAATCCAGGCAGATTCCCCTCCACAAAGGGTTATTGGATTAGGTTTCGTTACAGAATGCCGCAAAACCCAACCAGTGCTGTTCCCGTCCAGCTTGGGGCTTGGCGGTGTTTTGACTGATTTTTGATTATCTATGATTATCTTGGGGCGCCTTGGGCTAATTTGGTGTTTTTCTCGGCCGTGCCGGGAAAGTTACCGCAGTTCATTCAAGGACTCAAAATATAGTTATGATTAAGAAGATTCTGGTGGCCAACCGGGGAGAGATTGCGCAACGAGTGATGCGTACGGCCCGGGAAATGGGCATTTCCACTGTGGCCGTCTATTCGGAAGCCGATAGGGGAATGCCTTTTGTCCGTCTCGCCGATGAGGCGGTTTGTATTGGAGAGGCCCCATCTTCAGCTTCGTATTTGCGGGGAGATCGCATCCTGGAGCTGGCCCGGGAAATGGGAGTGGATGCCTTGCATCCGGGCTACGGTTTTTTGAGCGAGAATGCGGAATTCGCCCAAGCCGTAGCCGATGCCGGGCTGATTTTCATCGGCCCTTCGGCCCAGGCCATTTCCCTGATGGGGAACAAGATATCGGCAAAGCAGGCCGCCAAGCGATTTCAGGTTCCCATGGTGCCTGGATCGGATCAGCCCATTCGCTCCAGGGAAGAAGCGGAAACAATTGCCGCCGAAACGGGATATCCCTTGATCATCAAAGCGGCCGCCGGGGGCGGAGGCAAGGGGATGCGTGTGGTCCATGATCCTGCGGAGCTTCATGCTCAGCTGGAGTTGGCCCGAAGTGAAGCCATCAGTGCCTTCGGAAACGGCGACCTGTTCATGGAGCGCTATGTAGGGTCTCCCAGACATATTGAGATTCAGATCCTGGGGGATCAGCACGGAAACTATATCCATCTCTTCGAAAGGGAATGTTCTATCCAGAGGCGGCACCAGAAGCTGATTGAGGAAGCCCCCTCTTCTTTTCTGCGTCCGGAGGTGAGGCAGGCCATGGGAGAAAGTGCCATTAACGTGGCCCGCGCCTGTCAGTACCATGGGGCCGGGACGGTGGAATTCCTGGTCGACGAAAACCAGCAGTTCTATTTTCTGGAAATGAATACCCGCCTGCAGGTGGAACATGGGATAAGCGAATGGATCACCGGGGTGGACCTGGTGGCTGAGCAGATCCGGATCGCCGAGGGCAAACCTTTATCCTGGAAGCAGGAAGATCTGGAGATTTATGGCCATGCCATCGAATTGAGGGTCTGCGCCGAAAATCCCCGGGAGAATTTCCTTCCGGATACCGGAAGCCTGAAGGTCTATGATCCGCCCCGGGGACCTGGGATCCGAGTGGATGATGGCTATGCCCAGGGCGGAGAGGTGTCCATTCATTATGATTCCATGATTGCCAAGCTTATGGTCCACGCCCCGGATCGTTCCCAGGCCATAGCCCGGATGCGAAGAGCCATAGATGAGTACAAGGTGATGGGTATAGAGACTACCTTAGGCTTTGGCCGATGGGTGATGGATCATCCCGCATTTCAGGCAGGAGATATAGACACCC
The DNA here is from genome assembly GCA_964412885.1 of uncultured Chitinophagaceae bacterium. Taxonomy (GTDB): domain Bacteria; phylum Bacteroidota; class Bacteroidia; order Chitinophagales; family Chitinophagaceae; genus CAYPQN01. Next base: position 37,605 of record CAYPQN010000008.1, on the reverse strand, counting down.
ACTTCATCGAAAAGCATTTTCGGCCTGAGGCCATGGAGGAAGCGCAGCAAGATCTTTCCCCCTTGGCCGCCCTTCTGGCAACCTGGTTCTGGGAAAAGCATTTGCCGGGTCCTGGAGCGTCGGTTTCCCTTGCCGGCGGGGAACCCAGGCAACCCTCGGCCTGGACACGTCGCCGCCGATCATAGGGAGAATTGCCCTTAAAAATAGGGGCTATGGTCTGATGGCTTCCTGGATTTCGGTGCTCAAAGGCTCGGTTTTGGAAGGAAAGCAGGCAATCAGTTTTCCCTGTTCGTCGAGCAGAAACTTATGGAAGTTCCACCGCACCTTGGAGGGGCAACCTATGGATTTTCCCTGTTCGCTCAGCCATACAAACAAGGGCGAGGCCTGATTACCTTTGATTTTTACCTTGGCCGCCATAGGAAAGCTCACCCCATAGTTCTTCTGGCAGAATTCCGCGATTTCCTCGGCGGTACCCGGTTCCTGCCCCCCGAAATCATGGGAAGGGAAGCCGACGATGACCAGCTGGTCTCTGTACTGGCGGTATAGCTCCTCCAATCCCTTGTATTGGGGAGTATATCCACATTCCGAAGCCGTATTTACGATAAGAATCTTCTTCCCCCGAAACTGGGCAAAATCAATCGAATCTCCCATCAGGCCCGCCACCTTGAAAGCATATATGTCCATGACCTCGGCATGGGGTTGTGCCTGGAGGCCGCAGGAGCCCAGACTTAGGACGAGGATCAGGGCGGCCAGGGTATTTCGGATAGGTTTTTGGGCGGCAAGCAGGTAGGGAAGGGCAAAACGAATCCACATGAGAAGATGGTTTTTATGTGAATAACAAAGCTAAGGAATCCCAAACTAGGGATGGGATTATGGGGGTGAAGGGTTAATTTTGGAGCCCATGATTTTTCGCTATCTGTCTCGGTGTATGGGGGGGGTAATCCTATTCGGCCTCATGGGTTGCGCCAGCATAGTCCCTCCCAGCGGGGGACCCAAGGACGAGACCCCTCCTCGCATGCTGAGCATTGTTCCGGCAGATTCCCAGTTTTTCCTGCGCCCCTCCCGATTGGAGATGCGCTTTGACGAATACGTGGAGGTTCGGGATTCCCGGACCCAGATCCAGATATCCCCCCTGCTGGACCAGTCCCTGACAGCTCATTTGCAGGGTAGGAGGGTGCGAATTCAGATCCCCGATTCCCTGTTGGCCCCGGAAACTACCTACCGTATCGAATTCGGAGAAGCCATCCGAGACTTGAATGAGGGAAATCCCATGGAACCTTATGTCTATACATTCAGTACCGGGGGGCATTTTGATTCCCTGGTGCTGGCCGGAGAGGTGATTGATGCCCGCTGGGGCAGGGCCGACAGCAACGCCCAGGTTCTGCTTTTTCCCGGGGATCTGGCCGATAGCCTTTGGCTTCGCACCCGTCCTGCATACGTGACCAAGGTGGAGAATGGGCGTTTCCATCTGGATGGGCTCCCCGATAGGCCTTTTCTGGTTATGGCTTTGAGAGATGCCAATGCCAACCTCCTCTATGATGCCGATGGAGAAGCCATAGGATTCCTTCCCGAAGCCCAGCGACCGGGACGAGCGGAGGATAACCCCCTGGAAATCCTGCTCTTTGAAGAAAATAGTCCGGAGACTCAGAAAAAAGACAAGGGGAAAAAGGGTGCCCAAATGGGGAAACAAAGCAGTCCCCGCCCGGTGAAGGAATTACCTTTTGATTATTTGCCTCAGGTGGACACCACGGATCTGCAGAAGCGAAGCCTGGATCTGACCCGGCCTCTGGAGATTCAGTTTACCCGGCCGGTGGCCTCCATCTCCGAATCCCGGCTGAGGCTATACCGAGACTCGCTGGGAGAATCCCTGGGGGAAAGTTTCCGACTTCGTCTGGATACCGCTGATTCCATGAAGGTTTATCTGGAGACGGAATGGAAGGAAGACCAAGTATATATTCTAGGATTTCAGGCCGGTTTTGCCTTAGACAGCAATCAGGAAGAGACCAAGGCGGGAAGGTATCGGTTCCGGACCCGTAGGGCATCGGATTATGGACTGATCCGGTTAAGCTTACCCCCTGCCCTGGTCGACAAAGGCTATTTGCTTCGCTTGGATCGGGGCGAAGATTCCTTTTTCTTGAGCCCTATTCATGTTTCCGATTTCCAGTGGACTTACCTGGAGCCAGGGCCCTATCGATTTTACCTGGTGGAAGACCGCAATAGCAATGGGATCTGGGACACCGGTGATTTGAGGGAGCGCCGCCAACCCGAAAGGGTATACCCTTTGGGAGAGCCTATAGACCTGAAAGCCGGATGGGAGCTTCAGTTTGACCATGATGCCGAATCGCTGCCCCCGATCTTACCTCGGGATATTCCCAAGACTCCCACCGATTCCCTTGGTCGATAAATTATTAGGGATTTTCGGGCAGGGCTTTTCCCGGTTTTGCTGCCCTAGGGATAAAGCTCTATTTTTAGGGCATTTTGCTATGGAAAAGATTTAGACCACTAAAAAAAATAAAAGAAAATCATAGTCATGAGGAGGATCTCTATTTTTGCCCTTGCCTTTACGCTTATATCCATGGATCAGCCCTTGTCGGCTCAGGAGAAAATGAGCCCGGAAAAATTGTGGAGTCTGAAAAGGGTTCAGGCCGAAGGCCTCAGCCCGGACCGCCAGAGGCTCTATTATTCGGCCACGGAATACCACCTGCCTACCGAAAACCGGATTACCAGGCACTATGCTCTGGACATAGCCACCGGAAAAAAAGGGGAAAGCCCCTGGCCCGAAGGAAAAACCCTGGTGGAACGGGGAAAGGACAGATGGGTGGCCCACGACAAAACCGATGTCTATATTTCCCGGGATCAGGGCAAGACCTGGAATTCCGTATGGGGAGCCCTGGGTGGGGGAAAGATGGTGAAGTTTTCCCCGGATGGACAGTATTTCCTCTATGTGCAGGAGGTCTTGGTGGACACCCTGCTGGGTAAGGAAAAGTATCCCCAGTGGCCAAAGACCACGGCCCAGATTTATGTGGATCTGAACTATCGCCATTGGGACGTCTGGGCAGACGGAAAGGTTCAGCACCTTTTCCTGGCCAATCTCAATACCGGGGAAGTGATCGATCTATTGGAAGGAGAGCCCTATGAGGTGCCTCAAAAGCCTTTTGGCGGAGATGAGGACTTTATCTGGACTCCGGATGGAAAGGGGGTGATCTATGTGTGCAAGAAGAAGGCGGGGAAAGCCTATGCCCAGTCGACCAACACCGATTTGTATCACTATGATTTGGCTACCGGGAAAACGGAGAACCTTACGGCTTCCAACCTGGGTTATGACACCCATCCTCGATTCAGCCCCGACGGTCGGTATCTGGTCTGGACGGCCATGGAAAGAGATGGTTACGAAGCCGATAAGAACGATATATACATCCTGGACTGGAATCACCGGGAGCGAGGTTCCCGGAACCTGACCCGGGCCTGGGATGGTACTGTAGATGACTTCCTTATTGCCGAAGGCAGCCAGGAACTGTACTTCCTGGCGCCCTGGAGGGGTACCAAGCAGCTGTTCTCCGTGGACTTGCCCAAACAAATCTTGGATCGAAAGCTTACCGTGGTGAGGCAGAGAACTGAGGGGGTCTTTGATATTCATGCCCTGATTGGCCAAACACCAAAAGGAGATCTGGTGGTGGCCCGCATGGATATGAACCATGCCTCGGAGCTGTTCAGTCTGGATCCCAGGAAGGGCAGTATGAAAGCGCTGACCCAGGAGAATGACTCGATCTATGAGAACATAGCCCTTTCGCGTACGGAACTGCGGATGACGAAGACCTTTGACGGACGAGATATGGGCGTATGGGTGATCTATCCCCCTGATTTCGATTCGAGCAAAAAATACCCTACTCTTCTTTATTGTCAAGGAGGACCTCAGTCCGCGCTTTCGCAGTTCTATTCCTTTCGCTGGAATTTTCAGCTGATGGCGGCCCAAGGGTATATAGTCGTGGCCCCCAACCGCCGAGGTATGCCCGGATGGGGAACCGATTGGAACGAACTAATCAGTAAAGATTGGGCAGGAGGGGCTATGAAAGATTACCTGGCGGCTATCGACATGATGGCCCAGGAACCCTATGTGGACCAGGATCGCTTGGGTTGCGTAGGGGCCAGCTATGGCGGATACAGTGTTTTCACCCTGGCCGGGATGCATGAAGGTCGATTCAAGACCTTCATTGCTCATGACGGACTCTTTGATCTGCGCAGCTGGTACGGGACTACCGAGGAGCTATTCTTTGCCAACTGGGATCTGGGCGGGGCTTACTGGGAGAACCCCCAACCCGAATCCTACAAAAATGCCGACCCCAGCCTGCGGGTGGACCAATGGGATACGCCGATTATGATCATCCAGGGAGGACTGGACTTTCGGGTGGGCATAGAACAAGGACTGGAAGCCTTTCAGGCGGCCCAGCTTCGGGGAATCCCCTCCAAGTTGCTCTATTTCCCCAATGAAAACCACTGGGTGCTGAATCCCCACAATGCCCTGGTATGGCAGACGGAGTTCTTTTCCTGGCTGGAACAAACCCTGGCCAAACCATGAGCAGAGAAAAACACCTTCGGGTGATGACCTATAATGTCAATGGGATCCGGGCCGCCATACGTAAGGGATTTCTGGATTGGTTGGACACGGGCCCGGCAGATCTGCTCTGCCTCCAGGAGATCAAAGCCCAAACGGAAGATCTGGACCTGAGTCTTTTTGAGGACAGGGGATATCGCTTCCATGGTTACTCTGCTCAGAAGAAAGGGTATAGTGGTGTGGCCATGCTGTCACGCATTCCCCTCGATGAGATACACTATGGGAGCGGATATTTGCAAAGCGATGGGGAGGGGAGGGTAATCCGGGCCCGGATCGGCCCCGTGCAGGTTGTCAATGCCTATTTTCCCAGCGGGACCAGCGGGGATATCCGCCAGGCCTATAAGTATCAATGGTTGGATGAGTTCCAGAATTATGTGGATAGGCTGAAGGAGGAAAATCCCTATATCGTGGTCTGCGGGGATTTCAATATAGCCCATAAGGAATGGGATCTCCATAGCCCGAAAACGAATAAAAAGACCAGCGGGTTTCTGCCGGAGGAGAGGGCCTGGATGGATCGGTTTCTGGAATCGGGATTCGTGGACAGTTTCCGGGTGTTTCATCAGGGATCGGGGCATTACACCTGGTGGACGGCCCGTTTCCCCAGGATCCGGGAGGAAAACAAGGGCTGGCGTCTGGATTATGTCCAAGTCAGCCAGGATCTGGCCTTTGCTCTCCAAGCCGCGGGGATTCTCCCGGAAGTGAAGCACTCGGACCATTGTCCTGCCTATGCCGATATTGCCTTTGATGAGCTCGAATAGAGCAGCCCTTGGAGAATCAATACGGACACAAGGTCAAGATCCGGGATAAACCTGATTTCCTATTCCCGGTACCCGGGGGAAAAATAAGGGATCCCCCGCGACGGATCAGACCGGTGACCTGTTGATCGGGGTTGGTGTGGGATCCGTAAGTCAGAATTCTGTTTTTCCAGAAGGGATTATGCACTTCCTGAGGCCGGGGTGCTGGAATCCACCGGGGCGGTGCCGGCGAAATGGACCTGGAACCGGGAGATGAGTTGTGCGGCTACGATCCGGCGGGCTGCCTCGATCATATTTTTGAAGGCCAGCCCCTGTGATATCCCGTGGCCAATGATTACCGGGGCGTTGACTCCGAGTAGGGGAGTCCCCCCATAGATTTCATAGTTGAAACCATCCAGGAAGGAGTCCCGGATGTTCCGGGAGGTGAATATCGTATGGACGGATTCGGCCAGTTTGAGGATCACGTTGCCCACAAACCCTTCACAGACGATCACATCGGCCTTATCGGCAAAAACATCCCTTCCCTCCAGGTTGCCGATGAAATGAATATCCGGGGCCTCCTTAAGGATGGGATAGGTGGATTGGCAAAGGAGATTCCCTTTCCCTTCCTCCTCCCCTATATTCATCAGACCCACCCGGGGGTTCTCCACCCCATAAACATGCTTTACATATAGACTTCCCAGCTGGGCAAACTGCAGCATATGCTCGGGTTTGCAGTCTGAGTTGATGCCCACGTCAAGCAAAAGGCTGAATTGCCCATCGGGCTTGGGTACCGGGGAGGCTATGGTAGGCCGAATGATTCCGTCAATGGTTTTCACGGTATACATGGCCCCCACCATCATGGCCCCCGTATTGCCCGCACTGATGAAGGCATCTGCCTTTCCGGCCTGGAGCATGCCAAAGCCCAGAGCAATCGAGGACTGGGGCTTTTCCTTCAGGGCCCGGGTGGGATGCTCGTTCATGCCGATAACCTCCGGAGCATCCACAAACTGATAGCGGTCTGCAAAGGCCTCCAGGACGTGAAGAAAGGGCTGTGCCCTTTCTAAGGATCCGATCAGCACCAATTGCACATCGGGATCCTGATTCTCTTCTAGAAATAATTTAACGCCATGGATGGCGGCTTCCGGGGCGAAGTCGCCCCCCATAATATCGAACCCTATTTTCATCTATGGATGGATTGGGTTTATGGAGATTATTCAGCTTCCGGGGATTCCGCTACGCTCTTATCCACGAGGACACGTCCTCTGTAGTAAAGCTTGCCCTCCACCCAATGGGCCCGATGGCGCAGATGGGTTTCCCCGGTGGTACTGTCTACGCTCCAGGTTTCTGGGGTAGCCTTATAGTGGGTACGGCGCTTGGCACTTCTTTGCTGGGAGTGGCGTCTTTTAGGATTTGGCATCTTGTCTTATTTTTATTCGGTCGTTCAATTAATTGAGCTCAGGCTCAGTGCTGTCTTGGTTGTCCTTTTGCTGGCTTTTTTTCTTGGTCAGGGATTCCAGGGCTTTCCAGGTTTCTTTGTTCTTCTCATCTTCCGGTGCTTTCAGGGCATCCAGAAGGGCAATGGCCTGGGGATTGCATCCCGATTCTCCAGAGGGCTTGTCCGGATGGACGCGTTGCAGGGGTATACTCAATACGATATAATCGTAAATCCAGTGGCGGAAATCAATCACGGTTTCGGATCGGGGTATGAAGACTACATCGGCTTCATCTTCCCATTTTTCCGCTTTTTCGGAGTCTGTGAGTTTGATTACCAGATCAAACTCGTCCCAGAGCTGGAGATCGAAATCGTCTCCGCAACGGTCACAGGGCAATTGCAGACTTCCCTCAATATCAAAATGGCAAAGAAAGAAATTTGATTTCTTGTCCAGCCTCAGCCTTACCCGGGCGTTCAGATGGCGGAACTCCGGTTCCATGCCCAGCTCCTGGATAAACCGATCATCCAAATCGAACTGGAACTGATGTTCCCCCGGCTTCAATCCCTGCCATGCTAATTCAAATTCCCGATTCCGTTTCATGCCTAGTCCCTTGCCTGCTTAACTCATCGATTCCCTTGTCCCTTCCCCCGGAAGAGAGGAGAGCCTTTCCCCGGGGCAATCCTGACCCATCTTTCAAAAAGCTACAATGGGGGGCAAAGTTAGATAAAAATTCTCAATTCCTATACCATTTTATTTCGCCGGGAGAGGAAGGCAGCCAGTAATTCGCGGGGGGATTCCCGCAGATCCACGGGCACAAAATCAATGTGGTATTGGTGGCATTTCTCGGCGATTTGCCTGCGCCGGGATTCCATGTGTTCTTTGTATTGACCCCGTATCTCATGGGGGAGCAGGCGGATTTTTTCCCCGGTTTCCAGGTCTATGAATTCATAGGGTTTGCGTTCATAGTCCAAATGGATCTCCTTTTGGGCATCGGTAATATGAAAGACAATGACCTCGTGCTTCTGGAATTTCAGATGGCGTAGCGCCAGCATGCTGGCCTCCAGAGATTCCTCGACATCCAGAAAATCGGAAAAGAGTATGATCAGGGATCTTCGGGGCATACGCTCGGCCATCTGATGCAGGGCATGGGCAGCCCGGGTAGGTTTACCGGTCTCTTCCAGACTTAAGGTTTCTTCCAGTTTGTGGAGTATTTGCTGATAATGGCTGAAAGTGGACCGGCAGGGAGTCAGATGGAAAAGATCCTCATGGAAAAGGGCGAGGGCAGCCGCGTCCAATTGCCTTCTCAGCAGATAGAGGATGGCCGCCGCGCAGAGACAGGAAAACTGGAGTTTGTTGATCTGCCCTTCCTTGGGGAAAAGCATGGACGAAGAACAGTCCAGGACCAGGGCGGCCCGTAGGTTGGTTTCTTCTTCGTATTTCTTGACAAACCACTTATCCGTCCGCCCATACACCCTCCAGTCAATATGGCGGGGTGGATCCCCGGGGTTATAGAGGCGGTGTTCGGCGAACTCCACCGAATAGCCATGAAAAGGGCTCTTATGCAGGCCGATCATATAGCCTTCGACCACCTGCCGGGCCAGAAGCTCAAGATTTTCTATTTTCTTTATTTGATGGATGTCCATGCCCGTTTGGCTGCCTGGGCGCCCAAATTAAGCATTTCTTTCCACAGCGGGAAGGGAAGGGAAATCCCGGGGATAAACCCTATGGGTTTGCGCAATTGACAATTTCATTTTATCTTCAACCGATCAAAAATTCGGCAGGAATGAAATTGTATCCCGCATTATCTGTAATGGCCCTGGCGGCACTGTTGTTCTCGTCTTCCTGCACACGCAAATATACCTGTCAGTGTGAAATCGTCTATTCCGGAAAGCCTGGTCTTCCGGAGCCCCGGGTGAACGAATATCCCATCCGCGATACCCGCAGCAATGCGCAGAAGCTCTGTGAACAAAATTCCTATACCAAGGAAGAGGGAGGAATTAAGACCGTGGAAACCTGCAGACTCTACTAGGAGAAAGATTATCCCACAGGAGGCTGGGGGCATTGTTAGCCCTATGGGGACCTATGGCCGATACCTCTGTCAGCCGCCATCTCTTCCAGGGAAAGGCTGAGGCGGGAAAGAGGCGACGGCAAGGCAAATTCCGGCTCAGCTCCCTTCCTTTTACCCAGTAAGGAGATCCCAAACCTCATAGCGATGAGGTCCTCCTTTCTGCCGCATGGGGCGGCCGAGCGGGCAGGTATTTAGGCCAGGAAAATGGGGCATAGGTTGGGAATATCGGGGCTATTTAGCCGAAATTCTCCATAATCCTTTAGTTTTGGGCTTTTGCATCTAAGTTGTCCATAGGATGAACGAACCCCATGATTTGCGGCAGGAACCCCTAAGGGGGAGACCTGGCCGCCGCGTCATCCCCCTTATGCTATCCCTAATTCTCGGATTGGTTTTTATCGTCTCCGGAGTCAGTAAACTGTTCACCATGGAAGCCCTGGAATGGGCCATTATGGATCTGGGACTGCCCTGGCTCAGCCTCGCGGGGCTTGGGGCGAGGCTGCTGATCGGTCTGGAGCTGGTCCTCGGAGGATTTCTGATATTTCAGATCGCCCTCAAGCGCTTTACCCTTCCGCTGACCATAGCTCTTTTGACTGTTTTTCTGGTCTACCTGGGGGTACTTTACGGGATTCAGGGGGGGCAGGAGTCCTGCGGCTGTTTTGGAGACTGGATCCGGCTGAAGCCCTGGCAATCCCTGATCAAGAATCTGATCATGATAGGAATAGCCGGGTATTTGCTCCGGGTATATCGTCCCCGGCCATATAGACTGGCGCCGGTCCTGGGCCTGCTGATTGTCCTGGGGGGAACGGCTACCCCCTTTGGGGTAGATCCTTATTTCTGGGACCGATCCGTGCAGGTGATTTCTGAACCCGTGGACCTGAGTCCCTTGTATGCCGGAGAGTCCAGACCGGATCAAGAACTCAGGGTAGGGAAGCATGTATTGGCTTTTCTCAGCCTGAACTGTGTCCATTGTCAGAAAGCTGCCTTCCGGCTCCAGGCCCTGTACCGGCAGAATCCTTCCTGGCCGGTGTATTTCATACTCCTGGGACCTGAGGAAGGACTGGATCCTTTTTTTGCCCTGACCCACTCGGGCCATGTGCCCCACTATTTAATGAAGGATCTGGATGCATTCCTGGACTTGGCCGGACCGGCGGTACCGGCTATTTATTGGATACGCGATGGGGTAAAGGAAAGAAAATCCCATTACGGGCAGCTGGATCCCCAGGAAATTCAGCAATGGTTGACCAAAACGGAGGAATGATCGCGCTATGACAGAGGACTGGGAAGAAGAAGACTGGGAAGAGGGCGAAGAAGGCGAAGAGAACGCCACCTCGGGGGAAGAGCCCCGCTGGCGACTTTCCCTGCGCATTGATGCAGGCCAGGAACCTATGCGCATAGACCGATTCCTGCTGCAACGCCTGGAAGGGGCGACGCGCAATAAGATTCAGCAGGCCATAGAAGGAGGCCATATCAAAGTTAACGGGGAGAATTGCAAGGCCAGCTATAAGGTAAAACCCGGAGACCATATTCAGGTTGAGGAACAGAGACCCAGCACGACCATACCTTTTGTCCCCGAGCCCATCCCCCTGGATATTCATTATGAGGATGAAGACCTATTGGTCGTCTACAAGCCGGCCGGGCTGGTGGTCCACCCCGGTTGCGGAAATCAGACGGGGACTTTGATTCATGGGCTGGCCCACCATCTCCAATGGAAGCCCAGCAGTGAAGAAACCCTGCCCCGGGTGGGTCTGGTCCATCGCATAGACAAGGATACCACGGGTTTGCTGGTGGTGGCCAAAACAGAAAAAGCCATGTCCCATCTGGCTGCCCAGTTCAAAAAGCACAGTGTCCATAGGCGATACCATGCCCTGGTCTGGGGGTGCCCTGCAGAAGCCCAGGGAAGGGTGGAAGCCCATATCGGTCGGGATCAACGGTACCGAAAGATCATGGCGGCATATCCGGAAGGAGACCAAGGAAAAAGAGCGTTAACCCATTATGAGGTGATAGAAGATTTCCATTATGTGAGCCTGCTGGAGTTGAAACTGGAAACAGGGAGGACGCATCAGATCCGGGTGCATATGCAGCATATTGGCCATCCTCTGTTCAATGATTCCACCTATGGGGGAGACCGGATCCGAAAAGGAACGATTTTCACCAAGTACCGGCAATTTGTAGACAACTGTTTCTCCCTGATGCCCCGCCATGCCCTACATGCCAAGGAGTTGGGCTTTAAGCATCCCCGAACGGGCCAAGAGCTGTTGTTCACCACAGAGCTCCCCTCCGACATGGCGCAGGTAATAGAAAAATGGCGTCAATATACCCGGGGGATGAGTCCCGGGCTGAGGCAGCATCTGGAAAACGGCTAATACGTGGGACCCGGGACCCAACCTGGCATTTTTTTCAGGACTATTTTTTTCCTCCCAGGGTTTGATTTCCAGGGAATGCGCCGTAATTTCGGTTTCGTTAAAGTCCGGGACAATGGACAGAAGCTAGGAAAAACTCCTTAGCTTTGTTCCTTGGCCCGCCCTTCCCGTGGAAGGAAGGGGATTTATTTTTTATTAAACCTACTCTACTGATGGTAGTATCTATGCAGTCTCAGCTTTGCTGGAGCGCCCCCAGTGCCGGGGAATTGGTGATCATCCTCCTGGTCGTGGTGATTTTGTTTGGAGGGAAGAAGATACCGGAGCTGGCCAGAGGCATCGGTAAAGGGATTCGGGAGTTTAACGATGCCAAAGAAGGTGTCCGAAATGAAATCGAGTCCGGAATGAAGGGAACGGACAAAAAGGAATCCGAAAACAAATAGGCCGCCCCCTTTCGGCGGATTACCCTGCACTTCAAGTGGCCCCTTCATGGGTTGCATGATTTTACCGATGAATTTAGGATCAAACATGCAAGGAACGCGTTTTGCGCTCGCTGTCTGGCTGGCTTTAGGCCTGGGCACGGTTCGTGCTCAGGATATGGGCGAAGTCAGTATGAGCTCCCAGTACAGAGTAGTGCACCGGGATACTATTGTGCTATCCGCCGATGCGCCCCGGCCCCATGGGGCCCCGATCGCGGACAGGCAATTGCCTGCCCCCACCCAAAGGTTCAAGCCTGTGCCTACTATGGTGGAGAAGAATTATTTCGGGTCGCAGCATCGATTTGTCAATGAGTTTGTCAGAAAGTATTTTCTATCCCATCACCGTAGCCTGGATATTATCAAGTCCCGATCCGAGACGGTATTCCCTTTGATTGATGAAATTCTGGAGTCCTACGAAATTCCCCTGGAACTGAAGTATCTGGCCGTCATAGAATCGGCACTGAAGAATACGGCCCGCTCCCGGGTGGGGGCCGTGGGTCCCTGGCAATTCATGGCGCCCACAGCCCGGCTTATGGGCCTGAAAGTCAATAAGAGCCGGGATGAGCGCACAGACTGGACCAAGTCCACTACGGCGGCTGCCAAATACCTGACCTGGCTTTATGGAGAGTTGGATGATTGGTTGCTGGTGGTGGCGGCCTATAATTGTGGCCCCAGCCCTGTGCAAAGGGCCATAAAAAGGACTGGGAGCACCAATTTCTGGGATATTAAACCATTCCTGCCCCGGGAAACCCAGGGGCATGTGCTGGCCTTCATCGCCACGGCCAGTATTTTTGAGCATATGGAAGGTTTCATAGGCCAAAAAGAGATTCCCAGCAACTGGGAGCCGGGAATGCCCATTCCCCATCCGGATAGAGAGGCCGTGGCGGCAAAGGAAGCGGAGAATGACTCTCCTCCTTCGCCTTTTACCCGGGAAGAATTGGAGAAAATGGCTATTGTGCGCCTGGCCACCCCCTTGCATCCCGGCTATGTGATGACCGAACTGGATATGGAGGCGGAACTGTTCTCCAAATGGAATCCCGACTATGAGCTTTTTGAGTATAATCAGTATGAAGGAGAATTTTACGGACTGCGGATCCCCAAGGAGAAGCTGCAGACCTTTATCCAGAAAAAGGATATTCTGATCCGAAAAAGTGAGCAATATTACCGGAGTCTGAACATGTAAATACATTTATGAGGGTTTGTTTTGCGTTTAGGCCAGAATACCTTAGCTTTGCAGCCTTCATATAGTCTAAAGAAAAATGGCAAATCATAAAGCGACCAAGAAACACATCCGCAAGTCAGAGAAGCGCAGGGACCGGAACCGTTATTATGGAAAGACCACCCGTAATGCCATCCGGAAACTGATGGCCATCACTGATAAGGCTACCGCGGAAGCGGAAATGCCTAAAGTAGTGTCCATGATCGACAAGCTGGCGAAAAGAAGGGTGATTCACCGCAATAAGGCCGGAAACCTGAAGAGCGGTCTGGCCAAGAGGATCCAGGCCTTGGCTTAAATTTGTCAAAGAGGGTTTTCTCCCTCTCTTGCTGGAACATTATCTGATGAAATAGGCAGACCTCGGAGTAAATCCCGGGTCTGCCTGTTTTTCTGTTTGCGCCCTGCTTTTTTTCCCTGCAATCTCATCGCAGATCGGCTATTAGCCCTCCATGATGGAGCTCGAAAGCATGGAAATCGCCTGTTTCCCTTTTTGCCGTCCTTCTCTTTTGCGGCCCTAATGAGCAAATAGTCTTTTCTTTGTCTGGGCGAAGCGTCCATTCCTTGCCTTGGGAATTCCCCCTGGGTTAATCCTGAACAAAACAATACCGCCATGAAAACCTATGTTTCGCTGATTCGAGGAGTCAATGTCGGGGGAAGGAAAGGGGTGCCCATGGACGAATTCAAGCGAGTCTATGCACTCCTGGACCTCAAAGGGCTGATGAGTTATAGGCAGTCAGGAAATCTCTTGTTTGCTGCCCCGCAAATCCCTGTGGAGGAGCTGGAGAAGAGGATCAGCCGGAAGATCGAACAGGAGATTGGCCTTTCCCTGGCGGTGATCGTCATGGAATCCCAAACTTTGGAAGCCATAGTCCGGAATAACCCCTTTTCCCAGAACAGCGGAAAAAATCCTGCATTTATTCATCTGAGCTTTTTGGCCGAAACCCCGGGGGATTTTGATGAATCCAGTATCCGGGAAAAGGCCGTGTCGAGAGAAGAGATCGAGTTCGGCCCCAGGGTAATCTATCTCTATTGTCCCCATGGATATGGCACGACGAAGCTGCACAATGCTTTTCTGGAGTCCCGTCTCGGGGTTAGCGCCACCACCCGGAACTGGAATACAGCCCGGGCCTTGGTCAAACTGGCCCGGACTTATTCGGAAACGGGATAAGGGACCTAGGGTTGGTGAGAGGCCGCGCTTTCTTTCATGATTTCCAGCAGGCTTTCCAATTCAAAATAAAAGCCCACGGTAAACCGGGCACCGTTGTACCGCCATTGGGTATAGGTCATCGAATTGGCCAGGGCCAACTGAAATTGGGCCTTGGCAAACCGGTATCCGGTACGGAGAGTGAGGCTGGGCTCCATGAACGTGTATCCACCTTCATCGATTCGGCGCCCCTGGGGATTGATCAGGTTGCGGCTCATCAAATAGTCCACGGACCTGCCTTTCCCGTCAAAGTTTCGGTAAGCCACCCGTGACCAGCGCAGGTGGAACCCCAGGTCAAGCCAGGGAGAGCGGAATCCGATCCCCGGCTGAAAAAAGTACTTTTGGACATCCAGTCCTATATCGGAGTCGATTTTTCCCATTCCGGCTCCCAGGTAACCGTCCATGACCATTTTGAACTTCCCTTCCCCTGCGGAGAAATAGGTTCCCAGGCCCATTTCGCCTAGATGGGCATGGGCGGGAACATCCCCCCCGGCCAAATCAAAGGCATAAGGGTCGTAGTGATAGGTGCTGTAGTTTCCGATTATGCCGAGATGCCGGATAGGGGAATAGGCGGCCTGGAGGTCAAAGAATTGGGTTTTCCCGGCCCCGTCCCCTTCGCCCATGCTTCCGGCACCCACAAGATGAAACTGCCCTCCATCGGTGAATAGAGGGGCATTGACGGCATTGGGTTTGTAATAATACCGGCTGCAGGAAACCATCGACAGACTGAATAGGGCCATCACGGTGAGGGCCACAGAGGTCCTTTTCATCATGGGAAGAGGTATGGTACATTCGATGACGATCAAAAACCAGGCCATTCCCGGAATGGGTTCGCCCCCGGGGGACCCTCTCTTTATTCCCTCAGCGGATAAGGATAAACCTCATGGACTGACCATATAAGGCAAATCCTTGAGGATGAGTGAGTTTTATTTGGTCGAAATAGATTGTATCTCCGGCTTTGGTGCGATCGGGGAGGTTGTTTTTCAGGAAAAGGTCCAGGCTGTCCCCAAAACAGTAGTGGGAGTGGAGGTCAGTGAGCACGATGAGATTGCCCACCGAATCTTCGTAGAGGTTCCTTTCGGCAAAGCTGAGCAGGAAACCCTCCACTTGGTAATCCAGTCCGGCACTGTCGCGGGCGCGCAGGCCCTGGGCCATCAGGGAATCGAAAATTCGCTGAGGAATCTCCCCACCCTGATAATCGGACTCCCCCAGATAAACCGGAACCGGAGGCATTTCCGATTTCTTGTTCTTCTCCTCTTTTTCCCCGCTGCGGGCCATAGCCCCGGGGCCGAGGGTGATGGCGGCAAACAGCCCAAAGGCGATCAGGAAATAAGGATATTTCATAGGCCTAGGTTTTGGCGATTTGATTCAGGCTTTCTTCAATGGTCTGGATCCGGGCCAGGGTATCTGACTGCTTTTTCTTTTCTCTTTCTACCACGGCCGCTTGGGCATTGGTTACGAAACGGGGGTTGCTCAGCTTTTTCTCTACCGATTGCAAGAAACCCTTGAGATGGGCCAGTTCCTTTTCCAGTTCCTCTTTGTTCCCTTTGGTCTCGGGGAGACCTTCGGGACTATGAATATACAATTTATCCCGGTTCACCACCAGGGGACTGATGCCTTCGATTGGAGGCTGATCCCAGACCAGCTTGTCCAGGAACAGCAATTTACGTATCCAGGAACTTTTCTGCTCATAGAAGGCCGGAGTGGGAGTTTCTATATATAGATCCAGGGGCTGGCGGGGTTTGATCTGGTGGCGATTGCGAAAGTCCCGTACCGTGGAAATCAGGGCGACTAAGTGTTCTCCCTGGTCCAGGATTTGGGGGTCGCCAGACTGAATGGAGGGGAGTTGGCGAACCATCAGATCATCTCCCGGCTCTCTTTCCCGGATAATATGATAGACCTCTTCGGTGAAAAAGGGCATAAAGGGATGGAGAAGGGCCAGGATTTCAGTAAAATGATCCTGGGTCTGCCGGAGCAGGCCGGGGTCGATTTTCTGACCCGCTGCGGGTTTGATCCATTCCAGGTAATGGGAGCAGAAATCCGTCCAGGCCAGAGAATAAATGGCTTTCAGGGCTTCGGAAAGCCGGTATTCCCGAAAATAGCCCTCGACTTCTTCCTGCACCCGCTGAATGCGGGCCTGCATCCATCGGGAGGCCCAATGCGCATCGGTCCCGGCCGGAGTCGGGGAAGACTCCTTCTGGGAGGCCACTGGGGCCTCCCATATCCGGATCAGCCTTAAGGCATTCCATATCTTGTGGATGAAATGCCTTCCCTGCTGGATTCCGTTTAAGTCATAGAGCAGGTCGTTGCCGGCGGGCGAGGAGATCATCACGCTGAAGCGGACGGCGTCGGCACCGTGTTCCTGGATCAATTGCAGCAGGTCCGGGGAATTGCCCAGGGATTTGCTCATTTTCCGCCTCAGGTGGTCGCGGACTATGCCGGTGAAGTACACCTGACGGAAGGGGATTTCCCCCATGTATTCGGCCCCGGCCATGACCATGCGGGCCACCCAGAAGAATATGATTTCCGGGGCGGTCACCAAGGTTTGGGTGGGGTAATAGTATTTCAGGTCTTCATTTTCCGGGTTCTGATGCCAGCCCAGAACCTGCATGGGCCAAAGCCAACTGCTGAACCAGGTGTCCAGCACGTCCTCATCCTGAGTTAATCCGGATTCCGCGGCCAGTTCCGGTTTTTGGCGACGGAATTGGTCATAGGCTTCCTGCTCGGTCTCGGCGACATAAAGGGAGCCTTCCTTATCGTACCAGGCCGGGATGCGATGCCCCCAACAAAGCTGGCGGCTGATGCACCAGTCCCGGATGTTCTCCATCCAGTGGCGGTACAGGTTTTTGAATTTTGGGGGGAAGAATTCGATATCGGCATTAAGGACATAGTCCAGGGCTGGTCTGGCCATTTCTTCCATACGACACCACCACTGCATCGAAAGCCTGGGCTCGATCACGGAATCCGTCCTTTCCGAGTAACCCACCTGATGGACATAGTCTTCCTCCCGCTCCCAGTATGGACTGGAGCGAAGATCTTCGATGATTTTCTTTCGGGCCTCGAACCGGTCCATGCCTGCATAAGGCCCTCCATGGGCATTTAGCCTACCGTCGGCCTCGAGCATGTCTATCACTTCCAGGCCATGCTTTATGCCCAGCTGGTGGTCGTTGGGGTCATGGGCCGGGGTGACTTTCAATGCTCCGGTACCAAATTCCCGATCAATATAGCTATCGGCAATGATGGGGATCCAGCGTTCGCTAAGCGGTATCCGGGCTTTTTTTCCGATGAGGTGTTTATAGCGGGGATCGTCGGGGTGGACACAGAGGGCCGTATCCGCAAATATGGTTTCCGGCCTTACGGTGGCAATGGAAATGTATTCGCCGCTGTCTTCCAGGGGATAGCGCAAATAGCAGAGCCTGGAGCGGGTCTCCCGGAAAAGTACTTCTTCGTCGCTGACCGCCGTCTGCGCTTTGGGATCCCAATGGATCATTTTGACGTCGCGATAAATTCTATTCTTGCGGTACAGATCTACGAACACATGGATGACGGCGCGGGAATATTCCGGATCCATGGTGAATTGGGTCCGATCCCAGTCCATGCTGCATCCCAGCTTCCTCAGCTGGTCGAGGATGATGCCCCCATATTTCTCCTTCCATTCCCAGGCATAACGGAGGAATTCTTCCCGGCTGAGCTTTTCTTTGTCTATGCCCTTTTCTTTGAGCATGGCCACCACCTTGGCTTCGGTGGCAATGGAGGCGTGATCGGTTCCCGGTACCCATAGGGTATTGAATCCTTTCATTTTGGCCCGGCGGATCAGTATGTCTTGGACCGTATCGTTGAGGGCATGGCCCATATGCAGAACGCCGGTGACATTGGGGGGAGGCAGGACGATGGAATAGGGGGGGCGCTCATCGGGAACCGATCGGAAATAACCCTGTTTCTCCCAGTGTGCATACCATTTGTTCTCTGCCTGTTCATGCGGAAAATGCTTCGAAATATCCATATTCTTTATCAATGGTGCCCTCTTGGGGGCTGACCGTTTGCAAATATAATCATCCCCGGGCAGGCCACGTGGATTGATCGATCAAAATGCCGGATCCGGGCAATAGGTGGAGGGGGTGGGGAGCGAAACAAGGAGATTTGATCCAAAAAATCAGACACCTGCTATAGGTGCCTGATCACTTAACCAAAACGATTGTCAACTTGTAAGCCGGATTCTGTATTCTCCTGGTCAGGGAGACGGTTATCATTTATCTGGGATCTGGCTCGCACCAGACCTCAATCTGCCAACCCACGGACATCGGACGGGTCGCCCTCCATCGTCCGCCTATTTGGCATTTCAGCGCGCAAGGTTTACCCCGAATCGAAATTACTCCCGACCCGCGTAGGCTCTTACCCTACGTTTTCACCCTTACCGGACCGGAGTCCGGCGGTTATTTTCTGTGGCACTTTCTGTATTCCGCCCTGCGGCGAAACCCCACCCGTTAGGTGGTGCGCTACCCTATGCTGTCCGGACTTTCCTCCGCGGGAAAAATCCCGCAGCGATAACCCCATTGACATTCTTTACAAACTTAAGCATTTATTCCCACCTACATTTCCCTTGAGAGGGGCCTAAATCCCTATTTAACAATTGGTTAGCCCAAGTCTGAAGGGATATGTCCGCCGATTATTCGCCCCTCTCTTAGTTCATCAGCAAAATATTCACGCTGCGTTGCAGCAGATTGAAAGCGATTTCGGCCATCATGTTCTCCTTGTCCAAGGTGGGATTCACTTCGGTGACCTCAAAGCAGCAGATCTTATGATTCTGAAGAAGGGAGGCCACCAGGTCTTCGGCCTCCTTTTCCCTCAATCCGTTGGACACGGGAGTTCCGGTGCCCCGGGAAATCGAACTGTCCAGGCAGTCGACGTCAAAAGAAATATAAATGTCGTCGCAGGATCCCAGATGCAGAAGGGTCTGACGGACTATGCTTTCCACTCCCTTTCGGCGGAGTTCCTGAACGGTGACTACCTTGATTTCGTGTTTTTTTATGAGGGCGGCTTCTTCCTTTTCCAAGTCGCGAAGGCTGATATAGACCAGGTCCTGGGGATAGATCTTGGGCTGGATATCGCCCAGGTTCTTGAGTTTATTCCAGTATTCTACGGTTTTGGCGTCCAGTTTATGGACTTGATTTTCCTTATTGTCCAGACCCATTACCGCGGCCAGAGGCATGCCGTGCATGTTCCCCGAAGGCGTGGTATAGGGTGTATGGATATCGGCATGGGCATCGATCCAGATCACTCCTAACCTGCGTTTGGGCTGGGCTATCTTGATTCCCGATATGGTGCCTCCGGCCGTACTGTGGTCCCCGGCCAGAACTACAGGAAATATGCCGGATTTCAGGGTGTCGGCCACGGCCTGGGCCACGCGCTCATACATGGTATAAACTCCCTGAATCCGTTTGGCATAGGGAGATCCCACGGGCTCATAAAGCAATCGGTTTTCGTTCTCCACTTCTTCGGAAGGGAAGTTGACAAAAAAACTGCTCATGAAATCCAGGGCGGCAATACGGATGGCGTCCACACCCAGGCTGGCTCCCCGGGTTCCGGCACCTATCTCAGATTTGACTTCAATGATTTTGATATTACGCATAAGTTATCCTCAAAGATATTGATTTGGAAGGGCTCATCAAAAAATCAATCCCTTGATGGTCAGGGTCGGGAGCCGGGTTCGGGATCAAGGGATCGATCCAGGATCCCGGGCTTTCTCCCCGCAGTGAGTATGTCCCCTACCGGCTTTTGGAGGAATCCATTGGGCTTGCCGACTCCTTGTTTTCCAGGGTTCGCGGCAATGGGAAGAGGAGAACATCGATGGCCGAACGGCATTCCCCTAAGGCGAGCCGTTGACCTGCAGTCCTTCACGGCCGATAATCTCCGCGCTAAGTTTCGGATCAGAAGGGATAGCCAATCCCAAACTGGGGCACCAAGTTGGTTTTTGCCCATCCTCTGTAGGAGAACAGTTTATCGCCTACCCAGCCGGATTCGGTACGGGAGGGGTATTTAATCGGGGTGCTCAGGTCCAGGCGGATGATGAAGAACCCGGCAATATCCACCCTCAGGCCCAGTCCGGTACTCACGGCCAGGTCCCTGCCCAGGTAGTCGAGACGGAATTCGCCTCCGGGAAGTTCCGCTGCCGGTTGAGCCAGCCAAATATTCCCGGCATCAACAAAAGCCGCTCCCTTGAGAAACAGGGCTCCGGAGAAAAGCGAGATCAGGTCGAATCGGTATTCCCCGTTGAATTCCAATTTGATGTCCCCCGTGAGGTCGATCACCGACCCGGCCGTGGCCGGGGCTTCCACATGGCTTCCCGGGCCAAGGGTGCGCACCCTCCATCCCCGGATGCTATAGGCTCCGCCCACAAAGTACTGCTTGATATAGGGTAGGGTGCTGGAATGTCCGTAGGGGATACCGAATCCCCCGAAGAAACGGAATGCCTGGCTACTATGCCTTTGCACAAAGAAATGCTGGAGATTGAAGTCGAATTTCACGTATTGGGCATAATTTCGGCGACCTCCGCCCCCCAGGGATTTTAGGCCTTGGACTAAGGCGCCGGCTTCTTCCAGGCGGAGTTCCACAAACGAATAGTTTCTGCCTTTTTTCTTCAGCCGGTCTGTGAAGGTGAAGCTGACCTGTTCTCCTTCAATGAATGTGGATTGGTAACTGTTCGCCAGGAAGCTGTTGGTCTCTTTGCGTGCCTGGAAGGAATCGGATTCATAAGGGAGGCGGATCAGATTGACGAATGCCGGACTCACTTCCCAGCTTTTGGTTTCCACTTCCTGCCATTTATAAGTCAGGTTGGCTGAGGTATTGATCAGCCTAAAGTACTGAATCCGGTCTATCATGCTGACCCCCAGGCCCACCAATGTCCGAGGAGCATTCCGGCGGCTGATAAGATCCGGGGGAATGGGAAGCAGGAATTTCGGCATGTCCAGCACGCCCTGGACTCCAAGATTTCGGGTGAGCGACCGGAGATTATTGGTAGAGGTATCCATGAAATACTCAATCCCTCCGCTGGCGGTAAGAGTAAACAGATTGGCGCCCTTGATCACGTTTCGGTTCCTCAGCGACACGGTCATAGCCGTCCCCACGAAATAGTTCTTTCCCCGGGAAAGTTCCAAATTGGGGTTGAAATCGTATTTTTTTCCCGGGCTCATCAGGATATAGGCGTTGAGCCAATGACCTTCCCGGCTCGTGTCCTCTACCAGGGTGATGCGCACCGACTGAAATACGCCCAGCTCATTGAGCTTGGATATGGTCAGGTCATAGTCGGTCTGGGCAAAATAGGTCTCCGGCTTAAGGAAAATATGCCGAATGAGCACCCCCTCCCGGATATAATAATTATGGTATCGGAACCGGATACCGGATACCAGGGTTTCGATCATCGTGGAATCGCGGAAATCTTCGCGGCTGATGAAATCAGCAAGCACCGTAATCCGGTTTATGCCGAAACGGTGGAATGCGTCCGGTATTTCCGAATCGGCCTGGATCCGCAACAGGATATTCAGACTGGGTCTTTTTTTGGACTTTTGGCCGGCCAGGAATCCAATGGCTTCCTCGACCGGGTTGCCTTTATCATCCAGCCATTCCTTGTTCAAGGTGTCCAGTTCATAGTGGATCATGGCATTGGAGAAGCGGTAGTATCCATAGTCTTTCAGCACTTCCGTAATCCGGCTCCGTTCCTCGTCCAGCAGGGGAAAGCGGAACTCCCGGCCCCTCTGCAGCAGGGAATGGGCCATATGGGACTGAAGAATGCTTTCCACGGTGGAATCGGCTACGTCCATGCTGATTTCCCCGATGATATAGTTGGTCCCGGTATTGACCTGGTATTCCACATAGGCTTTTTTTCCCTTTAGCCGGGTGGTATCCTCGATTTGCGCATAGAAATAGCCCTGGCCGTAGAGGAAATCCTTCATCTGCGCCCGGGACTGGCTGTGGGTACTGGAATCATAGATTACCGGGGGTTCCACGGTCTTGGATTCCAACTGAAAATTACTGGTATCCCGCTGGTATTTTTTGTAGCGGATATTGTACAGCCAAAGCTTGTAGGGGAATCCGAAGAATTCGGTGTTCGGTTTCTGGACGGTCATGGCCGAGAGGTTGTCTTTCAGTTCTCCTTCCCGGCTGAGCGGCTGATCGGAGTTCAGCTGAATCTGATTCGACTTGAGCAAGTACTTTCCCTCGGGCACGCTTTGGGTTATCCGACAGCTGCTGAGCCCTAAGATGCTGAGCAACAGGGCGAGGCAGAAAACAAGGCCGGGCATCGGGCGGATCATGAGTCGGATTCTCACAATTGGGTTAGCTTTGACAAATGTTATCCAAGGCACAAAGTAAGCACATTAAGGCTTTATCCCGCCAAAAGTACCGCAAAGAAACCGGGGAATTTCTGGTGCAGGGAACCAAGATTGCCCGGGAGTGCCTGAATGCCCCGGGAAAGATTCATCAGATCATCTGCACCCCAGGGTGGGCGGCATCCCATGAAGAGGAAATTCAGAAGCATTTCCAGGCCCGCATTACGCTTTGCACTCCGGAGGTGATATCTGCCCATTCCACCCTGGCGAACGGAAATGAAGTCATCCTCGTTCTCCCCTTGCCCGGAGAAGAGGAGGTGGACGATAAGGCCCCCTGGATACTGGCCCTGGACCGGATTCAGGATCCCGGAAATATGGGCACCTTGATTCGGATTGCTGATTGGTTTGGGCTGAGTTCCGTGGTCTGTTCCCGGGATTCGGCCGATCCCTATCAGCCCAAGGTGATTCAGGCGGCCATGGGAAGCCACCTGAGGGTGAGGACACACAGCCTGGAGCTGGAAGAGTTTTTAGCCTCTCAGTCGAGACCGGTGATGGCCGCAAGCCTGAAGGGGATTCCTTTGTTTGATATCCCCGTTCATGCCCGGGGTGTCCTTTTGATCGGCAATGAATCTGCCGGACTGAATCCTTCCCTGCTTCCTTTGGCCACATGTCCGGTCCGTATTCCGGCCTACGGAGGGGGAGCGGAATCCCTGAATGCGGCCGTTTCGGCCGGCATTCTCCTTTCCCATCTCCTGCCTAGACCCTAAAGGGATCCCCCTGGGGGAGTCCTGGACACGGAAACCTGGGAGTATAGCCCCACCCAGCGCTGGAAGGCCCAGGCCACAGGCAGGGAGATCAGAAACCCGAAAAGGGCGCCGGCCAGGACATCTAATGGGAAATGCACCCCCACATACACCTGGGCAAAGGAGATGGAAGCGGCCCAGAACATTGCCAGCACAACAGTCCACCAGTATCTGCGGCCTATGGTCAGGCTGATGAACCCTCCCAGGGCAAAGTGATTGCTGGCATGGGAGGAGGGAAAGCTGTATCCGCTGCCGCAGGGTACCAGATCCCGGTACAGGTTCATCAGCAGGGGGTCATTGCAGGGTCTTAGGCGGGCAAAATGAGGCTTGATTATGGAGGCGCTACCGTAATCGGCCAGGGCAAAGCAAATCAGAAAGCCCAGGCACCAAATCCAACCTCGCCGGCCAAAGTTCAGGGGGAAGAACAGGAGCAGGAACAGGTAAAGGGGAGCCCAGGTCCATTGATTCCGCAGAAAGGGCATGAGATGGTCCATCCAAGGCGCCTGATTCCATTGATGGATGGCATACCACTTAAGGTAGTCCCATTCTATCCATGAGGCAGGGAATATCCTTTCCATATTATTTCTTGAAAATAGAGATCATTCGGGGCGAGTGAATGGGGTCATATCCGCCTAGCTGGTAGTCGCCGAAATTGGCCACCGGCTTCAGTCCCGCCTGACGGAAAATGCGGATAAAATCGGCCATGCTGAAAGCCGCTACTCTCTCGACAAAGCGACGGGGGATACCCTGTCCGTCCATGAATCGAATGGTTTTGACAATATGATCTCCTTCCAGTCCCCTTTCAATATCAAACTGATAGTCTCCACGGATAACCGTCTCCTTCTTCACCAGGTTGGCCAATACGTTGTCTCGGTTCAGGTAGTCGATGACCAGCAGACCCTGCATTTTCAGCCCCTGGGCGAATGATCGGGCAGCCTGGAGGTGATCATCTATGGAATTGAAATAGCCAAAGCTGGTAAAGAAGTTGAAGGCATAATCGAAATAATCCGTATAGAAGGGGAGCCTCATGTCGTGGACGAAAAACCGGAGGTTTTCCTTTTCTTCCCCCCGGGCCCTTTCTATGGTTTCTTCAGAAAGGTCTATACCGACGACCTCATAGCCCCTGGCCGCCAAATGCACGGCAAAGCGTCCTTCCCCGCAGGCTATATCCAGCATGCGGGACCCGGGCACAGGTTGCAGATAGTCCAAAAGACGCTGTACAAAGGCCTCAGCCTCCAAGTCGTCTCTATGCTGATAAAGCAACTTATAATAAGGCGACCCGAACCAGGTCTTAAACCAGTCTTTTCTGGGGGACATAGATGCACAAAATTAAGGCCAAAACCGCAAAGCCCCAAGAAGGGCAATAGGGGAATTGGGGGACTCAGAGGACGTGCCGTATCCGGGCAGGCGGAGAGCAGATCTTAGCCAAACCGGAGCTGAAAAAACCTATATTTGCAGCCAATCCTTTAAGGAAACATGAAGAATAAGTTAAGAAGATTTTTGGTGCTGAACCGCTTGGGCATCGCCTTGGTGTTGATTGGCTTGGGATTTTGGATCGGATTTGGAGTCAGCGGGGGCTGGTGGATGGCCTGGCTTCCCTTCCTGATCGCGATACTCATGGTGGTGGCGCATTTTCTGGTAGGCACCATGACTCTGGTCCAGGGGGCAATCGAAGAGGGAGATATGGAGGACGCCCAGTTTCTCATGAGCCGGATCCGGAAACCCGGATGGCTTTATAAACCGGTACGTTCCTCCTATTATATGCTGAGGGCGAATATATCCACCATGACCGATGATCTGGATAAAGCGGAGATCGACCTCAAAAAAGGATTGGAGACGGGAACCGACAAGGAGTTTCAGGGTACGGCCCATCTTCAGTTGGGATCCATAGCCTATAGGAAAGGAAACACCCGGGAGGCCTATGAGCATTTGCGCAAGGCCATTCAGGCCGGCCTGCCGGATAAGGATAATGAAGCCACTGCCTATCTTCAGCTGTCCAGCATTTGTATGGAACGCCGGGATTTCCGGGGAGCCAAACTCTATTTCCAAAAGGCCAAATCCGCCAAGCCTAAAAATGAGCAGATTTTATCCCAGATCAAGGAAATGTCCAAGTACATCAGCCGGATTCCGGGGTAAGGGATTTCGAAAGTAAAAAATACAGCGATGGTGCAAGGGGAAGGCCGGATATTTCCGGCTTTTCCCTGTACATGGGCTAGTTTCTTTAGAGGAGGGGGTTTCTTCTGATCTTATGACCCCAGAGGGCAAAACTCAGAATAAACAAATAACAGGGGATGAGGAGAATATAGGCCGACTGATGGTTGAACTGGTCGGCCAGATAGCCGTAAAACGGGGGCAGAAGCGCCCCGCCGGCAATCCCCATAATCAGCCATGCCGCCCCGGTTTTGGTATGTCGGCCCAGCCCCTGCAGAGCCAGGGGCCATATGGTGGGCCAGATCATGGCGTTGGCAAAGCCCAGGGCCGCCAGGAAATAGATCGAAGCCCTACCTTCTAAACTAATGGTGCCCAGGCTAAAGGCCAGTCCCAGGGTTGCGCATAATGCCAGGACCTGATCCTGCCTTAGGTAGCGAGGACAGAGCGCTATGCCTGCTAAATAGCCGACCACCATGCCGCCTAGGGTCAGCGAGGTGAAAAACTGGGCTTCCTGCATGGGAATCTTCCAAAATCCCCCGTAATTGATAATGGTGTCGGCGGCAATGACTTCGACACCCACATAAAGAAACAGGGCTATAGCCCCCCAAACCAGATGGTGGTGCCTCCAAATACTCTGTACCTTTGAGTTCCAGGCCTGTTCGGGGGCGGGTTCTTTGATTTCCGGAAGGGGAGAACGATAGACCCAGAATCCCAGAAGGAGCAGGCTGGCCGCCAAGCCCAGATAAGGACCAATGATGCGATGGGATAGTTCCTGGAGGATATGGGCCCGGGCTTCTGGGCTATCCACTAGAACCAGCTGGTCCTGAATGGCGTTCATATCCCGGATAAGCAAAGTGGCCAGCAGCAGGGGGCTGAGCATCCCGGCCACCTTATTGGCGATGCCCATGATGCTGATGCGTTGGGCGGCACTCTCCGTGGGCCCCAGGAAGGTCACATAGGGATTGGTTGCCGTCTGCAAAATGGAAAGGCCAAGGCCCAGGATGAACAGTCCCACCAGGAAGAGCATATAGTCCCGGCTTTGGGCTGCCGGTACGAAAGCCAGGCAGCCCAGGGCCATGATGATCAGCCCCAGACTCATTCCCTTCTTGAATCCGGTTTTTCGCAGAATCCATGCCGAGGGAAGTGCCATGACAAAGTAGGATATATAAAAAGCAAAAGTCACCAGGTAGGCCTGGAAATTATTCAGTTCGCAGACGGTCTGCAAAAATGGGATCAGGGTGCCATTCAGCCAGGTGACAAAGCCGAAAATAAAAAACAGACTGCCGATCAGAATCAGGGAACGCAGATAATGCGCAGAAGGGGATTTAGGCATAAAATCAGCAAAATAAGCAATGAAGGGCTAAGCAAGCAGCCCCAGAACAAAAAAAAGAAAAATCATGAACTTGTGCAGAAAACAGACCATTTCGGCTATGACCAAAGGTTTAGGCTTTTGGGGGCCGCGTCGGCAGACGATTTGGTCCCCAGGCGGAATGTCGATATTCCGAACTCTGATCGGCCGGAAAATACCGTTTCTGACGATAGCCAATCCTATATATTCTCCTTGAAGTCAATAAGTATAGTTTATGGATATTTATGCCTACCCAAGGCCTGCAGGTAAGTTGGTCGATGTTCCCAAACTTCGAAAGAGGTTTATAAGCGTTTTTGACACCAAAGATAAAAGGCAAGTGGCCCAGTTTGGACTACGATATGGAGAGCATATTATGAATGTTGCCAATGCGGAGCCCTGCCCTGAGGTGATCCAAGCTTTTGAAGCGGTGCAGGAATGGATAGATGGGAAAGTGAATTACCATAAAGCACGGAATATTTCCTTTAGACATTTATACCATAAATCGGCCAGGGAGGGATCTGAATTGAAAGAAAAGAGATATTATAGGGTCATCGGTCAGATAGCCTGTATCCCTCACGTGAAAGCTCATGGACTCTGGGCCACGGACTTTGCCATTTCCCTCATCAACCATATCTATCCCCAGGATCTGGATGCCGTATATCAGGAAAGAGAAAAGCAAATAGAATTCATAATGAGGGTATGACGAAATAAGGAAGGAATCGGAATAATGCCCAAATGGCCCATTAGGGCCGGTTTGGTTGTCGGAGGGGGCAATCGGTTTCGATTGAAAGTTTTTCCCTAAATTCACTTTCCGCTTTTGATCGGAAGGTTCCGGGTCCAAAGTTCTCTTCCCAGGCAAGGCTAATCCAAACATGGGCTGCGAGCCTAGGCCACCTGCAGGACAGGAACAAATGGAATGGCAAACCAAAGAGGCAGTTGAATTCCGGCTAATCTTTTTTTGAGTGAACATTACGGGCTTGAGGTTATCGCTCACCCCGACACTTATGCAAAATTCGGGGACAGAAAATCGGAACCCAAAAAAAGGGGATAGGGAAGTACCTTATGCCATTTCCCAGGTAGAATCCGGAAGGCGGGGAGTACAAGGCCAAATTAGATAATAGATGATTATGACCCAGAAGATGGCCATAGGCATAGACATAGGGGGTACGAACACGCAGTTCGGACTGGTGGACGCTCGGGGAAATCTGGTGGCCAGGGGGAGTATGCCTACTGGGAAGGAGGAAGTGGAGGGTTTTTTGGACCGACTCCAGGAGGCTCTTTCCCCTTGGATGGTCGAGAAGGCTCGGGGGAATATCATGGGGATTGGATTGGGAGCCCCCAATGCCCAGCCCTATAGCGGGGAAGTATTGGAAGCCGCCAATCTTTCCTGGAAGGGGAATGTACCGCTAAGGGAAATGCTGTCCCGACGTTTTGGACTACCGGTTTTCCTTCAGAATGATGCCAATGCGGCCGCTTGGGGAGAACATTTATTTGGCCGCAGGGGGCGATATCGGCATTTTGTCCTTTTAACTCTGGGTACGGGTCTGGGTTCGGGCATTATCCAGGACGGCCGCCTTTTGCTTGGAAATCATGGACTGGCAGGGGAGCTGGGGCACTGGATCGTGGAACCCGATGGCCGTCCCTGCGGCTGCGGCAGGAGGGGTTGTCTGGAGCGTTATGTATCGGCTACCGGACTGGTGGATACGGCTCGTCTTTGGCTGGATTCCCGGAGCATACCCACCGTGCTTAGGGAGGGGGATGAGCCTATCACGGCCCTGAGGATAGCCCGGGGTGCGCAGTCCGGCGATGAATTCTGTCTGGAACTCTTCGATTACACTGCCCGGATCCTGGCCCGGGCCATGGCCAACCTGGTGGCCTGCCTTTCCCCGGAGGCCATTATTTTATTTGGGGGATTGGCCGAATCCGGCCCCTGTCTTTTTGATCCTCTGGAAGAACAGTTCCAAAAGGACCTCCTTTACCTGTATAAGGGAAAGGTGGAGATTCTGGCCTCGGCCTTGCCTGCTGGGGATGCGGCCATATTGGGGGCCGCCGCCTTGGTTTGGCATTCTCCTGCTTAGAAAGTATTCCCCTGGGAGCCTTGGTTCCCGGGAGTCTCGTATCGGTTCAGGATTTCATATACGGTGTTTCTTTCCACCGGAGTTTTTCCCACGCTCCAGATCAGCTGGCATAGATCATCGGTGCTCATGGAGGGGTTCTGCTCTTCGGAGCCAGCCATGGAATATATCCGGGTGGTGTCGTCAATGGTGCCATCCAGGTCATTCACTCCGAAGGCCAGGGTCAGTTGGGCAGTTTCCCTACCCAGCATGGGCCAGTAAGCCTTTATATGGTCGAAGTTATCCATGTAGATACGGGCCAAAGAATACATTTTCAGGTCTTCGATGACAGAGACCTCGGGAATATGGCGCATATCATTGCCCTGATTTCGGAATTTGAGAGGGATGAAGCAGTTGAATCCTCCCGTTTCGTCCTGAAGGCTGCGGAGCTGGTCCATATGGTCGATGCGGTGCGCATAGGATTCGATATGGCCATAGAGCATGGTGGCATTGGTCGGTAAACCCAATTCATGAGCCTGACGGTGGATGGCCAACCAGCCAGCCCCGTCCACTTTATCGGCACAAATCTGCTGACGGATTTCGGGATCGAATATTTCTGCTCCCCCTCCGGGCAAGGACTGGAGTCCGGAGGATTTCATTTTCTCCAGGCCTTCTTTGGTGCTCAACCCAGCTTTGCGGAACATATAGTCGAGTTCCACGGCCGTAAATCCCTTAATATGGAGATCCGGCCGGTGCTCCCTAATTCGGGTCAGGAGCTCACAGAAAAAGTCCAGATTCATTTTCGGATGAACTCCGCCGACTATGTGCACTTCGGTGACCGGTTGATCATCGTAGGAGCGGACTATATCCATCATTTCTTCCAGGGAAAGTTCCCATCCCTGGTCCCGGTGCTTGTACAGGCGGGAATAGGAACAGAAATTACAGGAGAAAACGCAGACGTTGGTGGGTTCGATATGGAAGTTCCGGTTGAAGCTGACATCCTGGCCATGGCGGGACAGATTGATTTCGTTGGCCAGGGCACCCAGAAAGCCCAGGCTACCTTTCTCAAATAGCGCCAGACCCTCTTGTCGGTTAATCCGCTTTCCTGATCGGATTTTGTCGGCAATGGGGATCAGGGATTCATCCTGATGGAGAAGGGACAGGGGGGCGGAGGTTTGGATTTCCATGTGGCAAAGCTTGGGGGTGATTTAGGAGATCATTGAATCTGAATTCGGATTTGTTCCGGCTTATCCCTGGTCTGAATCCTCAGATGATAGACTCCGGGAGGCAAACCCTGGGCGTCGATGACCAAAGAGCCCTGTGCCGGCCACTGGGTTTGTCCGGATCTCAACGACTGACCCAAATAGTTGTACAGGGACCAGTGCACGGGATCCCCAGGGTTCACCGATTCCCCCTGGAGGCGGATTTCGCCATGACTAGGGTTGGGATAGGCGGACCATGCAAAGGGCCGGTGGAGGGAGGGAAGATTCTGCGGATAGGAAAAAAGCTCCGGATGCTGGGTCAGGGAAAAGGAGGGTCCCTGGGGACTCAGCTGCTGGCGCATCCGGCTTACCTGTCCTTTGGTGAACATATACATACAGGCATCGTTCACGTAATCCATGTAATTCATAAACATTTCTCCTCCCGGGGAGTTGGTGCAGTTGGGTTTGGGAAAAATCTGGCAGTTGTAGTTGGCATCTTCTTGAACCGGGGTGTCGTGGACTCCGTCGTCATCCTGGCAATTCCCCTGACCTACGGCTGTGTTGCCCCATATATGGTCCAGATTGAAAAAGTGACCCAATTCGTGGACCAGGGTCCTTCCGCTGTCCGTAGCACTGAAATAAGGGCCATCCATAAAAGATTTTTTCTGGCCGAAGGCCATATAACTCAAGGTAACTCCTCTGGGAACGTTGAGAAGGGCGGCATAGCCGGGACTCAAGGCATAACCCAGTACCCCGGAATTGGAAATATTGACTATCCAGATATTCAGGTATTTATCGGGATCCCAGGGATCCATGCCCCCGTAAAGTGAACGACGTTCTCTGGATTGCTCAATGGAAAACCCGGTTTCATTGGTTATTTTCAGAACAAAACCGTCGGTGGCATTCCCTTCCGGGTCAGTATGGGCGGGAGCAAACAGAATCTCCGGGTTGCCAAAAACAGAACTGAATACGGCCGGAACCTTCGATTTATCGGAATTCTGGGCATTGAAGTCCCGGTTCAAGGCATCAATCTGGGAAGCGATTCTTCTCCTTAGTCCCTGTTCCTGACCAATGCTGTTATACTGGGCCTGATTGAGAATCACTTGGAAGACCACCGGAATCCGGAGCTGGGATGTTCCTTTTGCCGTGCTCGGCGCCTCCGCCCACTCCTGCCTTTCTTGTTGGTAGTCCAGATAGGCCGCCATGCGCTGTGGGTCATCACCGATCCAGTCGGCAAGGAGATGATCCAATCCGCATCGGGGGGATTGCTGTGCATAGCAGGTAAAGCTTACCATAAGAAGAACGAAAAGGGGCGCTAGGCGTCGAATGTGCATGGAAATGGGGGATAGGGAGTGATAAAATAGCAGGGAATTAGGCTTTGTTTCGTCGATTGATCTCATCTCTTATGGAAATTGCGCTGACATAGTCTTCCTGCTCCAGTACCTTTTGCAGCAGTTCCTGCAGTTCTTCGAGCTTCATTTCCATGAGATCTTTTTTGGATGTGCTGAATTCGCTGCTGGGGTTTTCTTTCATGGGCTGTTCTCCCAGTTCAAGAGATTCGTTTTGATCAAGGAAAAGGCCGGCGGAGTCCAAAATGTTGCCGAAAGTAAATATCCGGCAGTTTACCCTGACGGCTAAGGCCAGGGCATCCGAGGTGCGGGCGTCAATCTCCACGGTCTCCCCCTGTGCATCGGTGCAAATCAGTTTTGCGTAGAAAATGCCTTCTTCCAATTTGTTTATAATGACTTCATTTAATTCGATATTGAAAATATACATGAAGTTGGTGAACAGGTCATGGGTCAGCGGTCTGGCCGGCTTCATCTTCTCCAAGGCTATGGCGATGGCCTGCGCTTCAAAGCCCCCAATGACGATAGGCAGCCGGCGCAGTCCGTTGACTTCCCCCAGGACAACGGCATAAGAATGGGACTGCGTTATACTATGGGAAAGGGCCACGATTTCAAGTTCAATCTTTTTCATAATAGTCTATGATAAGCCGATTCAGCTTTGCGGTGAAGTTACTGATTTTTCAAGAAGCCAGGCTTAGAACAGGCTGTTGGGTTCCACTTCCGTAGGGAGGGTGGGCCGCCCATCCTCCAGGCGGATTCCCTTTATTTCGGGGCCTCCCAGTCGGGTTCCCAGGGTTTTCCATCCCGTAATCGGAATTGATTCGCTGAGATCGATCTGGCTCTCCTCCTTTGGGTTTTTTCCTGTTTTGGTCTCCAGAATCAGGCGGGGAAATGGAGATGGGCTGATATCCAGCAGCCGGTTCCCTTCCCCCTCCCGGATGATGGGGTAGTGGGTCTTGGGGGTCTGGGATTCCAGGCGGAATCGCTTTCCCATGTACACCTGATTTGTCTGGTCCCAGTATACGATGGAAAAAACCATATCGGGCTCGACGCGCAGGATTCTGATCAGTTTATCCACTTCGAAGCGGGCATTGAGGTCCCATTCGATGACTTCATAATAGCCTTCATGATAAAAGGAAACCAGCCGGTCCCCGGGGTCAAACCTTCCCAGATAGGTTCCTTTTTCGTCTTTATTCAACCGGCCAATTTCGGGATCATACCACAGATCCTGTCCCGGGAGGGTAGGCCTGCCTTTGTCCTTTAAGCGAATGCTTCGGATTGGGTATTTGGTGACCTGGTTCCCTTTTACCCCCCTTCCTCGAATTTCCATGGTCTCAAAATGGAAGTCCAGTACTTTGTTTCGTGCTTTGCTGCCCGGACTCAGGGTAATAGTCACGGTTTCCGCTTCGCCGTTGGGATTGGCCGAGAAATAAAGGCAGCGGCTGGAAGGATTACCTTGGGTGAGGTCGTATTCCTTATCCCGGGTTACCCCGGTTACCTGGAACCGCTTGGCAAAGGATACCCCGGATTTCCCGTCCAAATAGATCATATTGTATGTGGTGCGGTCATCATTTTTCCGGAATACGGCCAGATGGATGATATCTTTTCCGATAAAGACTTTATCGGCGACCCGGGTGACCATCATTTTCCCGTCCTTGCGGAACAGGATAATCTGATCCAGGTCGGAGCATTCGAAGGCGAACTCGTCTTTTTTGAGACTGGTGCCGATGAATCCCTCTTTGCGATTCACATACAGGCGGGTATTCGCCATGGCCACAGCAGTGGCTTCAATGGTATCGAAGGAGCGGATTTCGGTTTTTCTTTCCCTGCCTTTACCGTATTTTTTGAGAAGATCCTGGTAGTAGCGAATGGTGAAGGCATCCATTTGATTCAGGTTATGGCGCACCTCCTCCATTTCCTTTTCCATGTTCAGGATCTGTTCCTCGGCCTTGAAGGCATCATATCTCGAAATGCGCTTGATCTTTATTTCCGTAAGCCGGATTATATCGGATTCCAGAACGGGGCGCTTCAGAAGCGAAGCGAAGGGCTTCAGCCCCTTGTCTATGGCCTGGATCACCCCTTCCCAGGAGGTTTCTTCCTCAATGTCCCGGTATATTCGGTTCTCTATGAATATCTTTTCCAGAGAGGCATAATGCCATTGGTCCTCCAGTTCCTTGAGGCGGATCTCCAGCTCGGTTTTCAGCAGGGATCGGGTATGGTTCACGGAATGGATCAACAGGTCGGAGGCCGTAAGAAACCGGGGCTTGTCCTCTACGATCACGCAAATATTCGGCGAAATGGATACTTCGCAATCGGTGAAGGCATAGAGGGCGTCTATAGTCTGGTCAGCCGAGACTCCCGGGGCCAGGTGAACCAGAACTTCCACCTCGCTTGCCGTATTATTCGTGACGGATTTGATCTTGATTTTGCCCTGATCATTGGCTTTGAGAATGCTGTCAATCAACTGGGTGGTGGTGATCCCGAAGGGGACGTCCCGGATAACCACGGCTTTCTTGTCCCATTCTTCGATATGGGCCCTTACTCGTACCCGTCCCCCCCTTTTGCCGTCCTGGTATGTCTGGACATCAATCATTCCTCCTTGAGGGAAATCGGGATACAGGCGGAAGGGTTTTTTCTTTAAATGGAGAATGGCGGCTTCCAGAAGTTCGCAGAAATTATGGGGCAGGATTTTGGTGGACAGTCCCACGGCAATTCCTTCGGCTCCCTGGGCCAGCAACAGGGGAAATTTCACGGGTAAGTGGACCGGTTCCTTTTTCCTGCCGTCATAACTGGCCTGCCATAAGGTGGTCTTGGGATTGAATACCACTTCCAGGGCAAATTTGGTCAGCCTGCCTTCAATATACCGGGATGCCGCGGCGGCATCTCCGGTACGCACATCGCCCCAGTTTCCCTGAGTATCGATCAATAAGTCCTTTTGTCCCAGGTGGATAATCGCATCCCCGATGGAAGCATCTCCATGGGGGTGATATTGCATGGTCTGTCCAATGACGTTTGCTATTTTGTTATAGCGCCCGTCGTCCATTTCTTTCATGGCATGCAGTATCCTCCTTTGCACGGGCTTCAATCCATCGACAATGGAGGGAATAGCCCTCTCCAGAATGACATAACTGGCATAGTCGAGAAACCAGTTCTCGTACATATTTCGGATAAACACCCGTTTGGACTCAGCGTGTTCGTTCGACTCTGACATGTTTATATATATATCTTATACCATGGTGGGTAATGGCCTTTCCGCAAGGAATCGCTTTGAGCTTTACTTCCTTTGGTCTGGAAAAGGGCGAATTTACGCAATGACGCGATATTGGGGCATAGAGATTCCCTGTGCCGGGCCTGGGGACCTCTTTTCCCCGGGGCAGAATGGGGAACCAAGGGTGTGGGAAAAAGTCCTAAAGAGTGGCAGAGGAAGCCCGGTTCTTAGTGTTCAGTCCCAGCCTGGAGGCCAGCCAGCTCTGATTCAGAGGTATCAACCACTGATTGAGCAGCTCATGGCGGTTCTGGGCCATATTATTGAAGAAAAGGTCATCCTCTTTCAGGTAACCTTTCTCCAAGGCATAGGGGATCTGGTTTAGGGGCAGCATCTGGGTTTTCCCTTTCAACAAGAAGGTTAGGGTCAGACGGTCAAATAGCAGAACCCGGTACTGTCTTTCCAGGCTTTTCACCATTCGGGTCATGCTGTCCATGCTGCAGCCGCTGACGGGAGCGATGGATTCATCGGCCATAAAGACTGCAAACTGATCGAAGAGTAATTTTGCCCACCCTTTGACCGTAGCCCCATGAGCTGTCCATTGTTCATAAAACTGCCAGAGCTGCTCATTAATTTCCTTCCTTTCTTTTTCCAGAAAGGGGCGCGATGCTTGAAATATCCATACCCGGGAATCGTCCCCAAAGTCTTCAGGGATCTCCCTTTTCCAGTTCGTCATGTCCATTTCCCAAAGTTAATGATAATTTCACGGAATCCTGGTTAAGGGAAGGCTAAGAGGAACCAGGGGATTTTTCTCCTTGGTTTTCGGATTCCGCCAGGGAACCGGCAAGGATTTCGGCAATGTCCATGACCTGTACTTCGTCTTCCTTTTCCTTGTTTTTCACTCCATCGGAGAGCATGGTGGTGCAAAATGGGCAATTGGCGGCAATGATGGAGGCGCCGGTGTCCAAGGCCTCTTCCGCCCGGGCAAAATTTACCCTTTGGTTGC
Organism: uncultured Chitinophagaceae bacterium; assembly: GCA_964412885.1. Lineage (GTDB taxonomy): Bacteria > Bacteroidota > Bacteroidia > Chitinophagales > Chitinophagaceae > CAYPQN01. Next base: position 2,060 of record CAYPQN010000008.1, on the reverse strand, counting down.
CTTTTTCCTCCTCTTTGAACATCTGGGCTCCACCGGCACCGCAGCACAGTCCTTTGCTGCGGCAACTCTTCATTTCCGTAAGTTCCAGGTCCAGGGCCTGGAGTACTTTGCGGGGGGCTTCATAAATCCCATTCCCGCGACCCAGATAGCAGCTGTCATGGTAGGTAATCTTGCGACCTTTGTAAGCCCCATAATCCGAAAGACGGATCCGGCCTTCATCCAGAAGCTGCTGAAGCAGGGTGGCATGATGAATCACCTCATAATTACCGCCCAGGGCGGGATATTCATTCTTGAATATGTTGAAGCAGTGCGGGCAGGTGGTGACAATTTTCTTGATTCCGTATCCATTGAGGATCTGAATGTTGTTATAGGCCATCATCTGGAACAGAAATTCATTTCCTGCTCTTCTGGCCGGGTCTCCATTGCAGGATTCTTCCTTTCCCAGGATGGCAAAGGAAATCCCTACGTGCTGGAGTATTTTCACAAAGGCTTTAGTGATCTTTTGCGCCCTTTGGTCAAAGCTTCCCGCGCATCCCACCCAAAAAAGGATTTCGGGGGTTTCTCCGCGGGCGGCTAGTTCAGCCATGGTTTTCACATGCATGCTCGTTCTCGTTTACTTGTTTTGCGGGTCCGGAGGTTTATCCCTGGTTCCATTCGTCTCTTTGGTCCGGCGGGAATTTCCAAGGCGCCATGCTTGTCTCCATGTTGGAGAACATCAGATTCCACTCCGTGGGGCTATTGCTCTCCTCCATAACCAGGTACCGGCGGATCTGCACGATGATGTCCAGAGGATCAATGCTGACCGGGCAGGCTTCCACACAGGCCTGGCAGGTGGTGCAAGCTCGAATCTCTTCCACGGTAATATAATCGTGGACCAAGGACTTACCCTCTTCGCTGATCTTCCCCTTTTGATCCATGATCTTTCCCACCTCCTCCATGCGATCCCGGGTATCCATCATGATTTTCCGGGGGGAGAGCAGCTTTCCGGTGATATTGGCCGGACAGACGGCCGTGCACCGCCCACACTCTGTACAAGCATAGGCGTCGAGCAGATTTTTCCAGCTCAGGTCCATCACATCCTTGGCCCCGAACCTTCCCGGCACCTCTTCGGACTGCCCCTGGGCAGCGGAAGGATCCATCATGCTGATCACCTCATTTTGAATCACCGGCATATTGGCGATTTCGGAATTGGGGCGAAGCCTTTTGTAATAGGCATTCGGGAAGGCTAAAAGGATGTGAAGGTGTTTGGAATAAGGAAGGTAGTTCAAGAAGAGGAAAATGCCCACAATGTGCAGCCACCAGCTGGATCTTTCCAGCAAAACCAGGGATGAGTCAGAAAAGGCACTCAGGTATGGGGCCATATAACTGCTCACCCAGAAAGTATCCGTTGCCGGATACCCCGGATGACCTCGCTGCTGGAGAACCTGGTCGGCCGCATTCATGGTGAGGAAAAGGCCCATGAGGATTATTTCCGTTACCAGAATTAGGTTAGCATCTGTCTTAGGCCACCCATCCAGCTCCCCTTGCACCAGCCGCCTAATCCGGAGGATGTGGCGGCGAATAAGGAATAGCAGACAGCTGATCAGCACGCCCAGGGCAAGGAGTTCAAAAAAGCCGATGAGATAGGTGTATATAGAGCCCAAGACCGGGGCAAAAAGCCGGTGCGTGCCCAATAGGCCATCCAGGATGATTTCCAGAATTTCAATATTGATAATCACAAATCCGGCATAGACAATAAAGTGTAATACGGCCGGTATTGGCCTTTTGAACATCTTTTTTTGTCCAAGGGCAAGGAGTATTATGTTTTTCCAGCGAAAACCTGGCTGGTCATTCAGGTCTTCTTCTCTGCCCAGGAGGATATTTCTTCGGATGGATTTGGCCTTTCGGGTGAAAAAATATACAGATGCGCCTAGGATAACAATAAAAAGAATCTGTTGAAAGAGCGCCATGAAAACAGGGGTTAATACAGCCCCGAAAATACTAGGTTTTCAGCTAAATTCATAGTTTTAACCTTAAATCCGCAACGGATTTTTTGGGCAGATAAAATACCTTTAGTTCAG
>CAYPQN010000007.1:0-69569 GCA_964412885.1 uncultured Chitinophagaceae bacterium | reverse complement strand
GGCTATATTTCTTATTTCTATCATCAGACCACCTTGGTGCATATTGCCCAGGCCAGCACGGATTCCCAAAAAAGGCTAAGGCTGATCGCCCTTTTCCGCAAACGAGAGCTGGACCTGATGCGGATCCGCAAGGGAAAGGGGATCTATTACTGGACTTTCTATCTGATATTTACCCTGAAATTCGGCCTGCGCTATCCAATTCAGTGGATCAGCTTCCGCCTATTCCATTACCGATTTCGATAACCCATGGGCATAGTTTTCAGACAGACCTTCAAGACCACTGCGGTCAGCTTCTTCGGAGCCCTGCTCGGTGCCTTGCTGAATTATGTCTATATTTTTGTCCTCACCAAGGACGAGCTGGGTTATTTAACCAACCTGACCTATCAGGGAGTCATCCTCCACGTCCTGGTCACCATGGGCACCGGACCGCTAATCGCCACCTATGTGCAGCGATACCCCGCCGGGGACATCCGCCGCCGGGTCCTCATGGGCTTCAGCCTGGTGGTTACCTTGACCGTATCCGCCCTTTTCACCCTCGTTTATTATCTGTTTCAGTCTGCCATTATAGGAAAATACCAAATCAAGGACCGGGAGATCATCGCCCATTTCTATTGGCTGCTCCCCTTGCTTATGGTATTCTATTCCCTCATGTCCCTGATGGACCATTACCTCATGGCCCATTCCCGGGTCGCTGTCCCGGCTTTTGTTAAGGAAGTGCTGGTCCGTGTACTGAACCTGGTGCTTATCCTTTTCCTGTTTCTGGGATGGATGAACTTTGATCTCATGATCCAGTCCATGGTCCTGGTCTACCTGCTGGCCGCCCTGGCGCTCTTCCTCTTTGCCCGTAAAGCCACCCGTCTGGGGATTTCCTTCCGATTCCGTGCCTTCGACCGCAGCGAATACCGGGAGCTGATTCATTTTTCCTGGTACCATCTTTTGCTGGGAGTCTCCCTTTATGTGGTCGGCTACGTGGATACCCTCATGTTGGCCGCCCTGGATCAAAGCGGTATGGAAAGCCTGGCGGCCTACCGGAACGCCCTTTTTGTCATGGGCATTATGACCATCCCCTATCGTTCCGTGACTGCGGCCTCCTACGCCACACTGAATCAGACTTATATGGAAGGCGATGCCGAAAAACTATCCCGTCTTTTTCAGCGCTCCAGCGTGAACATGCTTATCCTGGCCCTGGCCATGTTTCTGGTCATAGGCCTGAATCTGGGCAACCTGATCCGCGTCCTTAAGGAAGGCTATGAAGTGATTGAACCCCTGGTCTGGATCCTTATGCTGGGCCGACTTTTCCAAATGTCCACAGGACTGAATGCAGAGTTGATCAGCATTTCCCGGCATTATAAGTTCCTCTTCCGGATTTCCGTGCTGTTGGTGGTCATGATCGTCATCCTGAACCGGTGGTGGATACCTCAATATGGAGTATTTGGGGCGGCATGGAGTGCGACCATAGGCTTTTTTGTATTCAATCTGCTGAAAATGGTCTACCTATGGTACAAGACGGGGATACAGCCCTATACCCTCAATAGCCTAAAAGTCCTGATTTCGGGGGCAGTGGCCGCGGCAGCAGGATATTTCCTGCCCTATATGTGGCATCCGGTGGCGGACACAGGAGTCCGCAGCCTGGTCCTGCTGCTGGTTTTCGGATCCATGTTGCTCCTCACCCGGCCCTCCGAAGACATGCAAACCCTCTGGGAGAGATGGAAAAAAAGGGCATAGCTGATCCGTCGTCCGCAGCAAATTATCGGCTCCATTCCTACTCCCGGCAAAAGTTTGAGAAAAGCCCAAGACGGGAACCCCAAGACACCCCCACCTGGCCTTTTCCTGAACTTTTCTTTAGCGGTCTCCATCTCAATTCAAAATAATTTTAATAATTTAGTACTTGGCCTTATTTCACCATGTACGACCCCCGACTATATTTCCGGGGAATGGGCAATGCGGTGCGATCCCGCGTTCTGATTGGTCTGTTCACCTGTCTGAGCTTAATACCCCATTCTACCCAGGGCTCCCATATGTTTGGAGCAGACCTTTACTATACCCATGAATACGGCTATACCTATACCATTACCATGGTCATTTATGCGGACTGTGATTTAGCCAATAGCGCCTTCAATGTCCTGCCCACGGTCACTCCCCAGGTGGCCATATATAAGGGCAGCACCTTGGATCGGACCGTTTACCTGAGCATTCAGTCACCCTCCACCGGGGTGGAGGTCACCCCCGTATGCGCGGGACAGCTATCCAATACCAGCTGTGTCAGCCTCTCTGGAACCGTACCAGGAATAAAAAAATATACCTATTCCCTGACCACAACTATCGGGGGAGCCCGTTCCGACTGGCGTTTTTCCTTTACCGGATACCTGGGCAACACCACCTCGGCAGGGAGAAGCAACAGCATGACCAATATCATTATTCCCGCCCTGGGCAGCCTCATGGGTCTGGACGCTACCCTGAATAACCTGTATCAACCAAATTCGTCTCCGGTATATACCACCATCCCCACCCCTTTTTTCTGCATAAACAAGTCGGTCAGCTATAACCCAGGAGCCATAGACTCGGATGGAGATTCCCTATCTTTCGCCCTTGTTCCGGGCATTGATCGCCAAACCGGAGGGTTTGCCACCTATGCGACCGGCCTTTCCGGCACCATGCCTCTATTCGCCGCCACCGGAAGCTTTTCGGCCAATGCCCAAACCGGGCAGATCAACTTTATCCCCAACCAGACCCAGCGCTCCCTGGTGGTCAGCAAGGTATTTGAGTACCGCAACCAGGTTCTGGTCGGAACCAGCATGAGGGAGATGACCTTTCTGGTTTTCAACAATTGCAATAACAACCCTCCCGGAGGCGCCATGGTCCAGCCTCAGGGTGGCACCATCCACAACGGAATCGAGTTCCGTGCCTGTGCCGGGGAAGATACCATCCGATTCCAGATTCCGGCTGCAGACTTGGATGGGGACACCATAGATATGGTCGCGAGTGGAGTGCCGGCCACGGCACAGTTTTCGATCAGCAATAACCGCACCCGTGCCCCGGTGGGCCAGTTCAGCTGGGCCCTCCAGGGAGTTGTTCCGGGAACCTATACCTTTTTTGTCACTTATACCGATTACGGTTGCCCATTGTCCAGCCGGCAAACCATAGCCTATAATATTCATGTGCTTCCTCTGCCCCGGATGAATTATGAGCTGGTCACCCCCCCCAGCTGCGTAGGCAAAGCCCGGTTTCATGTTTATCCCTGGTCGGGGCAAAGCCCCTACCGCCTGGAAGCCTGGACTTCCACCTCTATGGTCCATTCGATTCAGCCTATGGGCAGTCCCCAAAGCGACAGCCTTGCCCCGGGAATATACACCCTGGTCGTCCGGGACCAGAACGGATGCGCCGTCGATACCCAGATCACCATAGAGCCCCCTCCTTTACCCATCCCTTTAGTGGAAACCATTCTGCCCACCTGCGACCAGGACTCCAACGGCAAACTGATTCTTTCCGCACAAGGGGGTAAGACTCCCTACCAGTTTGCCCTGAACTCCGGGGGCTTTCAGCCGAGCGGCCAGTTTGGCTCCCTGAAAGCCGGAACCTATACTTTGAAGGTTAGGGATGCCCATCTCTGCATATCCGACACTACGATAATACTGGATAACCCTCCGGCCCTGGGTCTGGACATTCTCCACGAAAAGCCCCGATGCAATTTTATTTCCGACGGCGTTCTGGAAGCCTTTGCGGTCCATGGAAAAGCACCCTACCAGTTTTCCCTGAACGGTTCCCCTTTCAGCAGCCAGTACCGCTGGACTTCCCTGGATGCGGGAAACTACCTCATCGGGGTCAGGGACTCCAATCAATGTCTTGCCGAAATTCCCTTCAGCCTGGAGGACTCCCTGAGTGTCCATGCCCAGGCTATGGTTTCGGAGGTGGCCTGTTTCGGCGACTCCACGGGTTCGGTACTGCTCGGGGGATTCGGCACCCAGCCCCCCTATTATTACTCTTTGGCCTCCGGTCCCCTTCAACCGGGAACCTATTTTGACGGATTGGCCGCAGGCACCTATACCCTTCGGGTGGAAGACAGCCTGGGGTGCTATTTGGACAGCCTGGTCACGATTCCCCAGCCCCCTGAGCTTGAGCTGGATATTGCCGCCAGCCCCCTGTCCTGCTTCGGATCCGACGACGGGGAAATCCAGGCGCTGGCCGGTGGTGGGCGCAGCCCTTATCTGTTTTCCCTCAACGGGGGAAGTTACGGCCCGGCCTCGGGGTTTTCCCCCTTGACCCCGGGAACCTATCGGATAGAGGTGATGGACGACAACGGCTGCAAAAAAGATAGTCTGGTAGCCATTGCCGAACCACCGGTCCTGAAAATCACTTCCCTCAGCGGCCAGGAACCCCAGTGTCATGGAGGTGCCGATGGGGAGGCCGTAATCCTGGCGGTGGGGGGTACCCCCCCTTATCAGTTTTCCGTCAATTCAGGGGGATGGCAGTCTTCCTCCACCCTCAGTGGGCTTGGTGCAGGCATCCATACGCTGCGGGTCCGGGATGCCCGGGGATGCCTGGCGGACACCAGCCTTCTTTTGGGAGAGCCGGAACCAATCCGGGTGGATCTGGAAATAGACCTTCCCCTATGCGAGAACCTGTTTACCGGGGAGATCCGGATTCAGGCAGGAGGGGGAACTCCATCCTATACCTATGCCTTGGGCAGCGGAGCCTACGGACCCGTACCCCGGTTCGTCCACCTGGGATCCGGCCTCTATACCCTGCATATTCGCGACAGCCATCATTGCCCAAAAGACACCACCATTCGGCTCATCGATTCCCTGGTCCTGAATTTTCAGACCGAGATCACCGATATACATTGCCATGATTCCAGCTCGGGAATTATTGAAGTCCTCAACCCTCAAGGGGGGAAATCCCCCTACCGCTATGGGCTGGGCAGCCTGCCCTTGAGCCCCCTTCCCCGCTTTGAGCACCTGGGCGCCGGTACGCATAGAGTCTGGATCCGGGATCAGCAAGGGTGCGTGGCCGACACCCAGATAGAACTCCGTCTCCCTCCCCGGATCATCCCCCAGGTGCAGCACAATGAGATCGCCTGCCATGGGTTTAACAACGGACAGATTCAGATCACGGCATCCGGAGGAAGCCCGGGATATCAGTTTGCCCTGGATCCTGGCGGATTTCAGGCATCCGGGCAATTCATCAACCTCTATGCGGGCACCTACAGGCTAATCGTCCGCGACGCGCAGCTTTGCCTGAGGGACACGATGATCACCCTGGAGGAACCAGATCCCCTGGAATTCACCTGGATGGATGGGCAGTCCCCCCTATGCCACGGGGACTCCAGCGGCTATATCGAAGTAATGGCCAAAGGGGGAAGGGCTCCCTATAGTTTCCGCACAGATTACCAAGCCTTCGAACCCGGCCCTCGAATCGAAAACATTCCTGCCGGAACCCATCGCCTGCAGGTCCGAGATGCCTTCGGCTGTGTTCTGGATACTTTCCTGACCTTCCATTCGCCGCCCGCCCTGGTCATGGAAATCCCTTCCATCACCCCGCCCACCTGCGAACAATTTCAGGACGGGGAAATACAGGTCCAAGGTTCCGGAGGGACTCCTCCCTACAGCTATGTCCATAATGGAAGCCCGGGGACCAGTACCCGGATCGCACCGGTGGGCGCCGGGGACCACCGAATTCAGGTGGTGGATCAGCATGGCTGCTCCCTGGATACGCTTATCCACCTGGAGGGATTCCCGCCTATCCGCATCCTATCCCTGAATTGGACGGGGCCGCGCTGCGCCTATGGTCTCGACGGGAAAATCGAAGTGGAAGCAGAAGGAGGCCGCCCTCCCTATGTCTATAAATGGGGCCAAGGGGACTGGCAGTCCCTTCCCCGATTTGACCAGGTGGGCGCCGGGGAATGGAAGCTGCAGATCCGAGACAGCGAAGAATGCATGAAAGACAGCCTGGTGCGGATCCTGGGGCCGGAGCCCCTTCAGCTCCAAACCTGGTCCCGGCCGGCATCCTGTACTGATCCCCAGGGACAGGGACAGGCAGGTGTGGAAGCACAGGGGGGTACCGGATCCTATGCCTATCTATGGACCACCCCTTCGGGGAACCAGAATCAGCCCGTGATTCCCAAGGCAGAACCGGGAGTTTATCGAATCCTGGTCAGCGACGAGAATGGGTGCCAGGATTCCGCCCTGGTCGACGTGGAATACGAAAACTGCTGCCATCCCTTTGTGCCCAACGCATTCACACCCAATGGAGACGGACTGAACGACCGAATTCATATCCTGTATAAAGGGGATTTTGAGCTGATCGAATGGGTAATCGTGAACCGCTACGGCCAGGTGGTCTTCCACACCGAACAGGCCGATCAGGGATGGGATGGAAAATTCCGTGGGATGGATCAGGATCTGGGGACCTATTACTACTACCTGAAAGCCCGTTGCGGAAAGCAGCAACCCCATCCCTTTCAGATGAAAGGGGACTTTGTGCTGATCCGCTGACCACCCTTTTTCCGGAACCGGATTCGGGCCAGGGGGAATCGCCCCCCCGCCGGGTAAAAAAAAATCTCTATTTTTGCCCACCCTGAACCCATCGATATGGAATATAGAAAGATAGTATCCGTAACCGGCCTGTCCGGATTGTATGAACTGGTGACCACCAAAAGGGACGGAGCCATTGTCCGCGGCCTGGACGATAAGTCCACCCGATTTGTTTCGGCCCGGATACACAATGCCACCCCTCTGGAAAGCATTGAAATCTACACCGTATCGGAGAACGTTCGCCTCCATGAGGTGTTCCAGAAAATGAAGGATTCCTCCACGCCCCCGCTGAAGGGAATAGGCAAAACCACCCCTGCCGAACAGATCAAAGGCTATTTCGAGCAAGTGGTCCCGGAAATGGACTTTGACCGGGTATACCTCAGCGACATGAAACGCATATTGAGATGGTATGAAATCCTCGAAACCCATGATCTGCTGCATTTCGAAAGCCTTATGGAGACCGAGGGGCAACAGGAGGAGGATCAGGTAACCGAAGACACCACAGAGGAAACCGCCCCGGCACCCAAACCGAAGAAAAAGGCTTCCAAATCCAAAACGGAAAGCGGGGAGGAACCCGGGGAAAAAGCGCCCAAAGCCAAAAAATCCACCCGGACGGGGAGCAAAAAAGAAAAAGACAAAGAAGAAAGCAAAGGGGAATAACCCCTTTTTTTGTTTCCCGGCCCAAGGTTAGAGATCTCTTTTTTTCCTCAGTAGGCCGGATTGGGGAAAGGGAACCGGACAATCCGGGCTAAATTTGGCCAAAATCCCCCTCTAATGGTCCTTGTCCTAGTCTTCCTTTGCAGTCTATGTCTTCTGGCCCCGCCAAGAAGCCATGCTCAGGCACCTAAAAGAGAATTCCGGGCGGCCTGGATCGCCACCGTTTCCAATATTGATTGGCCTTCCTCCCGCCATCTTAGTCCAGAGGCCCAAAGAAAGGAATTCCTCGACCGCCTGGATCAATTGCAGAACCTGGGCGCCAATGCCGTCATCGTCCAGGTCCGTCCGGCCTGCGACGCCTTCTACGCCTCCGAATGGGAACCCTGGTCCCGCTACCTGACCGGAACCCAGGGAAAGGCCCCTGAACCCTTCTATGATCCCCTGCACTTTATGGTTCAGGAAGCCCATAAAAGAAATATGGAATTCCATGCCTGGTTCAATCCTTACCGGGCTCTCACTTCCCATCGTCAAAACCCCAATCCTCCCGGCCATATTACCCGAACCCATCCCCAGTGGCTGGTGCACTATGGTGGAAAATCCCAGCTGGATCCAGGAATTCCGGAGGTCAGGGAATATGTGATCAAGGTGATTATGGACGTGGTCCGCCGCTACGACATCGATGCGGTGCATATGGACGATTACTTTTATCCCTATCGTATAGCAGGTCAGGAATTCGGGGACGAAAAGACCTATCAGCGGTATGGCGGGGAGTTCCGGGACAAAGCCAGCTGGCGAAGGGACAATGTGCATCGGTTCATCGAAGAGCTTTCCCGGCAGATTCGGGCCGAAAAACCCCGGATGAAAATCGGAATCAGCCCATTCGGGGTTTGGCGCAATGCCTCCGTGGACCCCAAGGGCTCCCAAACCCGGGCTGGCCAAACCAATTATGATGATCTCTATGCCGACGTGCTCCACTGGTTGGAAAAGGGATGGATCGACTATCTGCTTCCCCAGCTATATTGGGAAAGAGGGCATCGGGCCGCGGATTTTTCCGTCCTCCTGCCCTGGTGGTGGGCAAACCGCTACGATCGACACATGTATTTTGGCCTTGGGCTGTACCGCATGGTCAATGCGCAGCGCCCCCCATGGAATCAACCCGGGGAAATCCTCGATCAGATCCGGGCCATCCGGAATTACCCCCAATCGGGATTTGCCCTCTATAGCCTGTCCAACCTGGATAAAATCCCCTCCTATGTCAGCGATTCCCTGCAAAAGATCAGCGCTTCGGTAGCCTTCCCCCCCCGAATGCCCTGGCTGGACAGCCTCCCCCCAGCGGCCCCGGAAGTCAGCGCCCGCCTCCATGCCGAAGGCATAGAGCTCAACTGGACCATGCCCGCCTCCGATACGGAAGCCGTGCGCTTTGCCATATACAGATTCCTTCCAGATCAACCCATCCATTTGGACAAGGCGGAAAACATCATAGCTCTGGTATATCGGGACAATAAATACCTGGTCCGGGACCATCGGTCTCATCCGGGAGCCCGCTACCTGGTTACTGCCCTGGACCGGCTATGGAACGAAAGCAGTATTTCCCGCATACTAGAAGCGCCCAGATAGGCACAAAAACCCCGGCGGGCCCTTCCATAATCCAAATCCTGTTTGTACCTTCAAGGTTCCAAAACCTGGAGTCTATGAAACCGAGCTGGAAAATCACTCTAGTCCTTGCCCTGTTCCTCCCCCTGGCCTGGATGGGCTGCAAGGAAGATGAAAATCTGCCCGAACCCCCTCCCGTCGGAGGGAAAGGCGGGCATGCCACCCTTAGGGTAATCCCCCGATTTGATGGGGTGGACGTGGACAGCTGTATGATTTATATAATATACAATAGTTTGGATAATACCGAGATCTTTGACGACTCTGTGGCGGTGAAACGGGTGGAGGGAAGCCGGCCCTATGGGGATTTCCATTCCTTGCATCCGGGAAACTACTACATATATGGAAAAGGTTGGGATATCCTTCGTTCGGTGCCCGTTTCCGGGGGCATTGCCCATACCATAGAAGAGGCCGAGTCTTTCCGCCTACTGGAACTGGCCGTGCGTCAATAGAGCCCGAACCCTCTCGGACAAACATGTACATCGCCTTCACCCAGATTTGGGGAAGGCTTTTTTCTTGGCCAGTACCCTGGCCGGATTTTAGAAGGTCTTAACGGGCCGGCTCCCGGATTCCCCCCTTTGTTTAGTATCTTTGGTATAAATGTTCCGCTATGTTTGACGATGATTTTTTTGATGAGGAGGATAGCCCGAATGATGAACTACTCTATGAATACCGGAAGATCCGGGATGGGGAAACCACCCGTATGCTCTCCGAGGAAGAATACGAATGGCTGATTACTTATTTTACTATTGAAACCCAATATGATGAGGCCCTTTTAGCCGCCGAAATAGCCCAAACCTACTACCCTTTTTCTGCCAATATCTTATTTCTCAAAGCCGAAGTACTTTCCCGGGCCCAGAAATATGGCCAGGCCCTATTGGCCCTGGATGAGCTGGAGCAGATCGACCAGCATCACCTGGACGGGACCCTGTTGAGAGCCGAAATTCTCTCCTACCAGGAAAGACCGGAGCTGGCCGCCCAGTGGCTGGAAGAGCAAATGCACCAGTTCAGCGGAAAGGAACAGGTCCATCTCATGCTGGAGCTGGCCGACACCTATGACGAGGCGGAAAAATTCCAGGATGTATGGAGAATCCTCAGGCAGATCCTCATTCTCCATCCCAGCAATGAAGAAGCCCTGCATAAGATTTCCTTCTGGGCTGAATTCACGGACAGGCAAGATGAGAGTATTGCCCTGCATAAGGAAATCACCAATGAAGATCCCTATAATGCCCTGGCCTGGTTCAATCTGGGGGCGGCCTACCAGGGGAAGAGGATGTTCGAAAAAGCAGTGGAGGCCTATGAGTATTGCCTGGCCATAGACGATAAGTTTGAATTTGCCTACCGCAATATGGCCGAAGCCTCCATCCGGCTCCGCTGGTACCAAAAAGCTCTGGATGCCTTGGAAACCCATCTGGAATTTGCCCGTCCCGAGGATGTGATCTTTGAAGCCATGGGCCACTGCTGGGAGAAGAAAAAGGATATGAACAAAGCCCGGTTCTACTACAGGAAGGCCTCGGCCCTGAACCCCAATGACGACAATATATATTTCAAAATAGGCGAAACCTATTTTCAGGAAAAGAAATGGGAAAAAGCCGCCAAATCCTTCGGAGCCGCTCTGGAGTTAAACCACGAAAATCCCCACTATTATCTGGCTATGGGGAATTGCCTTTTGGAACTGGGTCATGAAGAAAGAGCCGTGGAAGCCTATACCCAGGCCCTGAATATCCGACCGCAGAACAAGACCTTCTGGACAGCCCTTATCCGGGGACTTTACCGAAGCGAACGCTTCGAGGAAGCCCTCCATAAACTGGAATATGCCAAACTGAATACCGGACCCCACGGGGATTATGATTACCTGAAGGCCGCCCTGCTGATTGAAATGGGCAAAACCAAGGAAGCCTTGATTCACCTGGAGGAGGGACTGAGTCAAAAGCCCAGGCGACTGAAGGTGTTCACCGACCTGAATCCCGAATACCTGAGAAGGACGGCTGTGGCCGAACTCATCAGCCGCTACAAAAAGAAAAAAAGCCGCTAGCCCCAATTAGTCCGGGGATGAAGTACCCGAACCCTGGAGTTGAACTCTCTTCAGGTCGATCAGGTTCATGGGAGAAGAGGAGAATCCCCTTACCCGGGGCGAGGTGAAATGCAGCAGCTGTTCATAGTAAATGGGCACCACCGGGGCCTGATCCATAGCCAGGCTGTCCATGCGCAGGTAGAGACGGGGACGCTGAGAGTCCGGGGCCGCCAGGGCCAGGGTGTAGAGGCGGTCGAATTCCAGGTCCCGGAAGCGGGTATAATTGGGAGGGGCGGGAAGATCGCCCGAAAAGACCACCATATAGGTTTCGGCATCCGGATAATCGGCTATCCACTGGGCCCGGAAACACAGGGCCCGGGATCGGCTCATTTGCTCCCTAAGTATATTGGGCTGCATGATGGATACCCGGGCGTCGATGCCTATATCCCTGAGCTGGGAAGCAATAAAATTCACAATGTCGGCATAGTTGTCCGGACAATGGATTTCCAGAAGAGACAAACCCCTTCCCTGGGGATAGCCGGCCTCTTCCATCAGGGCCAGGGCACGCCCAGGGTTATAATCATAACCTATGGTCCTGGAAGAATCGTGGCCGGCCAGTCCGGGAGGGATCATCCCTCCGGTAGCCGGCAACACGGTCCCATTCCGAAAATAGCGGGCGATTTTCTCCCGGTCTATGGCATAATTGATGGCCTGCCTTATTTTCCGGTGCCGTACCGGATGATGCGGATCCTTCACGATCTGGCTGTCCAGCAGAAAGCCCAGGTATTCGGTATTGAGATAGGTACTCACCTTCAACTGTATCTGGGATTCCAATCCGGGCTTTACCTGGCCGTCCCGGGTGAGAATCAAATCCTTGAAAGAAGGATCCAGGTTGTTCACAAAATCCAGTCTTCCCTGAAGAAACTGAAAGAATTCCGTGGCCTTGCTGCTCACAAAATGTACCTGAACCGCATCCAAATAGGGAAGCCTTCTTCCCTGGCTGTCGAACTCCCAATACCGGGAGTTACGGTGTAGAATCAGTTGATTGCCCTCCTCCCACAAATGAAACTGGAATGGTCCCGTGCCGCAAGGATGGGCACGGAAATCCTTTCCCCAGTATTCCACCGCTTCCCGGGCTACAATTCCCGTATAAGGCATGGTCAGTATCCCGGGCAGGGGCGCAAAGGGTTCGCGGAGATGAATTTCCAGCACCGTGTCCGAGAGAGCACGGAAAGGCCTGTCCTCCACTATCCGGTCCCCGAAAATCCACGCCCCCGGAGAAGCTGTGGCCGGATCAATCAGCCTCTCAAAACTATAGACGATGTCCTGGGCAGTCAGTTTTCTCCCCCTGCCCCCGGGAAAAGCCGGAGAGTCATGAAAATAGACCGAGTCCCGGATGTGAAACCGGTAGACCAGCCCGTCGGAAGTTTTTTCCCAGCTACGGGCCAGGGAAGGCACCAGATTCAGATTTTCATCGGTTTCCAGCAGGGTATTGTACACCATGTGGCTCATCCACATCACATAAAGATCCCGGGCAAAAGCCGGATCCATGGATTCCAGATTCCCGCTGGAAAGGTTCATCTGAAAAACCGCCTTCTCTTCCTCCACCTGTCCTTTGCAGGCACAGTATCCCTGAACCAGGGCCAGAAAACCCCAAATCCAGGCCATTCGCCGAATGCCATTCCAGGGGATTCCAAAACGGACCATGACACAAATTAACCAGATTTGGGGATTATGTAGGATATTCGTTCTCATGAACACGAGACTGTCGGTTAATGTCAACAAGATCGCCACCCTGAGAAACAGCCGGGGAGGCAACAATCCCGACCTCAGAAAAATGACCTTGGACTGCGTCCGCTTCGGTGCCCAGGGGATTACGGTCCATCCCCGTCCCGACGAAAGGCATATCCGCTACCAGGATGTACGGGATATCCGGCCCCTGCTTGCCGTGGAAATGAACATAGAAGGCAATCCGCAGGAACCCCGGTTTGTGGACCTGGTCCTGGAGGTCCGACCCGATCAGGTGACCTTGGTCCCCGATCAACCAGGACAGATAACCTCCAATCATGGGTGGGATATCGATCTCCACTTTGAATCCCTCCGGGAATGGACCAGGAGATTCCAGGATGCCGGAATCCGGGTATCCCTCTTTATGGATCCCCGCCCGGAATCCATGGCAGCCGCCGCCCGAACCGGGGCCAATCGCATTGAACTTTATACCGAATCTTATGCCCGCGGATTCTCCGAAGACCCGGCCAGGGCCGTGTCTCCATACCGGTTGGCCGCCATGAGAGCCCGACAGCTGGGGCTGGAAGTCAATGCCGGTCATGACCTGGATCGTCAGAATCTGCGGTATTTTCTGGAACAGGTTCCCCAGGTAAGTGAAGTGTCCATTGGCCATGCGCTGATCTGCGATGCCCTGTATTATGGCATAGAGAATACCATTCAGATGTATCTGAGAGCCATCGAAAGGGTGGATAAACCCTGATTTCCTCAGGAACTGAACTTTCCCTTCTTCAGTCCCGGGCAGCGGAACCGGAAACCGATACCGTGAACGGTTTTGATTTCGACATCGGGCTGATTGCGCAAATACTTGCGAATCTTGGTAATGAACACATCCATACTCCGACCGAGGAAATAGTCTTCCCGACCCCAGACATTCACCAAAATTTCCTCTCTTTTGAGGATCTGATTGGGATGCTGGCAAAAATAGAGGATCAGTTCGGCCTCCCTCTGGGTCAGCTCATACTCTTCGGCATCGTTGGAAAGGGTTAGGTTGCGGAAGTCAAAATGCAGGCTGCCGATCATATACTGGGCCCGGGAATTTTCCGAAGTCTTGCGGGTCCGGCGCAAAAATACTTCGAGGCGCAGGACCAGCTCCTCCATATTGAAAGGTTTGGTCACATAATCGTCAGCCCCGCTCTTGAATCCCGCAATCTTGTCGGCATCCATGGATTTGGAGGTAAGCATGATGATCGGAATCTTATCATTTTTTATCCTAATATCCTGAGCCAAATCCATACCGCTCATTTTCGGCAGGACCACGTCCAATAGACATAGATCAAAGGACTTTCTGAGGAATACGTGCCATCCAGATTCTGCATCCTCACAAGCCACCACCTGATATCCCCTGTTTTCCAGGGCCTCTTTGATTACGTAACTCAGCGTGGGATCATCTTCTACGAGCAAAATCCTCGGTTTTTGGGCCATATCAAAATCAAGATTTTTTTAGGTTTGCCTGGCTCTCGTTAGAGAACCGTTAACAATATACTAATTTCTTGTCATTCCCGGCTAAAATCCGGGAAAAATGGAGGGAGTAGAAGGTCCCTTCAGCGCACCCGGTCCGGGTTCTGCATGATGAACTGTACCCAGTTTCCCTTTTCTCCTTTGGGCTTACGGACGGCCTTCCCGGCCCCCCGGACCTGCGCAGCCCCCCCGGAGGATTCATAATGATGGCAAAGGGCGACGGCCAGGGCATCGGAAGCATCCAGGAAAGGCAGCTCCTCTTTAAACCCCAGAATGCGCTGAAGCATTTCCCAGACCTGTACCTTGGTGGCATTCCCCCTTCCGGTTATGGATTGCTTGATTCTGCGGGGGGCATACTCCCGGGGAATCAGCCCGTATTTCATGGAAGCCGCCATGACCACTCCCTGTGCCCTGCCCAGCTTGAGCATGCTCTGCACGTTCTTCCCGTAGAAAGCGGCCTCGATGGCCACCGTGCGGACGGGATAGGCTTCCATTATGCCCTCCATTTTCTTGTATATCATCTCCAGACGGACGGAATGCTCCGGATATTTCATCAGATGCAACACCCCCATTTCCAGCAGGGAAATCTTATTTTTACCAGCGCATATCAACCCATAGCCCATATGAATCGTTCCCGGATCTATTCCTAATATGATATGCTCTTCCCCCATGGACATATTCAACCGTTGATCAAAAGTACCAAAATACGAGTCAATTCCCTGTTGGGAATTTCCATCAGCCTATTTCTTCTGTGGAGAATCACCCTGGCCGTAGTCCGGCAATGGAAGGAAATGGAAAATCCGCAAAGCTGGGCGGATGGCCCGATTTGGATGATCATGGCCTCCCTGGCGCTCATGCCTATGAACCTGGGCCTGGAAATCATAAAATGGCGATGGCTTTGCCGGTTCGCTCATCCCCTGACCTGGAAACAGACCGTCCTCAGCTTTTTTGCCGGCATAAGCCTCTCTTTTATAACTCCCAACCGGATTGGGGAATACCCCGGCCGTCTGCTCTATCTGCGGCAGAAGAACACGATCCGGCTGATCAGCGTATCTCTTTTGGGCATTCTTTCCCAAATGATCAGCCTGTTCTTCTTCGGTGCCCTGGGGCTGATTTATGCCCAATGGCGTTTTGCCGGGATTTTCCCCAGGATCAGTCTTTTCCTCTGCCTGGGCGCCATTCTGTTGCTGGGAGTGATTTATATATTCTATGATTTCTGGTATCCCTTTCTGGGGAAAATAAGATGGTTCCGGAAATGGAAGGTCTTTGGACGCCTGATGGTAGGCATCCCCCGAAAACATCAGGCAGGGATACTGGGGATTTCCGGAATCAAGACTCTGGTCTATACGGCACAGTATTTGATTTTACTGGACTGGGCCGGGGTGGTTCCCCTGGGAGTGGAATCCTTCTTTTTGAGTGGATTGTTTTTCTGGACCAATGCCATGATCCCGGGATGGTTTCTGCTGGAACTGGGGCAGCGATCCCAAATCGGGGTTTTTATTTTCTCACTGGTATCGGAGAACACCCTGGGAATAGTCGCCGCCACGGTGGGTCTATGGTTAATTAATCTGGTGATTCCCTCCCTGGTCGGGAGCTTGATTATCTTGCGCATGAAGTGGATCCGTTAGATGAACTCTTTGAACAGTAAGCCCATGACATTTCTTCCATTCCTTTCCCGCTTTGGCCGCATGGTCCTTTTCCTTATCCTGGGAACCGGCGCCCTATACCCCCTGAAGGCCCAGAATGATTTCTGCGGAATCAAAAACATCAGTTTTCAGTCCGGAGAACGACTGAAATACAAGGTATATTATAACATGGGGCCCTTGTGGGTGGGGGCTGGAACTGCGGAATTCAGCGTGGATAAAAAAGAAATGAATAACCGCAAGGTATTCCACATTAAAGGCGTGGGCACCACCCTAAAATCCTATGAGTGGTTTTACAAGGTATACGATGTATATGAATCCTATGTCGATGTCGAAACCCTTCTGCCTCTTCGCTTTATCCGAAACGTGAACGAAGGGGGATTCCGGATCTACAATGATGTCCGCTTCCAGCATTCCCTGGGCCAGGCCATTTCCACCAATGGAGTGTTCAAAGTCCCTGCCTGCGTCCAGGATGTGCTGTCCGCCATATACTATGCCCGAAATATAGATTTTGACCGCTACAAGCCCGGAGACCAGATTCCCTTCGACATGTTCCTGGATGACCAGGTCTATTCCCTGTATGTTCGCTACCTGGGGAAAGAGGAGCTGAACACCAAATATGGCAAGTTCCACACCATCAAATTTTCTCCCCTGCTGATCGAAGGGACCATTTTCGAGGGAGGGGAGAAAATGACCGTCTGGGTCACCGATGATCAGAACCATCTGCCCGTAAGGGTGGACAGCCCCATCCTGGTGGGCAGCATCAAGGTGGATCTTATCGAATTTCATAATATTCGTCATCCTCTGAACTCCCTGATCAAGAAGAAATAGTCCCCGGTATACCCCTCCCCTGAATCCCTGGGGCATTGCCCGTTGATTTTTTCTA
This sequence comes from uncultured Chitinophagaceae bacterium, assembly GCA_964412885.1. Taxonomy (GTDB): domain Bacteria; phylum Bacteroidota; class Bacteroidia; order Chitinophagales; family Chitinophagaceae; genus CAYPQN01. The sequence goes on along the minus strand of CAYPQN010000007.1, from coordinate 52,943 downwards.
TTTTTGCCAGCAATCGATAAACCGCGGTCAATCATGATCACATTGGGTGGAGGTGCGCTGAACCTGGACGCATTTGAACAAATCGTAATAAAGAAGCAAGAAATAGGTCTGAGCACTGAAGCCGGAGAATCCGTATCCCTCAGTTTCCGATTTCTGGAATCATTCTCAAGGAACAAATTGATTTATGGAATCAATACAGGGTTCGGGCCCATGGCCCAGTACCGAATTGAAGATCAGGATCTGCGTCAGCTTCAGATTAACCTGATCCGAAGCCACAGCTCCGGAATGGGAGAAAGGCTTTCCCCGGAATCCTGCCGGGCCATTCTGGTCTCCCGGCTCAACACGCTTATCCTGGGCTATTCGGGCATTGAACCCGGGCTGGTGGAACAGATGATCCAATGGGTAAATGCGGATATCAGCCCCTGTTTGTATGCGCATGGCGGGGTAGGCGCCAGTGGCGACCTGGTGCAACTTGCCCATCTGGCCTTGGGCCTGCTGGGAGAAGGGGATTGCTGGTGGAAGGGGGAGATCCATCCCTGCCGCCAGGTCATGGATGCCCTGGGAATAGCCCCCATGGAAATCCATATCCGGGAAGGTCTGGCCCTACTCAATGGCACTTCGGCCATGACCGGGATCGGGGCCATGAATCTCCATTATAGCCATAAGCTGATTCGCTGGTCCACGCTGATCTCCTTTATGCTCAACGAGATCATGGAAGTATTCGATGATCCGTTTTCCGAGGAGCTGAATCAGACCAAACTCCACCCAGGCCAAAGGGAGATTGCCGGATGGATTCGATCCCTGTCCCAAGGATCGGCTATGCTCAAGACTCGGCAAAATCACCTTTACAGCCGTAAGATCACCGAATCGGTCATATCGGAAAAAGTACAGGAAGCCTATTCCCTTCGCTGCATCCCCCAGATATTGGGGCCTATTCGGGATACGATTCGCTATGCCGAAGAAGTGGTGATCCGGGAGTTGAACTCCGTGAACGACAATCCGGTGGTGGACCGCCAGAATCAGAACATTTTCCATGGAGGGAATTTCCATGGAGATTATGTGGCCCTGGAAATGGACAAGCTGAAGCTGGCCATGACCAAACTCTCCCTTTTAGCCGAAAGGCAGATCAATTATATGCTCAATCCTCATCTGAATCAGAAACTGCCTCCTTTTGCCAATGCAGGAAAACTGGGCCTGAACTTCGGCATACAGGGCATGCAGTACCCCGCCACTTCCACCGTAGCCGAGAATCAGGCCCTGAGCAGTTCTCTATACGTGCATAGCATACCTAGCAATAACGACAATCAGGACGTGGTCAGCATGGGCTGCAACGCGGCCCTCAGCTGCCAAAGGGTCATAGAGAACAGCTTCGAGGTGCTCTCCATCGCCGCAGCCACCCTGGTCCAGGCCATCGATTTGCTGGACTGCCAGAACCGGATTGCCCCTGCCTCCCTATGGTTCTATGAGGAGATTCGGAACATCCTGCCTTTCTTCCGTGAAGACCAGGCCCCTTATCTGTCCCTGAACCAAATCAGGGAATGGCTGAAAGTATCCGAAATGCAACCCCTTGTCAAATACTGAATAAACATGGAGAATCAACAAAATAGGGTGGCCCTGGTCACCGGAGGATCCCGGGGAATCGGAAGAGCCAGCTGCCTCCAACTGGCCCAGGACGGTCTCGATATTCTGATTAATTATAAGGGGAACCGCGAAGCCGCTGAAGAAACCGCCGCCCTGGTCCGGGATACCGGAAGGGAAGCCTGGGTGCTGAGATTCGACGTGGGCCGCAAATCCGAGGTGGAGGAGCAGCTGGACGGATGGATGAATGCCCACCCCGAACGACCCATTGAGGTATTGGTCAACAATGCCGGCGTCCGGGATGATGTCCTCCTGATGGCCATGAGCGATGCCCAATGGGAAGGGGTGCTGGATACGCATCTGCACGGCTGCTTTCTGGTTACCCGCAAACTGTTGCCCTCCATGCTTATGCGCCACTCGGGCCGAATCATCAACATGGTATCCCTCAGCGGACTCAAAGGAATGAGCGGCCAGGTCAATTACTCGGCAGCCAAGGCCGGAATGATCGGCGCCACCAAAGCCCTGGCTCAGGAAGTGGCCCGAAGGAAGGTCACAGTCAATGCGGTGGCCCCGGGATTCATCGAAACAGACATGGTGGCCGATCTCGACGAATCCCGATGGAAAGAAATCATTCCTATGAGGCGCTTCGGCCGACCCGAGGAGGTAGCCTCGGTGGTGGGATTTCTGGCTTCCCCAAAATCCAGTTATATTACAGGTCAGGTGATTTCCGTCAACGGAGGTTTATACACCTGATGTCAAATTCAGGACTATGGAAAGAGTGGTCATAACCGGCATGGGCATATACTCTTGTCTGGGCATTGGCAAGGCCGCCGTCAGGGATTCTCTTTATGAAGGCCGCTCCGGAATCACCTTGGATCCGGAACGAAAAGCCATGGGCTATCGCTCAGCCTTAACCGGTTCCGTTCCCCGCCCTGACCTGAAAGGAATTCTGGACCGACGCTCCCGGATCATGATGCCCGAACAGGCCGAATACGCCTATGTGGCCAGCCGGGAAGCCCTGGAACAGGCAGGGATTGGTCCAGAACTCCTGGAAAGCAGGGACACAGGGGTGCTTTTCGGCAACGACAGTTCCGCCAGGCCGGTGATCGAAGCCATTGACCTTATCCGGGAAAAAAAGGACACCATGCTGGTCGGATCCGGATCCGTATTCCAGGTGCTGAACTCCACGGTGACCATGAACCTGTCGACGATCTTCCGGATTCAGGGAATCAATTTCACCCTATCGGCAGCCTGCGCTTCGGGATCCCATGCCCTTGGCATGGCTTTTCTTTTCCTGCGCCAGGGACTGCAAAAAAGAATTCTCTGCGGGGGAGCCCAGGAAGTGAATGCCTATTCTATGCCCAATTTCGATGCCCTGGGAACATTCTCCCTGCGGCAGGATGAGCCGCATCGGGCCTCCCGGCCCTTTGACCGGGACCGGGATGGTCTGGTTCCTGGAGGAGGATCCGCAGCCCTGGTGCTCGAAACCCTGACCGCTGCCCGGGAGCGCGGTGCTCCCATTTTAGGGGAGATTCTGGGATATGGATTCTCTTCCAACGGTCAGCATATATCCAACCCCAGTGTGGAAGGACAGGTGTGGTCGATCCGCCAGGCCTTGGCGGATGCCGGGCTGAGCCCCGAACAGGTCGAATACGTCAACGCCCATGCCACCTCTACGCCCACGGGTGACGCCAGCGAAGCCCAGGCCCTTTTTCAGGTCTTCGGATCCCGGGTGCCGGTCAGCTCTACCAAATCCATGACTGGCCATGAATGCTGGATGGCCGGGGCCAGCGAAATCGTATATTCCATGATCATGATGGAAAACGGATTCATCGCCCCCAATATCAATTTCGAGAATCCCGATGAACACTCGGGGAAAATATGGATCGTCCCGGATAGACTGTCCCATTCCTTTGACTGCTTCCTTTCCAATTCCTTTGGATTCGGGGGCACAAACTCTTCGCTGATCGTAAAAAAATGGACCGAATCATGAGCCGCTGCCTTCCCTGGAAAATTATCCCCGCCCTGATTTTCCTTTTGGCTTTCCCGGGGCCAGGAAATGCCCAAACGGAAAAAGCCATCATTCTGAAGCATGTGGACAGGCTCAGCGCTCCGGATATGGATGGCCGGGGCTATTACCAGAGAGGCGATTACAAGGCGGCAGTCTATATAAGGGAACAGCTAAGGGAAAAAGGATTATCCCCCCTTCCGGGAGACACGGGATATTTTCAGCCTTATTCCTTTCCGGTGAACCGATTCGAAGGCAGAATCAGCCTCAAACTCAACGGCCAAACCCTTCGTCCCGGAATAGACTACCTGGTGGATGCAGCGGCCTCCGCAGGGAAATGGAAATCCAGAAAGATAGAGGAGCATTCTCTGGCGTCCATAAGGGATACGGCCGATTGGGAGGCCCTGAAATCCCGGTTCCAGCCCGGCCAGGTCCACTTAATCCGGGATCTGGATACGGCGGTCCACTACCTGGGATGGACCCTCAGGTCCACACCCGAACAGTTTCCCGAAGGGCTGTTCCTGATTCCCCGATCAAAACCCTTTATTTGGCTCGGCCGCACCGATCAGCAACCCCCCAATATCGTCTATGTCCGGGACTCATTCCTGGCCGATCCCCTGCACCGGGTGGAAGCCCGGATTGAGTCCGAATGGGTAGCCGAATACCCAAGCCAGAATGTCATGGCCTTTGTTCCCGGCACCCGGAATCCCGACTCTTTCCTGGTGTTCACTGCCCACTATGATCACCTGGGGCGTATGGGAGCCCAAGCCCTTTTCCCCGGAGCCCACGACAATGCCAGCGGCACCGCCCTCTGCCTAAGTCTGGCCGAACAAATCGCGCGCAATCCCGCACCCTATTCCGTGGCTTTTCTGTTCTTCAGCGGGGAGGAACTGGGCCTGCTGGGATCCGCCTATTTCTGTGACCACCCCCTGATCTCCCTGGAAAAAATCCGCATGGTTATCAACCTGGACATGACCGCCGATGCGGAAAAAGGCATTACCGTGGTGGGAGGGAAACAGGAGACCCAGGCTTTCTCCCTGCTCGAATCCCTGAACCGGGGAAGGCTGCCGGAGATCCTGGCCAGGGAAATGAGCCGAAACAGCGATCACTATTCCTTTGCCCGTAGATCCGTGCCCGCGATCTTTATCTATGCCCGCGGAAACAATCCCCATTATCATAATGTTTTCGACACGGCAGATCAGGTGAGGCTGAACCGGATTCATCATCTGGGCGACATCCTTATGGAATTTGTTCGGAGATTTCCCGATTCCCCGCGCTGATTTTCCCTATATTTACGCAGGGAAACAAAAAAATTTATATGTTGCGGAAAATCGGTCTTCTGGCCTGCTTGGCTATTGTATGGGCATCCTGCGGCCCCAACGAATCGGAAAAGACTAAAATTCAGCAGGAAACAGCCCAGTTCCTGGCCAGTTATACCCAGGAATTTCTGGAGAAGTACGCCCAGGTTACCGAAGCCCAATGGAAAGCCAATATTGAAATCATTCCTGGGGATACCACGAATATGACCCTGGCCAAACAGGCAGACGAAGCCATGGCCCGGTTCACCGGATCCACGGAAATCATCGAAGAAGCCCGAAGACTGCTCAGTTATAAGGACCAGCTAAACTATATTGACGTCAAACAACTGGAGACCATCCTCTATATGGCCGCCAACAACCCACAGGCCATAAAAGAGACGGTGGAAGATCGCATAGCGGCGGAAAATGAGCAGACCCAGCAGCTCTATGGTTTTCAGTACATGCTGGATGGGAAGAAAGTATCCACCAACCAGATCGACGATATCCTGAAGAAAGAAACCCATGTGAACCAAAGACTTAAAGCCTGGGAAGCCAGCAAGGAAGTGGGGCCCCTGCTGAAACCGGGCTTGACCCGGCTGAGGGATCTGCGCAACCAGACCGTTCAGGCTTTGGGTTATGAAGACTATTTCTCCTACCAGGTCAGCGATTATGGCATGGACACCGAGGAGATGATGGAAACCATGAATCGGTTGATGAACGAACTGTATCCGCTCTACCGGGAACTCCATACCTGGATGCGCTATGAGCTGGCCAGTCGGTATGGACTGGACGCCGTACCGGATTACCTCCCCGCCCATTGGCTTCCCAACCGATGGGGTCAGGACTGGTCTCCCATCGTATCGGTGGAAGGCATGAACGTGGATTCGGTTCTCTCCGGCAAATCCCCGGAATGGATAATGAAAGAAGGGGAAAAGCTCTATACCAGCCTGGGATTCCCCGCATTGCCGCAGGTATTCTGGGAAAAATCCAGCCTCTATCCTTATCCGGCAGATTCCGCCGTGAAAAAGAACAACCATGCCTCCGCCTGGCATATGGACCTGCAAAACGACGTCCGCAGCCTGATGAGCGTGGAGCCCAATTCCGAATGGTTCGAAACCGTAAACCACGAACTGGGGCATATCTATTACTATATGTCCTATACCAATAATACCGTTCCCCCCCTGCTCAGGGCCGGGGCCAACCGGGCCTACCATGAAGCCATAGGCACCATGATGGGCATGGCCGCCATGCAGAAACCTTACTTGGTGGCCCGGGGGCTGGTGCCGGAAACCGCCCAGGTGGATAGCATACAGACCCTGCTTAAAGAAGCCCTGAACTCCGTGGTATTCATTTTCTTTTCCTCGGGCACCATGACGCATTTTGAGAAGGCCCTATATGTGGACCGCCTCCCGGAAGACCAGTTCAACAAAACCTGGTGGGATCTGGCCAAAAAATACCAGGGCATAGTGCCTCCCTCTCCCCGGGGTGAGCAATTCTGCGATGCGGCCACCAAAACCCATATCAACGACGATCCTGCCCAATATTATGATTATGCGCTTTCCTATATTATTCTTTACCAGCTCCATAATCATATAGCCGAAAACATACTGGGAGAAAGTCCCCGGGCCACCAATTACTATGGCCGTAAGGAAATCGGGGATTTCCTGACCGGAATCATGTACCCTGGCGCTTCCAAGGACTGGAAAGTCGTGCTGGAAGAATCCACCGGATCCGAATTGAATGCCCGCGAAATGCTGGAATACTTTGAGCCCCTGGTCGATTGGCTCAAGGAGCAGAACCAAGGAAGGAAATATACCCTTCCGGAATCCAACCCTTTCTAATCAGGTAGAGGATTATGTACTCATTTTGAAGCGCCCATCCCCTGACAGGATGGGCGTTTTCCTTTGGACTTTAAAGAAAGTTGTTCTAAAAATCCACTGAAAATCAATGAGTTATAGCCCGACCATAAATATTTCTAATAAATTTTTTGGTCTAGTCCATGCATAGATTTACCTTTGCCATCCCCAATTTCGGACAGAGGACCGGGAAAGGGATTCCGGCAGGGATTAAATTCATTTCCCCTTTCGGAAAACAAATCGAAATATATTATTAATCTGCAGCAATGAGACACCTTAGTTTTAAGACTCCCTCGGCCAACGAGAAAATGGTAAAAAGGGAATGGTATGTCATTGACGGGACAAACCAAACCGTCGGACGCATGTGCACCCGGATTGCCACGATTTTACGGGGAAAGCACAAGCCTTATTATACTCCCCATTTTGATACCGGGGATTATGTGATCGTCCTGAATTCCGCTAAAGTGGTATTCACAGGGAACAAACTTGCGGACAAGGAATACCTGACTTATTCCGGATATCCGGGAGGACAGAAGGCGGAATCCGCCAAAAAACTTCAGGCCCGCCGACCCAATGCCATCATCGAAAGGGCGGTAAAAGGCATGCTGCCCAAAAACCGCCTGGGACGGGCCATGTACAAAAAGCTTTTTGTCTACGAAGGAGATCAACATCCTCATCAGGCGCAGAAGCCCAAATCCCTTGAATTTTAATTTTTTATCCGCATTATAAAAAAGCATGGAAAAGCAACAAAACGCCATAGGTCGACGCAAGGAAGCCGTAGCCCGGGTTTATCTGAGCAAGGGTAGCGGTTCGATCCTGGTCAACGACAAAGAATATACCACCTACTTCCCCATCATCTATTTGCAGAATCAAGTGGAGCTGCCTCTGAAGGTGGTGGACGCCCTTACTAGCTTTGATATCAAGATCAATGTTCAAGGGGGTGGGCCCAAAGGGCAGGCAGAGGCCATTAAACTGGGCATTGCCCGGGCCCTGTGCCTGGAGAATCCGGAATACCGCCCTCTTTTGAAGAAAGAAGGACTAATGACCAGAGATCCCAGGTCCGTAGAGAGGAAGAAATTCGGTAAGGCGAAAGCCCGTCGGAGCTTCCAGTTCTCCAAGCGCTAATCTCCGAATTGTTTCGATCATCTCAAACCGAAAGAAAAAACCACAATGGAAGAAAATAAAAGCCTGCATCAGCAACTTCTCGAGGCCGGCGTTCACTTTGGCCACCTGAAGAAGAAGTGGAACCCCAAGATGCTCCCTTATATATTCACGGAGAAAAACGGTATCCACATCATTGACCTGAACAAGACCATTGACGGACTGGAAGAAGCCGCCAATGCCCTGAGGTCTATAGCCAGAAGCGGAAAGAAGGTCATGTTCGTGGCCACAAAGAAACAGGCCAAGGAAATCGTTTCCGAGGCAGCGGCCCGGGTGAACATGCCCTTTGTCACCGAAAGATGGCTGGGAGGTATGCTCACGAATTTCCAGACCATCCGCAAGAGCGTCAAAAAAATGCATAGCATTGATAAAATGTTGGCCGATGGCACCATGGACAGTGTGACCAAGAAAGAAAGGCTCACCCTTACCCGCAGCCGCGACAAAATGGAAAAAGTCCTGGGAGGTATCTCCCAGATGGGGAGAACTCCGGCCGCGCTTTTCATGGTCGACATTAGCCATGAGCACATTGCGCTGGCAGAAGCCCGTCGACTGGGGATCACCACCATCGCCATGGTGGATACCAACTCCGATCCATCCAAAGTGGACTTCCCGATTCCGGCCAATGACGATGCCACAAAATCCATAGCCATTATAGTGGACTATCTCACCAACGCCGTGATGGAAGGATTGCAGGAGAGAGCCCAGAACAAGGAAGAAGAAGAGGCCGCCGAAGAGAATCAAACAGAATCCGCTGTTTCCCTGGACAGTATAGCCGATGAGGAGACGGATTCCAAGGAAAAAGGAGAACGCCGCCGCATCAGCGCCGGACGGGCTGCCGGAAGCCGTGGAACAGGACGGACAGGTGCGGGAAGAGGAACCACTTCCCGGAAATCCTAATCCATATCCCCATTGCGGGAATATGGGAAGCCCCGAAAACAAGGGGCTTTCCGATTCCATTTCCATGGTGTGGAGAAAGGAGAACCACAACGAAAACATACAAAAACATAGACAATGAGTAATGTAACCATATCTGCCGCAGAGGTAAACAAGCTCCGTCAGCAAACCGGCGCGGGCATGATGGATTGCCGTAAAGCCCTTATCGAAAGCGAAGGGGACTTTGAAAAAGCGATTGACTACCTGAGAAAAAAAGGACAGAAAGTAGCCGCTAATCGCAGCGATCGTGAAGCTAAAGAAGGGGTGGTGATGGCCAAATCCAATGCGGAAAACAACTACGGTATCATCCTCAACCTTAGTGCAGAAACTGACTTTGTTTCCAAGAACCAAGAGTTCATCGACTTCGCTCAGAAACTGACTGACTTGGCCCTGAATGCGGGGGTCAAGGACATCGAAAGCCTCAAATCCCTGGAAATGGAGGGCGCCACGGTGGAAGAAAAGCTTCTGGAAGTGGTGGCCAAGATCGGCGAAAAGATCGACATAGTCCATTTTGAACATATGGCAGCGGAAACCGTGGTGCCTTATATCCATGCAGGATATCGCATCGGTGTACTCGTGGGACTGAACCAAAAAGGAGAGGATAAGATCACCGAGGCCGGAAAGGACATAGCTATGCAGATTGCCGCCATGAACCCCCTGGCTGTCGATGCCAGCAAAATTGATCCATCCGTTATCGAAAGGGAAAAAGCCATCGCCATGGAGCAAATTCAGGCCGAAGGCAAAACCGGGGATATCGTGGAAAGAATTGCCCAAGGTAAAATCAATGCCTTTTTCAAAGAAAACACCCTCCTGCAACAGGCATTTGTGAAAGACAATAAGAAATCCGTGGAAGCCTACCTGAAATCGGTATCCGAGGGATTGACTGTAGTGGATTTCAAAAGAGTGGCAGTAGGATAATTCCCCATCAAGAAGATTATACACAGACTAAGGGCTACCCGAATGGGTGGCCCTTTTGCTTTGCCATTCTTTGGCCCATCGGCATGGAAGCTTAGAAACGGAGATTGGTATCCCGACCCGGGGAAGGCCTTTTCCCCTTAGATGATGGATCCCCTGAAAGGTAGATACCCGAAAACCATATCCCCATTTTCCGTTCCCGGCAGACTCCCAAACCCCTGGAATGGCCGGTTTCCCCAGGTACCGGCCTGCGTACAAATACGTATTTTTAGTAGGAATCTTTCCCTTATATAACTAAGGGATAATTTTTGTTAGAAACTTGTATTAATTTTGCGCCACGTTTCAGATTAAAATTCAAATAATGCACAAGAACATGAGAACAAAACAATTACTCCCTCTCCTCCTGATTATGGGGGGAACGACATGGATACCTGCGGCCAAAGCCCAAAAAATGCTGGGGGTATCCACCAGCAATTGGGCGAATTCACAGAGCATGTACCTGAATCCCGCCAATATCGCGGATTCCCGGACGAAGTTCAGCATCGATCTTTTTGCCCTGGATTTGGGAATGGAAACCAATTTCTCCTCTGTTAAAATGAGTGATTTGTTCGGTAGCATCAACGACGAGGATGGCGAGAGTCAGTTCCAGTTTGGATCCGACAACAAGCCCTCGCGTCTATACGGGCCCGTGATCGATGTCCGGGGCCCCGGGGCCACTGTGTCCATCAACGACAAACATAGCGTGGCATTCTTTACCCGGGTTCGCTTCATGGCCCAGGTTCATGACCTGGATCAGACCTTATTCCGCACCATCAGCGGCGACGGACTTTCCGATGTGGAAAAGGACGGGCTGAAACTGAAAATCGACGCCTTCAACGTTACCGGGCACGGATGGACGGAATACGGACTCGGATACGGAGGGGTGATCTATAATCAGGACAATCACTTCCTCAAAGGAGGTCTGAATCTTAGACTTCTGAAGGGCGCCGCTTACTTCTCCATTCTCAACGAGCACATGGATATCTCCTATGCTCCCGGTACAGACTATGTGAGCATAAACAATACTTCCGTTCAGTATGCTTCGAACATGCTCGGGGGTATATCCGGGGTCAATGACCTGACCAAGTCCAAAGGTTCCGGAATGGGAGCCGACCTTGGTCTGGTATACGAATATCGCCCCGAAAACAATTCCGATTTCAGCCAGAATAAATACTTGTTCCGGGTTTCGGCCTCGGTCATAGATATCGGATCCATAAAATACACTAACAATAATGCCGGAATAAGGTTCTACAATAAAACCGCCGGCACTCCTGCCTATATCAGTGGTCCCGAAATCGAAAGCAGGATTACCAATGTGGACAGCATGATCGCCTACATGGAAGAACAAGGCTTCGGAATGGAAGACCTGGGCGCCTCAGGTACCAAAGTCAGTCTACCCACTGCCCTGATTCTATCCGGAGATTACAATATATGGAAAAACTTCTATGCCAACCTGCTGTTCATGGGTAACCTGGCCAGCCGCGACAAAATCGGCAATTCGGTTTACGGCAGGATCAGCCTGACTCCACGCTATGATACCCGTATTATCAGCGTAGGTCTTCCTCTGACATACAGCATGCTGAGCAAGAGCATGCAAGTAGGATTGGGACTGAGGGTTTCCGGATTCTATCTGGGAAGCGACAATCTGTTCACCAATGGAACCAACTTCTACTTCGGATTCCAGGTACCCTTCTCCAAGAAAAAAGACAAAGCCCAGGCCGAAGGATAATTCCCGCTCCTATCCCTGTGATTCATACCCCCGGACCGCAACCTCTATGCATCCGGGGGTATTATTTTTGCCCTGGAGAACTTCCCCTGTCTTCAAAGGCTCTCCTTTTGGAGCTTATAGGTCTGGGTAAATTGACACCAGATGCAGTCCTCCCTTCCGCATCCTTTGTCGAACTCCTGGTTCATGATCTGAGTATAGGCCTGACTGAGTTGTTCTTTCAGATACACTATGTCTTGCTCCGTAATTTCATATTTCAATTGGCAGTATTCTCCGTCTCTCTGCCTTCGCAAAAACAGAAAACTCCCGTACCGAACCGGGGGATAACTCCCTTTAGGATTCTCGTCCACCAAGAACTTGTAGAAAGCCATCTGTCTCCAGAAGTCCGAACCCGAGTACTGGGTTTCGGGATTGGGAGGCTTTATGACATTTTTGTCCCCTTCGGGATTTCCTGTCTTGTAATCTATGATCCTGCAGTATCCATCCAGAATATCCAGGCGGTCAATATTCCCGGTCACCGATATCTTTCCATCCCAGACAAAAGAAATATTCTTTTCCACTTCCACCTTCTCCGGCAGATCCTTTTGAATTTCGGCATAGAAATCAGTGATCTCCTTTATGCCCTGTTCCAAATTCCTTTCAAAAAGCTTGTCCCCCAGCAATCTTTTTTTAGCCTTCAGCCTTTCTTGGAATATTCCTAGCACCGCCTCCACTGGAGGGAGTCCGGTATGATCCCTGTTCGCCACCATATACTTAAGTGCGGAATGGACAGCACTACCATAAATCTGGTAATCATTCTCCACTTGAGGCACTTTAAGTACCCGCTCAAAATAAAAGCGTAGCGGACACCTAAGGTAAAGGGAAAGGGCCGAGGTGCTCATGCGCATATTGCTGAGGGTCTCTTCCAGATATCTCCCATAGGCCAATTCGATCTGAGGACTCGGCTTAGGCTGAAGAGCCTTCTGCAGATTACCGGCCAACAGCTCTTCTTCCACGAAGCCCAACTCTCTTTTTTCCGGGGCACAGACTTCATCGATAAATTTAGAGCGGGCTACGTTTCTTCCGCTTCCTCCCGCATTCTCAGAATAGGATATCCGCAAATGCTTTTTGGCCCGGGTAAGGGCCACATAAAACAAGCGTCGGGCGACCTCTTCGGCGTCAGAACGCTCATTCTCTTGACTAGAAGACAGGCGGATAGGCAAAACGAAGCGGTTGCCGACCGCCTTTTTATTTTCCCAGTAATTGCTGGTCATCCCGATAAGAAATACATATTCAAACTCATTGCCTTTGGAAGAATGAGCGGTATAAAACTGTACCCCGTCCGCTTTGCTGAATACCCGTTGAACCGGTACCCGAATATTCATTATCCGGTGCTTTTCGATCAGGTCCAGGAAATCCGCCAGGCTCAAGTCGGCCTTTCTCTCGACCTGAGCCTGCACAAAATCATAGAAGGATTTAAGGACTTCCAATGAGTATATATGATCCCTATGCTTGAGTATATAACCCATCAATCCCGACTCATGGACGACCTTTTCCAACAAAGCCGGGAGACTGAGAAGGTTCATCGACTGGAGCCAATCATCCAACCGGGAACCAATCCGGATCAGCGCCTCGGGGTTCTCCAGTCCAATAGAGACCAAATTCTGCTCATGGGAAAGGCTTGTTCTCCAGTATTCCATACTGGGATCGCTGGTTTTTCCGCACTTATCCCTAAGTCTTTTGAAAAGAGCCAACCGGGCAATATCGCGAGGCGGTACCTGGAAAAAGGGGGAATGGAGCAGCTGGTACAAGGTAGCTTCCCCGCTAAGGGCTTGTTCGGATTCTTCCTTGAGGTATCGGAACAAGTTAAGAATCTGCTTGACCAGAGGAATATCGAGTAGATTGGCAGGCCGCTTAACGAAATAAGGAATCCCCTTCTTATCCATCAAGTCCAGTATCCGGTCAGCCTGCTTATGCTGGGCATAGAGGACGGCAATATCCTGGGGCCGCACTCCGCTTTGAATCAGCCTTTCCACTTGAATCACCAGATCGACTTCCTCGGTGGTCAGATTAGGATATTGCACCACCCGCGGCTCCGGGCAGTCGGCCTGGTCGGCAAATCGGGGATGGGCACTGCGTATATCCTTGCTCAGGTCCATATTCGCATGAGCCCCTTCCTGGGAAAGCTGGGTTACCAGGCGGCTCATATTGTTCATGATGCTCTTCCCTGCCCATTCCAGAATGGGGGGGGATGACCTATAATTTTCGGTCAGCATAATCACCCGAATCGATTCCCGGTATCGGTCATGAAACTCCACAATATTCTTTATCCGCGCCCCCTGAAATTCATAAACAGACTGATCATCGTCTCCTACCACAAAGACGTTGGGCACATCCCAGTAATCCAATAATTGACGGAGCAGAGCATTCTGGGAGCCGTTGGTGTCCTGGAATTCATCCACCAGAATATACTGGCATTTCTCCTGATACTGGAGCAATAATTCCTGATGTTGCGCAAAGGCCCGGATCACCCAAAGGATCATATCCGAAAAATCATAGAACCCCCGGGTCTTCATCTTTTCCTTGTACACCTCAAAAAGTTCCACCGCCCCCCTGGTCATTTCGAGTTTGCCCTGGTCACTCCGTATTTTCTCTAGTTTTGGATCCCCTTTTTTGTTCTTTCCGGTATTTCTTTTGTATTTCATATCCTCCCGATTCGGGAGTTCCTCGATTTCCTGGTCGATGATTTGACACAGATATTCGGTCGTGTAATTTTCTTCCTTCATGGTGCTGAACAGACGCAGCAGCCGGGGGGCATTCGAATAGATATCTCCCCCGGAACGCCATAAAATATGGTCCGACCGAAGTTCATCCAGAATTTCATGCACAATTTCGGTGCGGGTCAGATCATCCACGGGCTCCAACTCCCCATAAGAAAAATACTCGCGGTTTTGCTGGATCACCTGGTTGCAGAACGCGTGAAAGGTATATATCTGCACTCGATTGGCTTCAGGTCCAATAATATCGAGCAGCCGATTACGCATGGACTGGGTAGCGTCATCGGTATAGGTGAGGCAAAGAATCTCCGAGGGGCTCACCTGTAGATCGCTGCGCAACAAATAGGCGATGCGTAGGGCAAGCACCTCCGTTTTCCCGGTTCCCGGTCCGGCGATGACCATAACCGGGCCTTCGATGGCTTCCACTGCTTCTCTTTGGCCAGCATTCAGTTTGGCGATTCTGTTTTGGAACTTTTCTTCTGGATTCATGAACGAAGAATTAGTAATTCACGCCGATGGCATCCCCGGATGCGTCGGAAAGCAAGGCATTCTATCCGGCCACCCGGAGAGTCCCGGCCTGGATAACATACAATCGGTATAAACTTAAGGAAAAAAGCCCCTCCCCTGAAATCCATCCAGAAAAACAGGCCTTTGTCTCCCTTTCTTATTCAGGAGGTCCATGAATTCGGCTGCGGGTCCCCGTCAAGGCCGGCCGAAGACCTTCTTCAGTAGTCCAGTCACCTGGGCAGCCGGGTCCTTTCGGATCTTATTTTCTTCTTCGGCTATAGTCTTGAACAGACCTTCCAGAGCTTTCTCGGTCACGTGTGCGCTGAGATCGGGGTTAACCTTTTGGCGTGTGGTGGGAAGGCGATTATAGACTTCGAACAATTCCTTCCAGTACTGAGTGGCCCTTACCCGGGATAGCGACTGGTCGATAACCGGTTTGAACTCTTTGGTCAGCTGACCGCTTGTCCTGGATTCCAAATATCGGGTGGCCGCTCCTTCTCCGCCTTTCACAATCGAAATGCCATCGGCTACACTCATCCCTTTGATGGCCTGAACGAAAAGGGGCACCGCCCGCGATGAGGCGTCCTCTGCAGCCCGATTCATGGCCACAATCGCTTCATCGACATATTTTCCCATGCCCAGACTACGCAAGGTGGTCTCCACCTGCCGGGCTTCGGGAGGAAGAAGAATTTTAATCAGGGCATTGCCCAAAAACCCATCCGGCCGGGATAGCCGGTCCGTCGCATTCCGACTGCCCATTTCCAGAGCCTCCTTCAAGGCGGCAACCGCCTCCTGGTTCGAATACCCGGAAGGGCTGCCCTTGCCGCCAATCTGATCTTCCGCCTTCTTCAGCCAGTCCCCGAGTCCGCCTTTTTTCTGGGCATAGGCCTCCGCACCGAGTCCCAGTATCCCCATTCCCAATACCAAGAAAAAACATAGTCGTTTCATAAGGCAACTGTTTGATGCGGACCTCTAGAATCCACTGTTATCGCTTCCATCTTCCACCCGGATATTATCCCTTTCCGGTACCCCAGGGGCGAGGTCGGCATTAGGGCGGCGGCGAGCACGGATGTCCGAGCGGCCGAACCGGTAGGTAAAGCTAATATTTCCAATCCGGGTTTCCCGGTCCCGGTAGCTTCTTTGGGTGGAGCCCCCGAAATCGTAGAGATTTACGTATTTACGAGTATTAAATATATCCGAAACGTTCATCACCAGCGTAGCTTTATTGTCCAACAGGTTCTTTCTCAGCGCCAGATCCAGCCAGTAGACGCCCTCTCTTTCTCCCTGGGCAATCACCCGGGGGGCCTGGTAATTGAAGTCCGCCTGAAAGGCAAATCCTGCCGGAAGCCGAAGATTGGAATTCAGCTTGCCGAACCATCCAAAACCTTCGGTATACAGGTTGGGATCAATATTTCTTCCGTCAATGGTATTGCGGAAAAAGTTGGCACTGGCCATGGCATCCCAATTCCGGCTCAGCTGAATCTTACTGATCAGCTCGGCTCCGAAAGTCGTACCTGCATGCAGGTTATAGGGCTTGGAAAAATACACCCCACCCCCCACGGATTCCCTGTACCTTTCAATGATATTCTGGGTGTACTGATAGTAAGTGCTGAAAATGAGGTTATGTCCTGCCGGAAAAATCCGGTTATAGGATAATTCCACATGGTGGATAAACTCTGGAACCAGGTCAGGATTCCCTGTGGAAATTTCCTGGGGATTGGACAGGTTGCGGAAGGGCATGAGCTGCATAAAATGCGGCCTGTCCGTCCGCCGGCTGTAATTCAGATAGATCGACTGATCCCGAGGCAGTTCATAGGATACAAATGCAGAGGGAAAAAGCCCCAGATAATCATAGAAATAGCGGTCACTGCTCAGACTCCTGAGGGAACCTTCATAAATCACATACTCGGAACGCAGGCCGATTTGATAGCGGAACTTCCGAACCTGATCCCGGAAGTTCAGATAGGCTGCGTGGATATCCTGACGGTAATCATAATCGATGAGCTGAATGGAATCCACCCGGACCTCATTGCCCTGTATCCTCACCGGATCATTCCTGGAATCAAATCCATTGAGCTGGGTTTTCACTCCGGCATCGAAGCGGCGGTTCTCGCCCAGCGGTAGCGTGTAGTCGATTCCCCCGGTAAAGTTCCAACTTCCCCCGGATCCCGGAGCATCCTGAATCAGCCCCGGAGAAAGGAGCTGCTCGTCTGCATCCCAGTCCTGGGTGATGAATAACTGTTCCCTGCTGACCCTAAACCGGGTATAGGTGAAGTTCCCCGAAATCTCTTCCTGGGGCCGGGCCATAAGGTGTTTGAAATCCAGGGTGGTGGAATAGGACATAGGACCTCCGGAATACTCCGAATATCGGGATTGCCGGGTCCCCCAGGGGTACATGGCCCGGTTCGACTGGCTCTTTCCCGCCCATTGCATCCAGTTCAGATTCTGCCTGAGCCCAAGGGTCGTCTTCTCTGAAAAACTGTATTCCGCACCAAAGGAATTGAAAAATCCCTGAAAATTGCGGATTCCTTCCTCTACAGTCTCGTAGCGGGGACCGGCCATATCCTGACGGATCATTTCCGAGGAGTTGCGCCGGCGGTTCTGGCGATAACTGGAATTCAGGAAAAAGTTCCATTTTTCATTGCGAAGGTTGAGATTCAGGCTACCGTTGTACTTGTCTGCGGTGCCTGCGCCCAAAGAAGCCGTACCATTCAGACCCAACCGGCTATCCATTTTGGTCACAATATTGATGATTCCATTCAGCCCCTGGGCATCAAATTTTGCCGAAGGATTGGTGATCACCTCCACCCGATCTATGCTGGAGGCCGGTAGACTCTGCAGTGCCGAGGCCTCATCTCCTCCCAATAGCGTGGCGGGCTTTCCATCAATGAGTATGGTGGCATTGGACCTTCCCCGCAGACTCACATTTCCCTCCACATCCACGGAAAGCGAAGGCACGTTCTGCAGCACATCCGAGGCACTGCCCCCCGCAGTGGTGATGTTCTTATCCACCTGAAACACCTTCTTGTCCACATCCATGACAAAAAGAGCTTTCTCGGCGGTAATCTGCACCTCATCCAGCGACTGGGTGCGACTGGCTACCCGAATAGAACCCAGGTTTTTTTCCGGCTCCTCTTCACTGATCAGAATACCTTTCACCTGATCACCGACCAGGCCGATTCCCGATATGAGCAGATCAAACTGTCCGTATCCGGTCTCCTGAATCCGGAATTGCCCATCCTCCCCGGTCAGATCCCCCCCCACCACGGTGCGGTCGGGCCGGACCAAAGTCACGGTAGCATAGGAGGCCGGTTCCCCGTTCTGATATACCAGTGTCCCGGTTATCCGGCCGGGACCTGGCTGCGCCTGGACCATGGCCATGGGCGTCAACAGAAAAACAAATAAAAAATGGATATACCTCATAGTCCGATGATAAGGGCAAATTTGACTGAAATATTCCAGAATGGTTTAAAGGGCCCGGCCAATTTGCCTAAAAGATTGTTAAGCTTATCTATGGGCTTTCGGGTCGGCTATGCCTGGGATCTAATCAGCGATCCAGGCGGATCCTTTCCTCCACCAGATAATGATTGCGGTCACCGGAAGTCCTGGATACCAGTTCTGCCAGGAAGCCCGCAAGAAAAAACTGGGTGCCGATGATCATAGCCGTCAGCGATAGATAAAAGGGGGGACGATTGGTCAGTCCGTAGTTCTCCCCCACCGAAATCCGCCCCAGAATCAACCAAAGAATCATGAGGAATCCGATCAGGAACATAGCTGTTCCCAGGGTGCCGAAAAAATGCATGGGTTTTTTGCCAAACCGACTCATGAACTGGACGGTGAGGAGGTCCAGGAATCCGTTGATAAACCTTTCCCAGCCGAATTTGGATACCCCGTATTTCCGAGGCTGATGGACAACCTCCTTTTCCCCAATCCGCTCAAATCCGGCGGCTTTGGCCAGGACAGGAATAAAACGATGCATTTCGCCGTAGACCTCAATGCTCTTAACCAGTTTTCGCTTATAGGCTTTCAGCCCACAGTTCATATCATGGAGGGGGATCCCCGAAACCCATCGGTTCACCCCATTATATAGCTTGGAAGGCAGGTTTTTGGTCAGGGCATTGTCATAGCGCTTCTTTTTCCAGCCGCTGACCAGATCATAGCCCTCTTCCTGGATCATTCGGTAGAGCTCGGGGATTTCATCGGGGCTGTCCTGAAGGTCGGCATCCATGGTAATTACCACCTTTCCGGCACTGGCTTTGAATCCTTCATTGAGGGCAGCACTCTTCCCATAGTTGCGCTGGAAACGGATGGCCCGGATCCTTTGCTGACGGCCGGCCAGTTCCTGGATGACTTCCCAGCTTCTGTCCCGGCTGCCGTCATCCACAAAAAGAATTTCATAATCATATCCCTGCCTGTCGCAGACCGAAAGGATCCATGCGCAGAGCTCCGGAAGCGATTCCTCTTCATTGTAAAGAGGGACAAGGACAGTCAGATCTACATTCATCATGCCTGGGCCTGGTTCGGATTTCCCGTGGGCTGCATCGGATTTTTCTTTTTAAATATGGCCGCCAGGATAAATCCTGCGATGCTATGAAAGATAATGGTCTGGGAAAGGCCCAGGGTGATCCGGCCTAAGGTCAGGGCCTTAGCCTGTTCCTCGTCAAACTTGGCCGCGATCTCATCCAGGGCCGCCTCATCCGCCCCGAAACGCCCGGCGAAAGAAATGGTCGACTGTTTCAGCTGATCATAAATGCTGGGATCCAGAAAATGAATATAGAGCAAATCGAAAAAATAACTCAGGCTACATCCAATGAGAATGGCGATGAACAATGCCCGGAAAAGCAGACCAAAGGAAATATACCCTCCGTTGGCCTTTCGAACCTGTACGGCCAGAACGACCAGTACAGTCAGGCTTAGCAGTACCGAAACCAGGGTCATGATCATGTTCATGGTCCATTGCCCCATGAAATAATTGAACTGGACCGTGCTGAAAAGAATCTTGATCAGGGCGAGCATTAGCCCCATTTTCGCGGCGATTTGCCCCTGTCCACTGGTCTGCTGGCTTAATTCCATATACGATAATATTTACTCCGGATTCAAATATAGGATTTCTCCGTTGATCAACCCCAAAACCCTGCCTTTGAATTCTCCTTCCATAAACGGATTGTTCCGGGAAATAGACCGGATCCCTTCTTCAGGAAAACGGCTGGACTGCTCCGGGGTGAAAAGGCTGATCTCGGCCCTTTGGTCCTTTTCCACCATGGCCGGGTCCAAGCCCAGGATATTCCTCCAGGAGAGCGAAAGCAGCTCGGCCCAGCGACGATTGTCCAAATGGGAATTCAAGGCATCCCATAAAACGGGAACCATCATCTCCTGGGCATTCATACCGGCGGCGGCAAAGGCAAACTCTTTCTTCTTGGCATCCTCATCTTGAGGGCGATGATGGGAGGCGATGGCATCGATGCTTCCATCGGCCAGCCCCCGGATCAGAGCCTGCCGGTCCTTCTCGGTCCGCAGCGGGGGATCTACTTTATAGACACTGCTGTATTGTTTCAGGGCTTCATCGGTAAAAAGCAAGTGATAAGGAGATACGGAGCAGCTGACCTTCAGTCCTCGGGCCTTGGCTTCCCGGATCTGATTCAACCCGGACTCCGTGGACAAACCCGTAATATGCAATCGCGAATCGGCATAGGCAAGCAACTCCAGATCCCGGTGTATGATCAACGACTCGGCAAAATCTGGAATGCCGGGCATGCCCAGAAAGGTGGACCATTCCCCCTCATGCATCAACCCGCCGGAACTGAGATCTGTGTCCATGGGCAACTGAATCAGCAGTCCGTCAAATGCCCGCACGTATTCCAGGGCCTTGACCATTAGGGCGGGAGACTGAACCGGAGTCCATCCGTCGGAAAACCCTATGGCCCCCCCCGAGTGAAGGTCATGCATTTCCGAAAGCGCTTTCCCTTCCGCATCCTGGGTAATGGTCCCCAGCGGGTGAATGGACACCGGCTTTCCTTCTGATTTCCTATGTATGTATTCGAGCTGGGAGCGCCGGCTTATCCTGGGCATGGTGTTGGCCAGGGTCACCACCCGGCTGAATCCACCTCTGGCAGCGGCCTCCATACCGGTTTCCAGAGTTTCCCGGTGTTCATAGCCGGGATCGGCATAATCGGCAAACCCATCCACCCATCCGGGAAAAACCATTAGACCCGGAGCATGGATCACCTGATCGGCCTCCTGGTCCAGACCTTCCCCTATATCCCGGATATAACCGGAATCGATATACAGGTCTAACACTTGATCGAAATAAGGAGATCTCGGGTCTGCCAGCTTAGCCTGACGGATGAGTACACGCATAGAGGCCGGTTAATTGATGGTTTTCCCCATGGGGGACCCCCTGACCAGCAGGGCGGTTTCCAGCAGGAGCATTAACCCGGCTAAAGTAACACAAAGTTTCCAAAGAGGGAAGGCAGATCGGGCGTCCGGCCCGGGATGCCCTCCTCTGTCCTGGAGCCGAATCCACTGAAAATCATGGGCTTCTCCCAATCGCTTCAGCGCCTCCATGTCCAGATAATCCCCCAAAAATTCGCGTCGGTCGGCGTTGGCCCCCAGAACTACCGTATCGGCTCCAGATCGATGCAGGGTATAGAATCCCGGGCGGCCAATGGCCTCCTCCAGATAAATCAGGGTTCCCGATCCGCTGGCCCTCTGCCGGGGAATCCGCTCCAGTTCGGGACCGGTAAGACGGATCAGATCATTCTCCTCATAGCTATTGGCCGGCAAAAAGCAAGGTTCTCCGCTACCCAGCTCCAGGGCATAAAGGTCTCCAGAACCGGATCCCCGAGCCATTTGATACAGAAAAGGAGCAAAAAAATAGCTGGTCTGGAAATTCCCTGCCTGCTCATCCAATCCTCCACCCAGCAGATACAGAGTCCCCCGGCCCCGGGGAATCCGGCTCAGATATGGATTCCCGTCCGAAAAACTCAGCAGGGCCTGCTGGCCTGATTGAAAATCCGCACTCATCTTATAGTGCCAGTGGATCGTGGGCAGGCGGACATTTTCCGGAATCTGATCAAACAGATCGCGGACAAAGGGATTTCCTCTCTGGATCTGAGCCAGCTCTCTCTGTACGGTGTCCAGGTCCGTGTACTGCAAAGGAGTTAGTGACCGGAGAAACTGGTTCATCGCTCCCAAATCGGTGCTTCTCCCGGGAATGAGCAGGGCCACCTGCCCCTGCTCCAGCCTCCGGTCCAGGTATTCCGACCAGGACGGGCCCAGACGACCGAAATCTTCCAGCACCAGAAGATTGTAATGATCCCTATCCTCCGGAATTTCGCTGCCCTGCCGCCTTTCCACCGTAAATCCCTGCAGAGCCCGGAAAGCGGCCTCTACATATACATTGGGCCTTTCCGCATAAACATGAAGAATCCTCCTTTGGGGCATACTCCGGGCGGAAACAAAATAATCTTGATCGAATCCGGAGGTACTGCCCTGAAGAGATAAGTGAATCTCCTGCCACCGGCTTCCCCTTACGGGAAAAAGAAACGTGTCCTCCCGACTCACTTGGCCGTCAAAATCCAGAATCCGGGCTCCCACACGCTGTCCGTTTACTTCCAGATGCATTTCGACTTCCTCGTCCGGACCATCCCCCTGGACTCGACTGACCACCACCAATTCGTTCACCGACTCGGATTTCAATACCGGGCTGAGCAAATAAGCGGTGTCGATATAGGCCCGATTCTCTTTGGCGGGCTGAACGGGGACTCCCAGGAACCTTACCCCCGAAGGCATGGCCAAATCCGAAATTCCTTCTAAATCCCCTTGGCGGAAATCACTGTAATACCAGAGGTCCACCCGGAGCAAACCCTGGGACTGACGGATTTTCTCTGCCTCCCGGATCACTTCTTCCAGGCTTAGGGACCGAGAGGAAAAGTCCAGGGAATGGAGGGCCTCCGACCAGAAAGAGGGCGGCTGGGGGTAGGGTCTGCCCCCATAACTATGGGATAGAAGCAGATAAGAAGACTCGGGATCTGCCTGCTCCAGCTGATTCAGGGCAGACTCCCGGGCAATATCCAGCAAAGTTCTCCATCCGGAACGCAAGGACATGCTCGCCGAGTTATCCACATAGAGGATGGTCAGAGGAGCGGAGGCCAAGCTGTCCTGACGAGAGCCCAGGGGCTGGGCATAGCCCAGGACCAGAAAAAGGATCATCAAGGAGCGCAACAGCAGCAGAAGCCAGTGGCGGATGCGGGCCATCTTTCGGGTTCTGGGAACCGCCTGGCGGAGGTAATGACTATGGGAAAAATATACTTTCTGATACCGCCTGAGGTTGTAAAGGTGGAGGAGCAGGGGAATGGCCACCGCCGAGGCCGCCAGCAAAAACAGGGGATAGAGAAAGCTCACCTTGGGGTTATGGATTTTAAAGCCCAAATTAAGCCAAATTCCCCGAAAGCCTTGTCCAAGCCAGGGACGATCCGAGGATCTGACCCCGGGGAATCCGTACTTCACCCCAGCCCGAATCCTTATCTTTGTCGCCACTATTTTCCTTATGTATCGCTCTGCCAAAGAAATCCGCCAGCAATTTTTCGAGTTTTTCCTCTCGAAAGGACATGCTATTGTCCCTTCTGCCCCCATAGTGGTAAAGAATGACCCCAGCCTCTTGTTCATCAATGCGGGAATGAACCCCTTCAAGGAATATTTTCTGGGGAACCGGGAACCGAAAATCCGCCGGGTGGCGGATTCCCAAAAATGCCTTCGGGTTAGCGGAAAACACAATGACCTGGAAGAAGTGGGTGTGGACACATACCACCATACCATGTTCGAGATGCTGGGGAATTGGAGCTTCGGGGATTACTTCAAGACCGAAGCCATTGCCTGGAGCTGGGAACTGCTGACTCAGGTCTATGGTCTGGATCCCGGGAAAATCTATGTGACCGTGTTCGAGGGGGATGCCAATCTGGGCCTGGATATGGACCGGGAATCCCGGGAGGAATGGAAAAAATACCTGCCTGAAGAGCGTATTCTGACGGGATCGGCCAAAGACAATTTCTGGGAAATGGGGGAAACGGGGCCCTGCGGACCCTGCACGGAAATCCACCTGGACTGCCGGGATGAATCCGAGAGATCCCGGGTTCCGGGATCCTCCCTGGTGAATGCCGATCACCCCCAGGTCATCGAGATCTGGAACCTGGTCTTCATGCAATTTCATCGGCAGAAAGACGGCAGGCTGCTGCCCCTGCCTGCCCGCCACGTCGATACCGGCATGGGCCTGGAACGGCTGGTGCGGGTTCTCCAGAACAAGCAGAGTAATTACGATACCGATCTCTTTCAGCCTTATATCCAGGAAATTGCCCGGATCACCCAAAAACCCTATCTGGGAGGAGACTCAAAAGCGGATATTGCCTTCCGCGTCCTGGCCGATCATATCCGGGCACTATGCTTTACGATTGCAGACGGGCAACTGCCTTCCCATACCGGGGCGGGGTATGTGATCCGCCGGATTCTGCGCCGTGCCACGCGCTACTATTATACCTACCTGGACTGGAAACAACCCCTGCTTCACCGCCTGGTTCCCGTACTGGCCAGGGAGTTTTCCGAAGTATTTCCCGAAGTGGAAAAACAGCAGGATTTGATTTCCAAAGTGATAGCCGAAGAGGAAACTTCCTTTCTGCGTACCCTGGAAAGAGGACTCCGGCGCCTCGACGAAATCATCGAGAAAACCCGCCAGAATAACCTTAAGGCCATTCCCGGACCCGAAGCTTTCGAACTCTACGATACCTATGGATTTCCCATGGACCTAACCCGGCTGATAGCCTCTGAACATGAGATAGAGGTGGATGAACCCGGATTCGAATCGGAAATGAAGAAGCAGAAGGAAAGGAGCCGTAAGGCCACGGCTCTTGACGCCGGGGACTGGGTGGTGCTTCAGGGAGGACCAACCCAATTTCTGGGCTACGACACGCTTAGGGCCCGCACTCACATCCGCCGATACCGAAAAGTGGTGCAGAAAGGGAAGGAAGTCTACCAGGTAGTACTTCATCAGACACCTTTCTATCCGGAAGGGGGCGGTCAGGTAGGAGACCGGGGTCAACTGATCAGCGAGGAAGAGTCCATACCCGTTCTGGACACCAAAAAGGAAAACGAACTCATCCTGCATTTCCTGCCTCGATTGCCCAAAGACCTCCATGCTCCCCTGATAGCCCAGGTCGACGCCCACAGGCGTCGCCAAACCGAAATTCACCACAGCGCCACCCACCTGCTCCATGCCGCCCTCCGGGAGGTCTTGGGGAATCAGGTCCAGCAGAAAGGCTCCTTGGTCGAACCCGGACACCTGCGCTTTGATTTCTCCCATTTCGCCCGCATGGAGGAAGAGCAGATTAGGGAAGTGGAAAGAAGGGTTCAACAGAAGATTGAGGAGGACATCGCGGTGAAGGTCCGCACCATGGCTCGCGAAGAAGCCCTGGAACTGGGGGCTATGGCCCTATTCGGGGAAAAATACGGCGATACGGTCCGGGTGGTGATCATCGACGATGCCTTTTCCATAGAGCTCTGCGGCGGAACCCATGTTCAAAGGACCAGTCAGTTGGGCATGTTCAGGCTGATCTCCGAGTCATCCGTGGCCTCGGGGGTCCGCCGGGTGGAAGCCCTGGCCGGCGAAGCGGCCAGGGTGCATATCCAGGCTCGCCTCGAAGAACACCGGCGCCTCCTCCAGCTGATGAAAAATCCAAAAGATCCCGTATCCAGTCTGGAAAAGCTGATGGCCGATCATAAGCAAATCGAGAAGCAGCTCCATTCTCTTCAGGATGCCCGATACCGGGACCTGGCACAGAACCTGATCTCCGAAGCCCGAAAAGTGGATGGCCTGGAACTGATCACCGGAATCCTGGATATCCATTCTCCCGATGGATTGAAGAAAATATACCAGCTGATCCGCTCCCGGAACCAAAGCCACCTGGCCCTGCTGGCCTGTGCAGCCCAAGGGAAAGCCCATGTGCTCCTGGGTCTGTCTGAAGACCTGATCGAAGAAAAAGGCTGGGATGCATCCCGGATCATGAAATCCGAAATCTCTCCCCGGATTGAGGGAGGTGGAGGAGGTCAGGCCCAGATGGCGACGGCCGGAGGCAAGAATCCCGGGGCCATCCCCGATCTGATAGATTGGGTTTCCTCCTGGCTGGAATCCGAGCTGGCCGGATAGCCCAGGATCAGAATCATTCCCGAAGCAGGGGACGGCAGCCCATTTTTTCTATGAGCAAATGGTCATAGTAATCGGCTTTCTCAATCAGCCGTCCCAAAAGCTTTTCTCCCCGATCCACGGTCAGCTCCAGATCATAAATCATGGCGGAAAGGACAATCACATCGCCCTTCAGGGAAAAGTATTTTCCCTGAACACGGAAGTTTTCCTTGAGAAGATAAACATAGAGTTCCGTAATTCCCTGCTGAGGCAGACGGCAAAGATGGGCATCGCCAAGAATAAAGAAGTTCTGGGAATTATACTGGATGTTTACCGTAGCCGATCCGGATCTGATCTCCCAGCGGTGGGCGCCGGTTCGGGCAAGCTTGGGGGAGTAGCCCAGCCGGGTGAGCACGGTCTCAATGGTTCGGGCCATACCCGATGCGGGCTCAGAGGCTTCTTCTTTTCTGAGGGGAAAGTCTATTTCCAAGCCGCAATGAGGGCAATAACGGTCATGGTCCAGGGAGGATTCGGTGACCAGGGTGGAGCAGGAGGGGCAGCGCACCGAAGGGGTGCCATAAATAGGCCGGTACTGCTCCAGGGCTTCCCGGAGATAGGCCACGGGAACGGCAAAACCCAGATTATCCCCCCCTTTGATGATAAAGGTGTTCACCCCCACAATCTCCCCATTTTCATTCACCAGGGGTCCGCCGCTGTTCCCCGGATTGATGGCGGCATCAATCTGAATATATCTCAGCCCCTGATGAATCCGCTGACTCCGCGACACTACCCCTTGGGTGGCCGTATAGTTCAGTCCATAGGGGTGGCCAATGGCAATCACCGTGTCCCCGTCCTTGAGGGCATCTTCTTGTTCCAAACGGATCTCTGCCAAGCCACCCATGTCTTGGGGTGGGCGGAGAAAGGCCAGATCATAGCGGGAATCGATGAACAGCACTTCGGCCAGCCTGGCGGGCAGATCCCGGGTTTTGACCTTGACAAAGCGATGATTCCCCACCACGTGATGATTGGTGACAATCAGTCGATGGGCATGTACATAGAATCCGGTGCCATGGCCGGTATCCGTGGCGATCTGCACGACGGCATCCTGGTATAAAGCTATGGTCGACTGAATGCTCATATGCGTTGGGTTTGCAGATTGATTCCCAGAATCATCTCAGAGAAATGGAGTCCAAAATCAAAGGGATTATCGTAGGATATCTGATTATGGTCCCACTGGATGCCGGGATACTTCTCCAAGAAAGGCGTCAGGATCTGCTCCACCGCCCAGGCAATTCGGGGCGCCTGAATCTGGTTTTCCTCCTTGAGGTAATAGGGATGTTTGAGGCCCAGTTCCCGGAAAAAGGCTTCGTGCCATACACTCATAAGCACCTGGGTAAGTTCCGTCTGGATCGATGCCAGACTAAAGACAAAATGAGGATAAAGAATAGCATATTCAGCGACTCTCCAGGCCAGCTCTCCCTCTTTTTCGTCCCGGTAACGGACCGCATCCCGAGCCGCGTTGATGAAAATCTCCCGGAGCTTGGAGGCATGGGGAGGAAGCACAGCCGAAAACGTGGCCACCGAACGATAAAGGCTGCCGGAAAATTCCTGGGGGCTGAGGTCCAGCAACTTCTTCAGGGCCAAATGAAGATTCTTGTTGCGCTGAACGGGAGTCTGTGTCTCCCGGGTTTCCCAGAACTTCGCCTGAATGGATTCGAGCTCGGCCAACAGTTTTCCATCGGGGGCAAGCAGGAAACTGATCCGATAAATCAGGCCGAGCAGAACATAGGATATAGCCGTGGCCTCACTGTCGGGATTCCTTTTATCGGCCAGGTCCAAAGCTTCCTGGATCCACAGGCGAAAATAACGGTACTTGACCTCCAGCTCCTGGGCCGGAAGGGGCTCAATGACCCGGGGCGGCACGGCCCGGAGCTCCCCGAAGTCCGAGAGAAACAGGTCATCCTGGCGATCCGCATGAATGGCCAGTTCCCTCAAACCGAAATACATTTTCTGAGGGCTGGCGGTTTCCAAAGAACTGCGGAAAATCAGATACAAGGTTCCTTGGTCATCCAGGGCCCCCTGGCTGTAATTCAGATGATAATTCAAGTCCAGGAGGCGACGCATCACGGCCGTTTGGGGCCGGACCATACGCACCAGGGGCACTCGGGCTTCCAACTGGTCCTGATCAACGCTTCCCTGGATCTGGGCTGAACCCTGTATCAACTCAAATTCGAAACCTGGACCGGGATCCTTATCCTGTAGGCGGACATTGCCGGTTTGCGGATCGCTGAGATAGGCAAAAAAATGCTTCAGCGAGTCCATATAGGCCTTGGTCTTGAACAGATCCTCGGACTTGTACCATATCCGAGTACGGTCCAAAGACTTGTTATTGTCGCTGTGGCGCCCGAAGCGCTGCACACTAAGCCCCTCAAAGGGACGCCCCGGCTCAGGGGCTGGTGGAGGCGGAGGGGGAGCCGAGGCCGGCGGACCTACCGGGGCCAGGGGGACAGGAGCGCTTTGCTGCCCGGCACGGGGACTCCTGAACCGGTTCCACCATGTCCAGGCCTGATTCCACCAATTTCTCAGCATGCTCATCGATAAGCTCGGGTTTTCATCCAAATGTACAACTTCCCTTTCCTTTCCTTCCATTCCATTCCATTGCCTATCTTCGAAAGGAATCCGGCAAAGAATTCTATTTTTGTGGACAAACTCGAAAATTCCCATGCGATTTATTGCGAACTCCTCGGCGCTATACAAGAAACTCAGCCTGCTATCCGGGTTAATTGCACCCAATCCCCTGCAAAAAATTCTGACTTACCTGCATTTTGAACTCCTGGACCAGAAGCTGCGCATCACCGCCTCCGATGCGGATACCATGCTGTCCGTGGTCATGGCAGCCCAGGAAGTACAGGAAGCAGGAGAAATCTGCATCCCAGCCAAAATCCTTATCGATTACCTGAGAAACCTTTCTGATCAACCTTTAAGCTTTCAGATCTCGGCCGATAAATCGACCGTAGAGATCACCAGCGATTCGGGGAAATACCGGATCACCACCGCCCATCCTCGAGAGTTCCCCAAGCAGGTTCCCCTGGAAGAGGCCGAACGCTTTTCCCTGCCTACGGATTTTCTGGTCTACGGGCTGCGAAAGACCCTTTTTGCCATCAGCAAGGAAACCCTGAGGCCGGCCATGACGGGACTTTTCTTTGAAATTCAGGCCGATGAATTCTGCTTGGTGTCCACCGATTCTCACCGGCTGATCCAGGTCACCCGCAAGGGAAGCAATGCCTTGGCGGACAAAGGGTTCATCGTGCCCAAAAAATCAGCCGATCTTCTGCTCACCCTGATCTCCCAGGCAGAAGAAGACATAGAAATCCAGTTTGACGAAAGGGAAGCGGTATTCCAGGGACCCATGTTCCGCCTGAGCACTCGCCTGGTGGACGCCACCTTCCCCCCTTACCGGACGGTGATCCCCACCGATAACCCCTATACGCTGGTGATTAATCGTCTGGATTTCCTCCATGCCCTGAAGAGGATCAGCATATTCGCCAATAAATCCACTAACCTCATGGTCATGGAAATCATAGGCAACTCCGTAAGACTCATGGGCCAGGACCTCGAAATGGCCTATGAAGGAATGGAAACCTTGAGCTGCCAGTATAACGGTCAGGATATGAAACTGGCCTTCAATGCCGCCCTTATCGTGGAACTGCTGGCTACCCTAGGCACCGAGGAAATCAAAATCGAAATCTCATCCCCCTCCAGGGCATGCATTTTCCGCGAATCGGAGTTTCCCGTAAATACGGATTTGCTCATGCTTCTCATGCCCTTCAAGGTAGGGGTCTGATCTCCTAGCGGTCCCCTGCCTAAAGGGGCTTAATAGAGATTCGTCTGCCCTTGCTCTGTGCCCTGAAGGAAGGGGCATAAAGAGAATTCATGGTGGCCAGGCCAGCATCGACTTCTCCGGCTTGCCGGACCTGTAGATCATAGTGGACCTGGAACTTTCCCTTGGGCATGCGCGAAAAAAAGAAATGCATGGCCGCCTCTTCTCCTGTCTGATAGAATCCCAGCCCGTCTGATCCGCGGTAACCGCTGATCACGGACTCGGGGGACCAGGCAGAAGCAAAGGCATCCTCCAGGTGCACATAATCCATATCCCGGTCCGACTCCAAAAATAGGACCACCCGGACCCGGTCGCCTACGATCAGCGAGTCCCCTTCCCCAAGAGATTCCCAGGCAGATCCGCCGGGACCAGGGCGTTCCACCAGGACTTCCCGGCGCAGCCTTAGTCCCGATGCGGATTCTTCCCCCTTATCTCTCTGATCCGTGTATTGCCAGTATAAAGCTCCCCATGAGCTCAGCGAGGAACTGCCATCCAGCTTAAGCCGGATCCGGGCCATACCCGAATCTAACTCCGATCCGGGAATATCCATTCTCCAGTATCCCAAGGAAGATTCTCCATCCGAAGTCCGAATATGCCGATCTCCCATTTGCCATTCCATCCCGGCCTCCCGGCTCAGATCCCCCGTTGTGGATAGCGAGATCAGCACATGGCAGGCATCGATGGTGGCCATGGCCGAAGGCCAATGGCGGCTCTGCTTCTGCTTGATCAGCCATAGGGCCATCTGGGGTATGGAGGGATCGCCCCGACGGATTTCCTGCATGGCTTCCATGATACGTACCTGGGTGGACAGGGGAGCCTGGACCCAGGAATAGGGGTTCTGAGGACGCTTCCAGTAGCGTCCGAACTCCTCATCGTATAAAGAGTTTTCCAGCAGAGATGCTAGGATGGATTCTGCGATGGCCTTTTTTCCGGCCCGGTACAAAGCCAGACTCAGCATAGCCTGGGCCTGTGCAGGGAATTGCTTCCAATATGTTTCCGCCTGACCCAGGTAGTACCACCAGGCCTCCCGGGTTTCCGAATCCATGGGCGCAGAGAAAAAACTGCGCATATAGAGATACTGTACCTCCAGGGTACCCAAATGCGGATCCTTCATCCGATCGGGATACTGGCTTTTCATTTCCTTGAATTCCCGAACCAGGAAGGCATCTGCAAAGGAGAGACCATTTTCCACCAGGGTCCTGCATGCGGCCGGCAGGGGCTGGGATCGCATAGCCTCCAGCCGCCCCATACCGCTGAGAATATACTGAGTGATAAACCGATCCGCCGGCATTCCCGCAAACCAGGGAATGCCCCCATGGGGCCCCTGCCTATCCAGGAGCTGCTGGCCGGCTCTTTCCATCATAAGATCCAAGCTGTCCGAGCCCAGGATTCCCCTCAGCCATTCCCATGCTCGCTTCTCGGATTCCGAATCCTGTATCCAGGGAGTCTGCTCTAGGGGAATCCCGGCCAGATCCCGGGCCTTCTCCCAGGGGGAAGGACTGCCCTTCCCCTCGTCGGCGGCTTCCGGAATCCGGGATTTCAGATCGGGATTCGCGCGGAAAATCTCCTCAATCATCCCCCCGGAATAGATCTTTCCGAATATCGATTCGGCCGAAGCAAACCGGGGTTCTGCCAAGTAGGGCAATGAGGGCAATACCAGCCAAAGAGGATGAGCATAGTACTCCGCAGTCAGCCTTATATCCACCCTTTGGGGATGCTGATTTTTCTCATGGAGTGAAGTCCAGAAATATTCCTTTTCCCCGTCCCCGGAAAACCAGAGGGGAAGAGTTTCGGTGACCCAAATCCGCTGGGACAACAAGGGCAATATATGTTCTTCCCCGTCCCGGCAGAATCCCCTTTCCGCCTTGATCCGAATCCGTACCGGCGCATAGCGGGACTCCGGAACCTGAATCCCCCAGGCTTGCGCCATGCTCACCCCGGAATCCAGGGAAATTTCGCGGCTGTTCTCCTTCAATCCGAAGGCCTTGTTCAGGTTTTGTCCCGTCTGCGGATCTTCCAGATCCAAACTTATCCGGGCCGGACCGGATCCACAGCCCAGGTTGCTGATCCTGGATTCGAGACGGATCTGATCGCCCTGCATAAGGAAACGGGGGATACCGGTTTGCACCATGAGTTTTTTCTGGGTGATCACCCGGGATTCGATCTGGGTCCACCGCAGGTCCCGGGTATGGGCTATGCCCATGAATTTCCACCGGGTCAGCGCCTCGGGAATCTGAAAATCCCAGGCCAGATCGCCATTGGCCAGAGTCCGGGCCTGGGGAAGGAAAAAGGCGGTTTCCCGGAAATCCGATCTTAGGGGAAACTGGGCTTGCGGTTCGGAATTTTCTCCCTCTTTCTGCATAGGGAGCTCGTCCTCTTCCCTGGCCACGGATCCCGATTTGTCGCTTTCCCCGGCCCGATTCATCATGGAGGTTTCCATGGACACCGGATTGGGGGATGAGGCAAAGGCCAGGGCTGCCCGACCCATGCCCCCCCATCCCCAGGGTTGTATCAATCGGGGATACTCCACATCAAACCCCCGATATTCCCGGGGTAGGGGATCCCATCCATGGGATTGGTGGTGGGAGAATCCCAGGCCAGACCATATTGGTGGATAATAGCGCGGCCTATACAGTGGGGGCAAAGCCCAGCCATGAGGGCGAAGCGCATCCAGAGACTGATCGTAGAGGACCAAAAGCCATTCGGCCTCGGCGGCGGCAGACCGGGGTTCTACAATCCTAAGAGTCCATGTCACCGAATCTCCTGGAGAAAGCAGGGAGTCGGTTTGGACCCATTCGGCTTTCAGTTCTTTGCCGGGAAAATCCACCTGCAGATGATGGTCAAAGCGGTATACCCGGTTACGGTAAACCAGGGTATACTGAAATCCCAGACCACCCCCGTCTTCCTCCTCGATCTTTTCGGCATAATGCTTAGGTGAACCGTCCATTATCCAGTCCCGCGAGGTCCTTTTTCCCGAAGGCCAGAATCTTTCTTCCCTGATTCGGGCTCCTGGCAGGTCGGAATGAATGAAAACCTGAAGGCTGTCTCCGGGGTTTAGCTTTCGGGGAATCTGCAATTTTAGCGCCATTGGCCGGCCCGGAGACATTTCCGGATCCCAGACTTCTACGCGCCGGGAAACATCAAGAAGCGCTCCGGTTTGGGGGTCCCGCGCCTCCAGAACGATTTCATATCCGCCATATCCCTTCCAGACCGAAGGAGGAATATCCAGGCCTTGGGCAGGGTAGGCATTAAAACGCTGATCCCAGATTTTCTCTCCCCTTGGCCAATGAGCCATTTCGCTTTCCAGGCCATAGGCATCAAGAGGCAATTTCCTCTTGAAAGTGATGGAATCCAATAGGGGGCGGTCCGGGGGAAGCCAAAGCCGGGGCCGGACAAAGCCCTTAGGGGCCTCCAGGGAATAAATCCGGATCCGGAAGGGAAGGGATTGGTTCACCCCCCAAAGATTGGTCATACGCAGGGGTAGGGGGCTCAGGGCCTCTCGGCTGGTCTCTGCGGGTACGTCCAGGCTAAGGATAAGGGAATGGAATCCCAGGGGCACCCGGGTCTCCCCCCGCTGGGTTTCCCCGCCTATATCGGTGATTTCGGCTTCCACTTCAAAAGTATACACCGGTTTACGCAGGGAATCGAGGGGGGATTCGGGGAGGGCGACAAAAGAAAAACTAAACTTTCCGCGTGAATCGGTACGGAAGCTTCCGCGGGCGTACTCCCTGGGCTCCATGGGCCGGGGAAAATATCCTCCCCGGGCTGCCGGCGAAACATAGGGCCAGTAGGTGCGGCGCAGAACCCGGAATTTCCCTTCCCGACCGGCCAGGGGCTGGCCCGAATAGGCCAGACTTTCCCCCTCGATTATTACGGTATCGCCTAAGGCCAGGTTCTGTTTCAAGGTATCAAATCGAAGGAAAAACCCTGGCCTCTGATAGGATTCCACCGAAAAAGACTGCTGACCCCATGGGCTCACCAGCCGGTAATTTCCATTCAATCTCCCCATGGGTAACCGAAAGCTTCCCGAAACCGACCCCCATGCGTTAGTCTCCCTTTCCAGGGAATCGATGCGCTGCCCCTGAGCATCCACCAGATATATCCGAAAGGGGAAATCGGTCACCAGGCGATGATCCGCCCCCTGCATGTCCTGATCCAGAACTATGGCCTTGAAATCCACTTGCTGCCCCGGCTTGTACACACCGCGATCCGTGTAAAAAAAACTTCTTCTTTGCGGCGCTTTCTGCTCGCCAGAGGGCAGGGGGGACAAGGAGGTCGAATGAATCAGCCGATCTTCCCCTTTCTCCAACCGAATCCAAATCCTCCCCCTGTCCATTCCCTTAAGGAAAAAGCGACCGTCTTCGCCGGTTAACGAGGGCCGGGGGGAAAGCGGGGATCGCTGCTCCTGGTTCCCATAAAGGATCTGATAAGCCTGAACCCTGACTCCCGGGACCGGATATCCCGAAACCCGGTCCAGAACCTGGAATTCCCCGTCCCTGGACTCCATCAGGGCCAGACCGGACTGCTGCATAAAGGCAAAGGCATGGAGTCGAGTGGCCAGGCTGTCGTCTCTGGACTGAACCCAGACCAAATAGCTGCCAGCAGCTAAACCCTCCATTACCCATTCTGTGCTATGGCTTCGGTAATCGGCGGGACCCGGAAGATCCAAGCTCCATTCTCTCCAGGGCTCGGATTGCGAAGCCCATCGAATCGCTTCCTCGGTTCCCTTTCGAGGAATTTCCCACAAGGATTCTGCCTCCCCTTTGAAAATACGGATCTGCAGGCCTTCCAAGTTCCTATAACCTAGAAACATGGGCTGATTCTCGCCCGGAATCCCTGCCTCAGGAACCCGGAGTTCCAGTTTGCGTTCCTTCAATCGGTTGATCTGGTTCCGCGCCATGATCCCCGCCTCCTCCCGGGGGAAGCGGACAACCAGCCCCTCCCATTCCTTGATCAGCCGCTCCAGATTCAGTGTATCCGCCCTATCCGGCTCCCCCTCCAAGGAGGAAGATTCCCATTCTAGCTGAAGGCGACGAAATGCCGCCATTCCCCCCAGAGGATGATCCGGGTAGCGGCCAGCCCAGTAGTCCAAAGCCTGAATATAGGCATTCCGGGATTCGGGGGATGGCTCCTTTTGATAAACCCATGCCCAGCGTTTCATATCCAGGTCCATAAGGGCAGTGGGATGGCTGCGGTGCAACCTGTAGAGCTGCTGATAAATATGGTAGGCCATTTGTAGGAGATGAACCGGAGAATCCGCTTCTGTCCCCATAAACGAATCCAAGGGATAATACCAGCGAGGATCCAGATTTCCTCCAGGGTCCGAAGGGGAAAGCATGGCGGCGTCCCCATGGCCCAAATAATCCAAAAACCTATGGGCCAGAAGATCAAACAGGTAGGGGCGCGTCCCCTCCCTGTTTTTTCCCGGCAGGACCAGAGGGCCTAAGGAAGAAATGGACAAGCGGGAAATTTCTTCCATGGGCGCCACAGAGGCCATATACAGAGAAAGAATCTTCTCCCCATAAGAGGATGGGGCAAAATAAGCCAGGTCCCCGGTTCCGATTCCCGAACTTCCTGGACTTCGGCTGTGCACCTTCCACCGATGCTGCTGATAATGATTCCAATAAAGTTCGGCCGTCAGGGACTGCCATATGGATCTCTGAGCAAGGGGCGTGGAGTCGATCCGGGATTCCGCATAGGCTATTGCATAGGCCAGGGGATCTTCCCCGCGGGACATGTCCAGAGCCATACCCCAGAGTTCTGCTTTCATGGCCTCAAAGGGCTGTCCTTGCCCTTCCGCCTGCACCCGAATCCTCCCGGCCACTTCCCGGGCAGACTGGGGTAATCCCTGGCGTTGCAGAGAATCCAGCTCATTCCATAAATCAGGCAGGGATTGAGAAGTGGCGGGCGAATTCCCCAAGGTCATGCCCGCCAGAATCAGGCAAATCCAAATCGAAATTCTTTTCATAATCTATTTCGTTTTCCTTTGGGACATAGGTTCCGCATCCTCCGCCTGGCCAGCCTTATCCCTGGCTTATTCAAGGAAGGATATAAGTACGTACATCCTTGCAGGTGATTTTCTTCCCGGAAAGGATGATCAGCCTTTCCACAACGTTTCTCAACTCCCTTATGTTTCCGGTCCAGGGCAATTTCTTCAGCGCTTCCATGGCCGAGGCCTCGATCGGCTTGGGGGGCTGCTGATAGGCTTCACTGACCTCTTCAATAAAGTGTTCCACCAGCAATGGAATGTCTTCGCGGCGCTCCCTGAGGGAAGGAACATGAATCAGGATCACACTCAGCCTATGATAGAGGTCCAGCCTGAATCGGCCTTTTTCCACTTCCGCAAGCAAATTCTTATTGGTGGCGGCCACTATGCGCACATTCACCGAGAATTCCTTTTCCCCTCCGATACGGGTAATTCTTCCTTCCTGCAGTACCCGAAGCATTTTGGCTTGGGCTTCCATACTGAGATCCCCGATTTCATCCAAAAAAAGAGTGCCTCCATTCGCCTGTTCAAACTTTCCTATTCTTTGCTTTATGGCGGAGGTAAATGAGCCCTTTTCATGGCCAAAGAGTTCGCTTTCAATTAACTCCGAGGGAATGGCGGCACAATTCACTTCAATCAGGGGTCCGGTGGAACGGTGACTAAATGCATGAATCCTTCGGGCCACCAGTTCCTTTCCCACGCCGTTTTCCCCGGTGATCAGGACCCGGGCTTCCGTGGGCGCCACTTTCTGAATGGTTTCTTCTATGCTGATCAGCGAATCCGACTCACCGATCATATCCATGGACCGGGAGATTTTCTTGCGGAGCTGACGAGTTTCCGTCACCAGGGTTTTCTTGTCCATGGCGTTGCGCAGGGTAATAAGCAAGCGGTTCAGATCCGGCGGTTTGGAAACATAATCGAAAGCGCCATTTTTCACCGCCTCCACAGCCGTCTCAATGGTGCCATGACCGGAAATCAGAATAAAAGGGATATCCGCATGGTGAAGCTGGACCTGCTCCAGAACTTCCAACCCATCCATGCGGGGCATTTTAATATCACAGAGAATACAGTCCGGACTGCTGTCCTTAATCTGCTTCATGGCCTCGGCACCATCGGCAGCCTCGATCACCGAATATCCTTCAAAGTGTAGAATTTCCCTTAGGGCCTTTCGAATGGCCTTCTCATCGTCCACCACCAATATGGTCGACGAGGCCGATCCTTTTCTGTTTGTCATCTTCCGTTTTCCTTATTTATTCTTTGAAGGACAGGACTAAAACTTCTCCCATCCTTTTTTCTTTTTTCCCTTATCGTACTCTCCCCGGGCTTTAGGACGACCATCCGGATAATAAAGGGTCCACACCCCCGTCTTCTCATTATCTGAATACTGACCTTCCTCTTCCAGGTTCCCTTGCTCATCATATATTTTGCATGGACCCTCCAGCTGCCCTTCCTTATAATGGTACTCGGCCATAATCACCTCATCCGGGCTGTACCATCGTGCCGTTCCATGCAGTTGTCCGTTTCGGTACTCACTGACTTCTTTTTTGTTCCCGTTCTCATACCATCGGATCAGAGGGCCATGACGAAGTCCCGCTTTATAATTCTCGGATTCCAGGATTATAGCCTGGGTCTCATGATAGCGCTTCCTTGGGCCCTCTCTTTTGCCGTCCTTATAATATTCCACCAGCTGAATCTTGCCCGCCGGATCCACTTCCATGTATATACCGTCTTGCTTTCCTTCCTTATAACTGATGATTCGGGAAGGGTAAGAGTCAGGCCAATAGACCAGCCATACCCCTTCCCGGACTCCGTCCTGAGTATAGCCTTCCTCCATCAACGACTGATAGGAGTATACTTGAATGAATACCCGACCATGTCCATCATCCCGCTTCACGGTATCAATCCGGGATTGAGCCCAAAGTGAAGGGCTGGAGCCTAACCAGACCCCTGCCACCAGGAGAACCATAATACGTAAACTCACCATAAAGGCAAATTACCGATAAAATAAGTTATACCTGGTAGGCGCAGGAGGAAAGGAAATCGGAGCGGCAGGGTTTTCAGGCATCCATACCGGAAATATCACGGAAAATGGCGAAAACCATGGAAAGTCCATCGATGGCAGAATAGAGGAAAAAATACCTGATTCCGGATTCCGTCTCCGGAATTCCCTATTGGGGGCTAAACTGCCCCTGAAGACGGTAATCGGGGATTGGGGCCGTTTACTGCCCTCCCTTATGTTTCGGCACGGTTCCGAGAACCACATCCCAAAGGACCGAACTGACGCCAAAACCCTTTTCCGGATCCTTATAATGATGAAGATGATGATTGCGCCATAAAGCCTTCAGAAACTTAGGCGGCACGAAGGCATGAATGGCATAGTGCATGGATCCATAAATCAGATATCCCAGTAAAAAACCTGGAAAGAATCCCAAAACGTTCCAGCCCATGGCCAAATACATTAAATAAAAAATCAGGCTGGCGATAAGCAAGCTGGGAACGGGAGGCATGAATAACCTTTCCTTGTCCCGGGGATATTCATGATGGACACCATGCATGGTGTAGACCAGGCGCTCTGCCCGGGGTCCACGGACATTCATATGAAACAGGAATCGATGCATTAAGTATTCAAATAGAGACCAGGTCAGCATACCTCCCAGGAATAAGAGAGTCAATTTTCCCCCGGATATTCCCTTATAGCTCAGACCGTAATAGATCAAAAACAAAATCACCGGCAAATACATGCTGTAGATGACCATGGGATGGGTCTTGGTCATCCTTTCCATATAATCATTCATAAAAAGCCGCGCCTGACCCTTGTTCTTAATCTTATCAAATTCCATATATCATGAAATAAGGTCCTCAAATTTAGTTTAATTCTCTTTACGTTCCATGGCTTCGGGATCATCGGTAATCCAACGCTGATCCCTTTTTTTCTTCAAACTCTTTTCCATCCACAACAGGAAAGCAGGCTGAAGGCTTAGATTGGTGATCATGGCCAAAACCAGAGTCAGGGAGGTCAGCAAACCAAGAGACTGAGTCCCCTGAAATCCGGACAGGGCAAATACACCAAACCCCACCGTGAGAATCAACGAAGTATAAATGATGCTGATTCCCGTATCCTTAATGGTGGACCGTACCGTGGTGGATATATCCTCCCCTTTGCGACTCCATTCCTGCTTGAAATTCACCAAGAACCTAATCGTAACATCAATTGTTATGCCAAGGGCCACACTGAAAACCAAAACGGTAGATGGCTTCATCGGAATCCCGGCCCAACCCATCAATCCGGCAGTAATCAGTAAGGGAACCAAGTTAATGACCAGGGCGATAAGCACAATCCTCCAGGAAGGGAATAAGAGGATCATGCACCCAAAGATCATAAGAAAGGCCAGAATCAGGCTATCCCTCAAACTGTGAATGATAAATCGACTTCCTTCCAGAAACACAATACTCGCCCCGGTGAACTCCAGGTCATATCGGCTGGTGTCAAAGATCTGATAGGCCCTGGACTGAATACTGTCAATCAAT
This sequence comes from uncultured Chitinophagaceae bacterium, assembly GCA_964412885.1. GTDB lineage: Bacteria > Bacteroidota > Bacteroidia > Chitinophagales > Chitinophagaceae > CAYPQN01. The sequence continues at coordinate 13,602 of CAYPQN010000007.1, read as the reverse complement.
CCCGGTAAAATCCGGGAACCCACGTCTGCCATGTTCACGCTCATTCGGGCCACCTGGCCATGCTCGTCCACGAAGGAGCGGCTCAGGTCGGACAGCGGCCCCGTTCCGCTGGAGTTCATCCGAAGATAAGGCTGGATAAAAGATCCCTCCATCATGGTGGGAATGGCAAACTGTTCGGAATCCCCATCATAATAAGCCTGACGGGCAAACTTTACCCCTTCGGATACCGCCAGCACGTGGCCCATCTGAGGGTAGGAATGAATGTGTGTGGCCAACAGATCCATTTTCTGCAGAAAGGGAAGGGACAGGGCCCCTTGCTTCTTGCGGCTGTCCACCAAAATCTCCAGCGGCATCACTCCCTGAAAATGTTGTTCAAAGAACCGCAGGTCTTTATAGATTTTCCCCGTTTTGGGCAGATCATCGACAATATACCCCACCGACTGCAACCGGGTAACTCCCAGGACAGCCAGCAGGGAAACCAGGGCAGTTAGCCCATATATCCATTGGCGCCCATGAAACACCCAATGGGTGAGGGTCGCCAGTATACCCTCCATCCATCGGCTGTTCAAATACTTGATATGCCGACCTTTTGGAGCAGGCAACAAACTGAAAACCGCGGGGATAAAAATGAGGGTCACCCCAAACATGGCCATAATCCCTGCGGCAGCGACCAGACCGAACTCATTGAGCAGGCTGCTCTGCGTGAAATAAAAGACTCCAAATCCGATGGCTGCCGTAAGGTTGGTGAACAGGGTGACAATGCCCATTCTATCCACCATGCGCACTAGGGCTTTCATTTTATTACCGTGAGCCTGGTATTCCGCATGGTACTTGTTGAGGAAGTACACGCAATTGGGTATGCCTATGACCACGATCAAGGGAGGAATCAGTGCAGTAAGCAGGGTAATCTTGTAGCCCAGCATACTCATAATCCCCATGGACCAGATCACGCCTATGCTGACTACCAGCATGGACGCCACCACCGCCATAAAGGATCGAAAAAACAAGGCAAGAATAATGGCCGTGAAGACCAGGGATAGGATGAGAAAAAGGATCATCTCATCCTGAACCTGTGTAGCCATCATGGTCCGGATAAAAGGGAGCCCTGAATAGTGCATCTCCAGATTCCATTGCTGGCCGAATGCCTGAGCCCTTTCTTCAATGGCCTCCACCAATCCATTCCGTTTTTTGGAGTTCAGCACCTGCTGATCAATGCGCACGGCCATCAAATAAGTTCCGGTTTCCGGGTTCCATAGCAATCCTTGATAAAAGGGCAAATGGGTAAACTCTTCCCTGGCCAGACGAGCACTGGAAGACCCATCGGCCGGTATGGGCATCACTTTCAGCTTCCGGCTCTGATCATCCCGTACCAGCTGAATGGACCCGGGAACAGACAATACCGTCTGGATGCCTTCCATGGACTGAATATCCCTGACCATGTCCCGATAGGAGGCATAGAATGCGGAATCGAAAAATCTCTGGGTTTGAAGACCAATGACCATGGTATTGCCGTCCTCCCCGAATTTTTCCCGGAAATCCTGGTACACTCGATAAGCCTCACTATCCTTGGGTATGGCGCTGGTGAATTCGTAGCTCAGCTCCACCTGGCTGGCTTTGTATCCCATATAGGCCGAAGAGATGAGAAGAAGTAATAGAAGGAATAAACGGAACTTGATCACGAAGGCTGCAATCCGATGCCACATAGGAGTAAAATTGGGCGCAAAGTTAGGAAAAACTCAAGCGCCAAGCTGAAAAACCCGGCACACCAGGCCCAGATCAACCCCAGAAAAACCGATCGGCATCCTCGAGAAACGGATAGGAGGTTCTTACCTCATGCACTCTTTCCAGATAGATTATCCGATCCGCCCAGCCCGATTCCTCCCCTCCCCTCCAAAGGATTTCCCCCAAAGGATCAATGAGGCAACTCTGCCCTGGGTAATGATTCCCCATGGGATCATGGCCTACCCGGTTTACTCCGGCCACATAGGCCTGATTCTCGATGGCGCGTGCCCTGAGCAACGTGTCCCATGCCGATATCCGAACGGCGGGCCAATTGGCTACATTGATCAGCAGATCATATTCCCCCTCCCGGTTTCGGGACCAAACCGGGAATCGCAAATCATAACAAATCTGAAAACATATCCGGAACCCTTTCAGTTGAGCGATCAAGCGCTTATTCCCCGCCGAAAACCTGGATTTCTCCCCCCCATAACCGAAAAGATGGCGTTTGTCATACCAGCCCAATTCCCCATTGGGCAAAGCCCAGATCAATCTATTATAAAAATGCCCCTCTTGCTCTATGATCAGGCTGCCGGTGATGACGGCAATATATCGACGCGCCATTTGCTTCATCCATTCTATGGTCGGCCCTTCCATTTTCTCGGCCAGGACTTCCGGCTTCATGGAAAACCCGGTGGAAAACATTTCGGGCAGAATCACCAGTTCCCGCTTTTCCCGGCCGGAATCCAAAACCCACTCATAGAAATCCAGATTCTTTTTCTTGTCTTCCCAAACGATATCGGGTTGAATCAGACATAGGTGTAATGCAGTCATGAGCCGGGATCATGAAATCGGATGAAATAATAAGTTTGACAGGCCTTATCCCGGGTACGGGGATTGAGGAATTGAGGAGTCAGCTCGCTGACTTTGAAAAAGGGACCAGTGAGAAGTAGGTCAAAGGATAAGGACCCCGACTCCAGTCTTCTATAGGCCTCCTCACCCAGCAATCGATACGGGATTTGGCGAATTCTGTCCTCAGTCTCATACTGGGGATCCAAAGACTCCATGGCATGCTGACTATAATAATGGAGGGCATTCATGGGATCGGATATCTCCTGGAATCCCACTCGATCAGGGTCTATGCCTTCGCGCTGAATATAACGGCCCACCTGATTTCCCACCTGATACCCCAGGAGTTCATAGTAGAAATGATGGGTCAGAAATACATTGGCACCGGCCATGGCCAATGCCAATGACCAAAACGACCTGGGCTTTATGGCCGGATGACTGATAATCCATAGCCATAGGGCGAAAGCCAGTGCCCAGGCGACTATAAGCGGAATTTTGGCGGGGAATATCCAGATCAGCGTAATTCCGGCGGTCACCCATAACAATATGCCTATAATTAAGGAACCGGGACGAAACCAGCGATAAAACGCCTTATGCCTACGCTGGGCATAGACCTCCCTAAGCCAGACTGCCACCAGAATAGCCGCCAGGGGAAAGGCTACAAAAATATAGTGGGGAAGCTGATATCGGGACATTCCCAGGGCCAGATAGCTGAGCACGAAACCGCCAAAGCAGAGCCATTCTTGTCCGGGCAAAGCCCGGAATCTCTGCCGGAACATTCGGGAGAACCCCATGATAAGGGCGGGAATGAGCACCAGAATCCAGGGCAGAAAGGACCAGAGCATGTTGACCATCAGGAAGTCCAGACCCGCCCCGTTATCCCATGGACTTTCCCCGGTAATTCGTCCGAAGCTTTGGGACCAGTAAAAGAACCGCAACCCCGATACGCCCTGGTCCCCATGAACGACTTTTTCGGGCTGAGCGTCAAACTGGGCATAGAGTCCCCAGCTCATGGGCAGCAGAAACAGGGCAATCAAAGCGGCATCCAATAGATGGTGAACAGAGAATATTCTCCTCCATTCCCGACGCATCAGCCAATCCGTACCAAAGGCGAAAAGAGGCACAAAAGGGGCAATGGGACCCTTGCTCATCATTCCGCAGGCAATGGCCAAGGAGCCTCCCAATACATAATACCATCTTCTTTGCTGTTCCGCCTCCCGGATCATCCAAATAGCGGTCACCACCCAACTGGTCAAAACCGTATCCGTCCGAATATCATTGGTCATAAGGAACATACCCTGGCATGTTCCTAGAATCAGGGCGGCCATTCTGCCTGTGGATTCATCATATAACAGCCTTCCCAGCCGGTATGTCGCATAAATACCCCATAGGGCAAAAAGTATGGAAGGGAATTTGAAGCCAAAATTATTCACCCCGAAAATCTTCATCCCCAGGGCGGAGATCCAGAAAAGAAAGGGGGGCTTGTCCAAATAGTCCCGGCCCCGGTCAAAGATTTGAAGATAAGAACCGGACTCCAACATTTCTCGGCTGATCTCGGCATATTGACTGGCGTCAATGTCCATGATATCGACCCGGACAGAGGAAATATATATCAGGGCGAGCAGACCAAATATCCAAAAAGGTAACTTAGGCATATACTCCTGTTTTTCATCCGCAAAAATAGTCTCAATTTTATCGAATGCTCTCTCTATCCTACCAATCACTGGAACTACCCCTGGAATACCCTTTTACCCTGTCCAAGGGAAGCCGGGAGGCCCAGCCAGCCCTTATCCTCCAATTGACCTCCCCCACCGGAATCAAAGGATACGGGGAAGCCACAGCCATCTCCTATTATGGCCAGGATAAGGAAAGGATGATCCATCGGCTGGAAAAATTCCGCCCCGGCATACAGCAGCATGCCCTGGTCGATCCTCAACGATACCATCACTATCTTCAACACCTGATGGGAGAGGACCCATTTCTTATTTCGGCCTTGGACATGGCCGCCTGGGATCTTTTTGCCAAAACGCTGCGCAAACCCCTCTATCATCTGTTTCGCCTGCCCCATGATCATGGTATACAGAGCGATTATACCCTGGGCTGGGACAGCCCCGGGAAAATGAAAGAAAAAATGGAACGGCGTCCCTGGCCCATATACAAAATCAAGATCCGCCATGCCGATGACCTGGACACCCTGGTGGAACTCCGAAAACACACGGATGCCGTATTTCGGATCGATGCCAACGAATCCTTGAATGCCGACGATACCCTAAGGCTGATTCCCGAATTGAATCGCCTTGGCGTGGATGTCTTGGAACAACCCCTTCCCCGGGATGCCTGGGAAGATATGGGTCGGTTGCGGGAACTCAAGAAACTGGTCCTGATCGCCGATGAAAGTTTTCTGGGAGCTGAGGATTTCCCCCTATGTCAGGAATATTTTGATGGAGTGAACATCAAGATTGCCAAGCTCGGGGGAATCAGTCCCGCCATGCACGCTTTGGCCGAGGCCAGGAAAAGAGGAATGAAAATCATGATCGGATCTTTTGGGGAATCTTCCCTGGGAACGGCGGCCGCCGTTCCCTTTCTGGGGCTTGCCGATTATGCGGACCTGGACGGGCCTTTGCTCTTGTCCGAGGACCCAGGTACCGGATTGCACTACCCGGAGGGGAAACCCATGATCGACCCCGGCACTCCGGGCCTGGGACTGCGCCTTGACCCTCAATACTTCGATTCGGGATTCAGGATCTGAATAAAGGATAGATTCCGCAGGGACAGCCGGTAACACAGGGGTGGAGAGAAATTGGGATAGGGCACAAATTTCTCTTCATTCACCAAGTTCAGAAGGGAAGGGATTATTTTTGCTTCATGCCTTGGAAACCATACCACTCGCTCCAGTCCCTGAACAGCTTCGGAATCGATGAGCCCGCTGAGTGGTTTCGGGAAATTCATCGGATGGAAGATCTGGTATCCCTTCCCGCCTCCTTTCCCGGCCCCATGCGCGTTCTGGGGGGAGGAAGCAATGTGCTGATTTGCGGGCCCCAAAGGGGATGGACTATCCATAACCGACTAAAAGGAATCAAACCCATTAGATCTCAGGGGGATCAAGTATGGGTGGAGGCCGCCAGCGGTGAGATCTGGGACCGGTTTGTGCAGTACCTGCTGGAACAGAACTGGGGAGGTGCGGAAAACCTGTCGCTGATACCCGGTACCGTGGGAGCAGCTCCCCTGCAGAATATTGGCGCCTATGGGGTGGAAGTGAAGGAAATCATTGACCTTATCCATGTCTGGGATTTTCGGGAACGAAAGAAGGTGGAGATTCCGGCAGATCAATGCGCCTTCGGATATCGGGACAGCCGGTTCAAGAGAGAATGGAAGGGAAGATACTTTATTCTCTCTGTGGTATTCCGTCTCCAGAAAAACCCCCAAATCCGCCGGTCTTATTTCTCCCTGGATCAGGCCCTGCGATCCGAAGGCATTTCGAATCCCGGTATCCGGGACATCTCCCGTATTGTTCGCCATATCCGCCGCACCAAACTCCCCGATCCAGCCCGCATAGGCAATGCCGGCAGCTTTTTCAAGAATCCCATATTACCTAAAAGCCAGGTCGAGGAAATCCGAAACCAATATACCGACTTGCCCCAATTCTCCTGGAATGAAGATCAGGTCAAGATTCCCGCAGCCTGGCTGATCGAAAAAGCCGGATGGAAAGGCTACCGGGAAGGGCCGTTCGGAGTCCATGACCGTCAGGCCCTGGTACTGGTCAATTACGGAGGCGCCAAAGGCGAAGAAATTTTTGGCCTTTCCCAACGTATCACGGATTCTGTATCCAGGCAGTTTGGCGTGAAATTGGAGCGGGAAGTTCAGGTCTGGGATTCCTCCCTTTCGGCCAGGGGCAATCGGATATAGAAGCGACTACCCTCGCCCATCCGGGTCTCGAAGCCAATGCTTCCATTCCAGAACTCAATCATTTTCCTGGTCATGGCCAGCCCCAGACCAGTACCGGTGGATTTGGTGGTAAAATAGGGCTGGAACACCCGGCTGGCCGCTTCCTCGGAAATGCCTGAACCGTTGTCCTCGATGGAGATCAGGACTTGATGATTTTCTCTTTGCATGCTCACCCGGATCTCTCCGTCCCGGGTCTCCGGTATGGACTGGACGGCATTCTCCAGCAGATTGTTGAAAACGCGGATCAGCTGGCTCCGGTCCGCATAAACCCGAAGGGGTTCCCGACCTATCTCCGTATATACCCGAATATTCTCCTCATTTCGGTATAGTTCCAGAGCGCTTTCCAACAAGGTGTTGATGACCAGGATATCGGGTTTGGCTTCGGGCATTTTAGCAAAATGGGAGAACTCCGTGGCAATATAACTGAGGTTGTCGATCTGCTCAATCAGGGACTCACAAACCCGCTGAATTAGCGATTCCAACCGGGGATGGCCCTGTTTCATAGCCTGCTGAAGATACTGGATGTTCAGCTTCATGGGAGTCAGGGGATTGGTAATCTCATGGGCCACCTGCCGGGCCATTTCTCTCCAGGCCATTTCCCTTTCATTGCGGGCCAGCAGGGCCGCATTCTCCTCCAATTTGATGACCATCTTATTGTATTCGGTCACCAGCAGACCCACCTCATCATCATAAGGCCAGTCAATCAGCTCATTGCTGCTTAGGCTTAGGCGGCCAAACTGCTGTATCATCATACCCAGGGTTCGGGTCAGCCTTCTGGTGATGATTACCGTGATCAATCCGGAAACCAGAAAAATAAAAGAATAGAGATTGATCAGGGCCACCAGTATATTGGAAATCTGAAAATTGAGCTCCTTTTCCGAAGAAAAGAAAGGCACATTCAGGTATCCATAGGTTTTCCCTTTCTGATCTTTCAGCGGCACATAGCTGGACAGATAGCTCAGCTTTCCAATCTGTTCATTTTCCACCACGAGCGTACTGTTCATCCGAGTCAGCTCCGTATAGGCTTCCTGGGGCATCATCCTCGAAAGGAGAATCTTATCATAAATATTCTCCTGAGAGGAAACCAGGAGTTTTCCGTCCGATCCAAAAAGATTTATATCCAGTCCATGGGTGGCCGCCAGCCCGGAAAGGAAAACCCGAAATCCCGACTCCCGGGTCAGGGGGCCAAATCCATGGGGGGCGTCAAATCCCCCAAGCCGGGACAATTCCTGCCAAACGGACCTTTCCACGACCTGCATGGTGGAGCGGAGCTTGGTGATCCCCGACTGCCGGTACTGTATTCGGAAAAACACGATGGTGACCAAACCTATGATCAGAAAAGAGACCAGGACTATCCCCAGCATGGAAAAATGAATCCGGCTGCGCATGGTCAGATTCAAGTAACGGCTGGCTTTTCTGGGCCGGGTAAACAGCGATAATCCCCAACGGTAGAGGAAGATTACCCCCACAATCAGCATTAGGAAGCCAAACAGATAGGAAAACAGGGTGATTCCCTCCAGCCACCACTTGTAAAACCGAATCACGATCACCGTCTTGTCCGGTTCCGGCTTATACCATAGCTCTGAGGAGCCCTCCCAGCGAATAAAATTATAGACCTGGCTAAAGGTATCCTGAGGCAGGAATACGGAAAACGAATAATCGCCCCCCTGGGTAATCAGTTGCTGATTCACATAGACGCCAAAGGAATAGCCTTGTTCATTGCCGACTTTATGGATATTGCCCGGATGGAGCAGTTCCGGGTAAACGGATTCCCCTCCGGAAACCTTGGCGGCCAGGTCAATAAATACATAACCCAGCACTATGCTGTCCACGCTATCCCAAAAGGGAATTCTCGCCATATAATATTTCCCGTCCTGGGCATTCTCCCGATAATAGAGCCGCGGATCTGTACTCGGCTCCGCTTCCTCCACTTCTTTCTGCCATTGATCGAAATCCTGCCCCGAGGAAAAGAGGGCCCTCCCGGAACTATCGAAAAAGGAAACCCTGGGCTGATACTTGCTTAACTGCCCGCCGAAATACAACACATCGAAGCGTTCCTCCATGTTCCTCTTCCCCCGGGCAGTGGGATGCTGAAAAAACCTTCTCAATGTAGGATCCGAGGAAAGCGCGTCGGCAATCTGCCCAAACTCATATTCGGTGACATAGTCTCTTTGCTTGATGACCTGTTCGGCGTAGCGCTTCCTCGTTTCCCTTTCCTTGACATCATGGAAATACTGCACCAGGCCAGTGGAAAACAAACAGACAATAAGTGCCCAGAATAGCATCTGCGGAGCAAACGAATCGGATCGGTACCTCAGCCCCGGAATATCGAAAAGCACCAGGTAAAAGATCAGCACCAGAAGCACCAGGTATTCCCGGTTTCCCATGACCTCCAAATCTTGCCCCCAAAGGAGAATCAGGCCCATGGCCGCCACCAGAATATATCGGATCCATCGCGAAGGATGCAGGGCCACCATCTGAATATAGACCAGATAGAGAAACAGGAAATAGACCACCGTGACCATGCCTATGGCCAGCAAACCGATCAAGGTATAGCTGGTGACTGTGTTGAATGAGCTGACCGAAAAGGATATATTCGAATCAAGCACCAGGCTTCTGATTAAAAAAATATATCCATAGGTCAATCCGTTCAGGAGGGCTGCAAACAGTCCCGAGACCAACAGCCTCCAGGCTTTTTGCTGCGGCCCGCGCCGGATCACCATCTTTTGCATATGCCGGATCATGAATACCAGGATCCAAAGCAGGCAAAACAAGGATAGCAGCAGGTCACCCAGAGAAGGGAGAAATCGGTTACTAGCATAGATATGCGGATGAAATATAGGCAGGGATCCCAGGTGGAAGGGCAGGCCGAAAGAAAAGCTCACCCAGCGAAACAACACCACCGCCCCCAAGGTTATCAGAAAGCCGATCAGAGGGTGCTGTTTTCGGGTCAGATAGATCGTGACAAGTTGCAGCCAAATAATAAAGCTGAGTGCTGCCATGCCCAACAACCACAAAAATCCGGCACCAGGCACCCAGGGCTCCGGAGGGGTGGAAGAAAAGCTCAGATGGAACAAGGGCTCATCCAGTCCCGGAAAATGCACCGGGTAATATCCGGAATCCGGCTGATAATGAATCCGGGTAGACATGGGAATATGCTTTCCCGCCTTGAAATGAGACTGGAGGTAAGCGTTTTCAAAGGGATAACGAATAGCCACCGGGATCAGCGCGGTGAGCTGATAGCTGGAGTCCAGATAGGGGAATCGGAAGCAGCGCCTCACAAAACTCCCCCTTTCGTTCTTCACCAGTTGAGGAAGACCATCGGAATGATAGGGACACTGCTCCACCAACTCCTGGTTATTCCAGTAAATCAGTTCGTCATAATGATATGCATAGAGATAGACTTCTTCTTTCGGCAGTTCTTCCAGCAGATCCAGATTCGGGCGGCCGGAGAAAAGGTTAGCCATCAGCTCCTGGTCATCCACAAGTTTGGCCAGATTCCTGTTTCTGGATTGCAGGTCCTTCTCTATGGCCTGGGCCATGGAAGATTCCCTGAGCTGTCTGTTTCGGGAATTGGACCAGAGTCCGATCACCACAAACAGCAGTAAGCTGAGAATCAGCCACCCCGGGTATGGATATCTTCTGAACAAAGTTTATTCGTCTGAGGTCTCCTGCGCCTTGGCCAGATTCCATAGCGCATCCTGAGCTTCCAGGTCAAGATCGGTAATCCATTGCCCCTTTTCCCTGGCCTTTTCCTCCATGAAGCGGAACCGGCGGATGAACTTCCGGTTCGTTCTTTCCAGCGCCTTCTCCGGATCCAAATTCAAAAAACGGGCATAATTGATCAAGGCAAAGAACAGATCCCCCATTTCGGCTTCCAATTCGTCCCGCTGGCCCCTGGCCAGGGCCTGACCAACCTCCTCCCATTCTTCCTCCACCTTGGCACGGACCTCCCCGGGGAACTTCCAATCAAATCCGGCCTTTCGGGTCTTTTCCTGGATAGTCCTTGCCTTGGTCATGGGCGGCATGGACTGGGGCACCCCATCCAGCAGGGAAGCCTTGCCCTCCTTCATTTTGATCTTTTCCCAGTTCTGCTTCACCTGGTCTTCGGTATACAGGGCCTCCTTGCCATAAATATGGGGATGACGAGCCACGAGTTTATCGCACACTGCCGCCACCACATCCGGAAACTGAAATTCCCCTTCTTCGGAAGCAATTCGGGAATAGAATACGATATGCAAGAGCAGGTCGCCCAGCTCTTCCTTTATCCCATCCCAGTGTCCGCTGTCCAATTCGTCGGCCAGCTCATACACTTCCTCCACTGTCTGGGGCCGGAGGCTGGCCAAAGTCTGCTTCCTGTCCCAAGGGCAATTCTCCCTGAGTTCATTCATGATGCGAATCAGTCGCTCCATGGATCCACGATAATGCATAAGCTATTCTTCCTTTTCCTGCCATCTATATCCTGGCCTATGGATTCCCACCAGATCCAAAACCCGGTGCACCACGGTGAAGGCCAGGGATTCAAAATTCCCGGGACGGCTATAAAAAGAGGGGGAGGCGGGGCAGATGATTCCCCCCGCCTCGGCGATTGCCGTCATGTTTCGAAGCTGAATCAGATTATAGGGAGTTTCGCGGACCACGCAAACCAGTTTCCGCCTTTCCTTGAGCATCACATCCGCAGCGCGACTAATCAAATCCGAGCTGATCCCGGAGGCAATCCGGCCCACCATTCCCATGCTGCATGGACAGATAATCAGTGCCGAATAAGAAGAGCTCCCCGAAGCAAAAGGGGCCATAAAGTCCCTTTTGTCGAAAACCCGGAACGGATACTGTGCATAGTCCCGGTTCCCCAGCTCTTCCTCCCAGACCGTAAAGGCATTTTCTGACCAGACCAGGTCGGCCTGAACGGCATCCCCGAGGGTCAGAATCTGATCCATGAGCACTTTGGCATAAATGGCTCCGCTGGCCCCTGTGATCGCAACGACAATCTTCATGATGAACGACAATGATATTATAGCAAGTCCTTAACAAAGCTACAGGGAATTCATCGTAAATTCGTTGAACAAATGGTTCAGATGAGAATATCGGTATTCATTCTCCTTTTTATGGGCTGGTTTTCGATCTCTGCATTCAGCGGGGAAAAGAACGGAAATACGTCCATCCAATGGATAAGCCTGGAGGAGTTGGAAAAGAAAATGGCCAAAAAGCCCAAGAAAATATTCATCGACGTGTATACGGATTGGTGCGGATGGTGCAAGGTCATGGACAGGAATACCTTTTCCCACCCCGAGGTGGCCCGGTACATCAATGAGCATTTCTATGCGGTGAAATTTAACGCGGAATCCAAGGACAGTGTCCGCTTTGCGGGGAACCGGTTTGGATTCATGCCCCAGTACAAGGCCAATGGGCTGGCCATTGAACTGCTAAGAGGAAAAATGTCCTATCCCTCGACCGTATATATTGACGAAAACTACAGCAACGCCCAGGCTGTGCCTGGCTACCTGAAGGTGCCCATGATCGAAATGATCCTCAAGTATATTGTGGAAGGGCATGCCGAAAATACTCCATTCGATCAGTTCTCGGCTTCTTTCAAAGGCAGCTGGGAGTAATTCAGCTATCCTGACCCCGGGGATCGGTTCGTCTCCGATGCCCTCCGCCCACCGGGACAAAACCGAAAATCCTAACAGAGATCAGGCGGGCGAAGGAACAGGTTCGGAATGGCCCGGATTCACCCGGTGCTGATAATGCCAGCAGACCGGCCAAAGACCGCAGTCTTCGCAGAGCGGACGGCGGGCCTTGCATACATAACGTCCATGGAGAATTAACCAGTGATGGGCCCGATGAATCTCTTCCCTGGGGATATGACGAACCAGGATCTTTTCTGTTTCCAGGGGGGTTCTGGCGCCCCGGGTCAACCCGATTCGCTGAGACACTCGGAAAACATGGGTATCCACCGGCATGTTCGGCTGGTGATACAGCACGGAGGTCACCACATTAGCCGTCTTCCTTCCAACTCCGGGTAGACGCATCAGTTCCTCCTGGCTCTGCGGAATCTTTCCCTCAAATTCCTCCATGATTAGGGAAGCCATGCCCAGGAGGTGACGGGTTTTGTTGTTGGCAAAGCTCACCGAACGGATCAGCGGTTCGAGTTCTTCAAATCGGGCCCGGCTCAGGGACTCCGGATCGGGGAACCGCTCAAACAGGGCAGGGGTGACCTGGTTTACCCGCTTATCGGTACATTGAGCAGAAAGGATTACGGCCACCAGCAACTGATAAGGGTTCTCATAATGGAGTTCGGTTTCGGGATCCGGCATCCGTTTTCTGAACCATTCCAGTACCCATTCAAAACGCTCTGCCCTGGTCATGGCTTGGATTCGGAGGAAGGATTGGGGTTATCGGGATAAAAATCCAAAGAAAGAGAATTCATGCAGTAGCGCTTAAAGCTGGGCGGAGGTCCATCGTCAAATATATGGCCCAGGTGCGAAGCACAGCGGCCACAAGCCACTTCCGTGCGGTGCATACCGTAACGGTTATCCTCCCGATAAATCACAGCCCCTTCTTTTAGGGTCTCCAAAAAGCTCGGCCAACCGCACTGACTGGCAAACTTGGAATCCGAACGGAAAAGCGCCTGGCCGCAGGCCGCACAGTGATAATTTCCCAACCCTTCAAAATCCCAGAATTTCCCTGAAAACGGGGGCTCGGTTCCGTGCTTGCGGGCAATATGGTAAAGTTCCGGATCCAGGATTTTCTTCCATTCTTCCTCCTCCAGATTCAGTTTTCCGGTATCGGTCAACGAGTAATATACGTGTCGATTCTTCATGGTATTCTGTCCCTTTCCCGGAAAAAGGAAAAACAGCCCCGTAATCAGGGTCCCGGCTCCCAAAACAAAACGGACGATTTTCCGACCCACATTCTTCCATTGAATTCTCTTCCGGCCTCGGGTTACTAACCCTAAAGGTAAGGGATTCAGGGATTTTTTCCGGCCATCGGGCCTTTAGCCTTCTTTTAGGTTCCGGCTGGGGGACTTCCTTTGGCCTTAATTCCGCAATGAAAAAGATGTTTAAAACAGGAACCCGCTCCACATAATAG
>CAYPQN010000006.1:0-70717 GCA_964412885.1 uncultured Chitinophagaceae bacterium | reverse complement strand
AATTGAAAAAGAATAAAGGCAAGGCAGACCTTGTTTAATTTACCCGTTGGGACAGGTTTAGCCGCAATGCCGGGGACGCTTACCAAATGATAAACACACTGCGTAAATACGGTGTAGAACCGCAGGCCGTTGAACAACCGCTGGATTTATCCATACCCGAAAATAAAATGATGCTGGCCCTTTACTTAGCCGCCCCGGAAGTTGAAAACGACAGAAGGGCATTAAATACCTTTTTCGGTATGCGCCGCGCAAGGAAGGAAGGGCGGTATATGGGTGTTGCCCCGGTAGGCTATGCAAACAAAGTAACCGAAATAGACGGCAAGCGTATTTTAAAATACATTACCCCGGAGGAGCGAAACGCAAGCATTATGCGCTGGTCTTTTGAGGAAATAGCAACCGGCAAATTCAATACCGAGCAGATATACCACATTGCTAAACGAAAAGGGTTAAGCTGTACCCGCAGTAATTTTTGGGTAGCCCTCCGTAACCCGGTGTATTGCGGTAAAATCCTTGTGCCGAAATACAAGGATGAAGAAACAACGCTGGTGGACGACAAGCATGAGCCTCTAATTTCGGAAGCGGTATTTTATCAAGTACAGGAAATATTAGACAGGCGTAAACGCAATTACCGGCCTAAAATTGTCACCGGTGAAACATTACCGATACGCGGCTTCCTGATCTGCCCTACATGCGGCGAAATATTAGCCGGCAGCGTATCCAAAGGGCGGAGCCGGTATTATTCTTATTACCACTGTTCCGACGGCTGCCCTGCCCGGTACAGAGCCGAAGCGGTGAACGGCTTGTTTGTTGATGAACTGAAAAAATTACGTCCCCCGCCCGCAGGCAATAGAAATATTAACTAAAGAAATAGTCGCGGCGTTTAAAGATAAAACAAAGGCTTTGCAGGACGATAAAAGGCAGGTGCTGCAGCAAATCAACGAACAACACAACCGGTTAGCAAAAGCGCGGGAATTGCTTTTGTCTGGGGATATTGACCCCGCGGACTATAAAACCATGAAAACGGAGCATGAAAAGAAAGTAGCCATGCTGGAGGGAAAACTTAGCCAGTTTGCCGACAACAGTAATAATATTGACAGGCTATTACATACCGCAATAAACAACCTTTCAAAGCTGGACGCACTCTATGAAAGCGGCAATATAGGAGCCAAACGCGACATCATTGGTTCGTTGTACCCCGAAAAAATGACTTTTGAGGGAAATGCGCTTCGAACCACTCGCATAAACGAAGCAGCCCTATATATGTACGGGATTGTCAATAACTTAGAGCCAAAAAAGAAAGGGACAAACCATTCTAAAAATGATTTGTCCCGTTTCGTGCCCAGAACAGGAATCGAACCTGCACTCCCTTTCGAGAACCAGATTTTGAGTCTAGCGCGTCTACCAATTCCGCCATCTGGGCCCTGGAAAACCAAGGCCACAAAACTATAATAATCTCGGATATGGTCAAAAGAATTTTATCCGATTCCGGGAAACGGATGGGTCAGGACCACTCGAAGGGAATCCAGCAGACTCTTCGTCCCCTCCAGAAATAGTGTACATTTGAATAGCTTATGGCAGAAGAGCCTGCCTGTGCTAACCCCAGGATCTTTCTGATTAAATTAAAGAACCATTCCTTGAGTCCATGAAAAATTTACCGCAATGCTGGATATAGTCATCGAAGCCCGTAATGCCTCCATTGGCGAGGCCTTGGTGGTGCGGCGAATCCTCCCTTTTCGGAAGCGGCGTATGGTCGGTCCCTTTATTTTTATGGATCATGCCGGTCCAACAGAAATTCCGGTATCCACTTCCTCTTCCTACGATGTTTTGCCACATCCCCATATCGGGCTATCTACGGTAAGCTACCTGTTGGATGGTCGAGTAACCCATAGGGACAGCCTGGGTGTGGAACAAATCATCCGGCCAGGGGAAGTTAACTGGATGACCGCAGGTAGAGGGATTGCCCATAGCGAGCGGTTTGAAGACCCGGAACTCCTGAAATCACAGAGACTGGAAATGATTCAGACTTGGGTAGCCCTGCCTGAAAAATTCGAGGACTCCGCCCCGGAATTCCACAACTACACCGAAGACCAGCTCCCTGTGTTTACCGATAAAGGAATTTGGATGCGCATGATTGCCGGAAATGCTTATGGCCTCCACAGCCCGGTAAAGACCTTATCCCCCCTTTTCTATGCTCACTTGAATCTTGAGCCCGGAATCCCCTTTGCTCTGCCCAGGGAACACGAAGAACGCGGTCTATACATTGTAGATGGGAGCATTGAACTGGCTGGGCACCAATATACGGCAGGTCAGTTGCTGGTTTTCCGAAATGAGACAGATCCGCAATTCACTGCACGGACCAGGGCCAGTCTCATGTTGCTCGGCGGCGCTCCTTTGGGAGACCGATACATTTGGTGGAACTTCGTATCCAGTCGAAAAGACCGCATAGAGGCGGCCAAAGCCGACTGGAAATCAGGGAACTTCACTCTTCCGCCTCATGACAATGAGGAGTTCATCCCTCTACCCGATGAGCGCAGTCGGCCGGCAGGTGGCCCCCCTTCCCCCAACCCTCTGTCTTAGGAAATAGTTCAGATTCATATTCCCGAGATCAGCACTGGGCTTTGTTCGGGACATGGCGCTGGAGGTGCTCCACCAGTTTGGAGGACCGGTATCCGAAATCCGCACCGAAACTATTTATCACCATTCCTTTCAGTCCATACTTCGGAGACGAAATGGCAAAAACAATGCTCTCGTCTGCCGGATCGGTCATTCCCTCAAATCGGTGGACTTCATCGATCACAAATTCCTCGGGAGGAAGCTCAAGTGATTCTTTCTGGCAAACTAAGCACCCCTTTTCCGATTCCATTAAAAAATCCGTGGTGTATCCTCTCTGGATCAGCCCATTCACGGCTTCACTGAGTGTATCATAGCTATAGGGGGCATTCTGATCAGCTTTCATGAGATTCCAGGTTTGGTCTTAATCTAATGTATCCCTTTTTCTCCGCAAGGTAAAACCGGCTTTTGTACCTGTGGTGTGGGCTGGCTCAATTCGAGCCTTGTGCCCATAAAAGGATAAATAAGCACCAAGCAAAATCATGCCATGCCCCAGGGATTTTGCCTTGAATAGGCTTAGTTACTCCAACTTCCTATATTGGAAATACCCCAACGATCCGGACTGGCAAACTTGAAGTCCAGCTTGTAGCGATCCGGAATTTCCTTGAGGAAGGAGCCCAAAGGATAGGTGGGAAAGATTTCCTCATAGGTCAGCATGGACTGGAAGGATATTCTCCGGTATATATGGGAGCGAGTGATATTCTCCTTTCTTTCCAGACCGGAAGCCCCCAGCAACTCCACAAAGCTCTTTATGGTGTTCTTGTGGAAATTGGCTACGCGGTGCTTCTTGTCGTCCACCACCAGGCCCACGGTAAGCCGGGGATCCTGGGTAGCCACCCCGACTGGGCACTTATTCGTATTGCAGAGCAGCGCCTGTATGCAGCCCACGGCCATCATCATGGCCCGGGCACTGTAACAGGCATCGGCACCCAGGGCCATAGCCCGGATCAGATGAAAACCGGTGACAATCTTTCCGGAAGCCAATATCTTGATATGCTTTCGGATATCCAATCCCATGAGAATATTTTGCACAAAATCCAGCCCATCGAGAAGTGGGGCGCCCACATAGTTGGAAAACTCCTGGGGAGCCGCCCCTGTTCCGCCTTCCGCCCCATCGACGGTTATAAAGTCCGGATATATATCCAGCTCTATCATGGCTTTGCATATGCCGATGAATTCACTCTTGTGGCCGATACATAGCTTGAATCCCACGGGCTTGCCACCGGAAAGTTCTCTTAACCGCTGAATAAACAGAATCAGCCCCCGGGGCGTATCGAAGGCACGATGGAAAGGAGGGGAAGTGACCTTAGTATAGGGCTCTATCCCCCGGATTCGGGCAATCTCTTCTGTATTCTTAGAGGCAGGAAGTATCCCTCCATGACCGGGCTTCGCCCCTTGGGAGATCTTGACCTCAATCATCTTCACCTGCTCTTTTGCCGCCTTTTCCCTGAATCGCTCTGGATCAAAGTTTCCCTCCTTGGTCCGGCAACCAAAATAACCGGTGCCAATCTGCCAAATCAGATCGCCCCCATGTTTGAGGTGATAATCACTCAATCCCCCTTCCCCGGTATTATGGGCAAATCCGCCCATTTTGGCCCCGGCGTTCATGGCCTCAATGGCCTGGGAACTCAGGGATCCATAGCTCATGGCCGCTATATTGTAAATGCTGCAGGAATAGGGCTGCTTGCAGTCCTTGTTCCCAATCAGTACCCTGGGGTTCTGGTTAAGCAGATTAAAATCTTTGGGCGATATCGAATGGGACAGCCATTCATACCCCTCCGAATACACATCCAACTGCGTACCGAAGGGCATGGTATCGTTTTCCTCCTTGGCCCTTTGGTAGACCGTGGACCGGTCAATACGGTTCACCGGTCTCCCGTCTATGTCTGACTCAATGAAATACTGATATATTTTGGGCCTCAGCTCCTCCATCAAATACCTCAGCCGCCCGACTACCGGATAAATTCTCATGATCGAATGCTTGGTCTGAAACATGTCGTAGTACCCAAGTCCGGTCAAAATGAGAAGAATGATGAAAAGGACTACCCAATTGGGATTCAGAAAGCAGGTTAACCAAAGGGAGATTCCCAGGGCCAAAAAGGAGGCAATAACAAATGCGCGTCGCATGTCCAGTTGTTATATTTTGTTCACCCTGGTTTTCAGAGTTACACCAGGCAAATCCTCGCAAAGAAACGACGTATTTTCCGATTAATACAATCTGTAAGTCCGGGAAGGCAGAATCCCCATATAACCCGTATCTATACCTCGGATATTCTCCTCTATCTATCTATTGCGGCTCTGCCCCCACCAGCGGTACCAATTCCTTGCCGGTCCAACGGTTGACCACCACGGCCACCGCGGAGTCTCCGGCGACATTCACCACGGTGCGGCACATATCCAAAGGCCTGTCCACCGCAAAAATCAGGGCTATGCCGGCCGGATTGACCCCGATGGACTCCAGTACAATGATCAGCATGAGAATTCCCGCTCCGGGAACGGCCGCCGCCCCAATGGACGCCAGAGTCGCGGTAAGCACAATGCTTAGTTGATCCGCCAGACTCAAATCATATCCCAAAACTTGGGCTATAAATACGGCAGCCACCCCCTGATATAAACAGGTTCCGTCCATATTGATGGTGGCCCCAATAGGAAGCACAAAGCTTCTCACTTCCTTATTCACGCCAATATGCTCCTCCACCCTCTCCATGGTCTCCGGAAGGGTGGCTGCTGAGGAACTTGTAGAAAAGGCCACTAACTGCGCAGGGGCTATCTTTCTCAAGAATTCCCTGGGACTGTATTTGCCGAACCCCTTGATCAACAAAAGGAGTATACGAGTAAGATCATGACCGCCAGTCCGAGCAGTACTGTCAGCCCATAGAGCCCCAATGCCCAGAAAATATCCGCGGATGGGGATTCGACAATCAATGCTGCGATCAGGCTGAAAACCCCGAAAGGGGCCGTATACACAATCAAATCCACCATTTTCATGACCAAGTCATTGGCCCCGTCAAACAAAGCCTTGATCGGTTGGGCCTTCTCCTGAGAAATTAGGGCCAGGCAGATGACACAGAGAATCGTAAAAAAGATTACCTGAAGCATATTGGAATTCGAGGATGCCGCCTCGAATATATTCTCGGGCACCACCTCCACCAGGGGCTGCAATGGTCCCCGCCTGGACGTGGCCTCCGCCTCGGCCATCCTGGGCTCAGCTGTCTGAGCGAATCCCTCCAGAAGTTCCGATCGGGTTTTCCCGGAAATCGTATTACCGGGCTGAATCAGGTTCACCAGCGCCAAGCCCACCGACACGGCCAAAACCGTGGTGGACAGATACAGCGCCATCGTCCTCCAGCCCATTCGAGACAATTGGCTGATGTCTTTCAAATCAGCAATTCCCTTGATCAGTGAGGTGATGATCAGGGGGAGGGCAATCAGTTTGAGCAGATTGATGAATAGAGTGCCCCAAGGCTTGATCCAATTCAGCACAAAATCCTTACCCCAGGAAAAATTTAAGGCCAGGATTGCGAAAACGGCCCGGATAAGATACCTAAGAGGATTTGTACATGAAGCGGAAATCTCTTTTTCTTCGTAATGAAATTCAGCGGAAGGGGCCTTTGCCCCCTCAAAGGACCAAAAATCTATAAAACTTCCGCATTCTCCGAATCAAAATTTTTCTTTGGGCTGGGGTGTCCATCCCCGCGATTCAACCCTAAATCCGGACTTACTTGGTTCAAACTGGCAAAAGAGATCTGGACTCCGCCGAACGCCGGGTCCAGCCTGATAATCAATTTTCCATTTAAAATGGGAGAAAGAAAGGAAATCGAAACGGATACCCAGATTATGCCTATGATCATGGAAATGAACCAGGGTACAAATCTTTCCTTCAATCCAAGCCTACACTATAGGATGGACAGATTTGGATTCTGGCGGATATGTTCGATTTTGGACAGAAAAACCGTCGCCATGCGAGCCGCCCTCCATCTTGCTTCCTCGGCCTTATCTCCTGAAAAATGCTGATCCAAGGTCTGATTCCACAAACTCAGCCAGCGTTCGAAGTCTTCTTTTACCAAAGCCAGGGGCGCATGCTTGGGGAATGGGCTTCCACTATAACTGGATTTCCCCAGCAATATGGTTTCCCAAAACCGATACATCTTCCCCAGGTGTTCTGGCCATCGGTCTTGAATAACCCGGTCGAAAATGGGACCAATCCTTTGATCCTCCCTCACTTTTCCATAAAAGGAATCCACCAGCAATTGGATATCCTCATGGGTTTCAATTTCCTTGCTCATCTTGGCTCCGTTTTTGTTTACCCGGTTAAGGCAAAACTACTAAAATATAATAAAAGACAAAAAACTCTTTTAATCGGGGCCCCACTCCGTTCTCTTATCTTCGTTTTATCTATTTCCCGATTCTATGAAATACCTGCGCTGCCTCCTTCCTCTGTTCTGGTTATCCTGCTCGTCTTCTTCCCCCTCCCAAAGACCGCTTCCATCCCAGGATACCAGTATTCACCAGGACAATGCCTATTCTGGACTGTTTTTGCTTCCAGAAGCTCTGAGCACTTTCCTAGATACCTCCTCCCTGGACGACAGCATGGCCTACCTGGTCGAGGCTTTCTACGTGGAACGGAACTTCCAGTATGCCTGGTTTCATCCTGAAGGGGTTTTTGCCCATACCTATGCCTTTCTGCGGAGCCTGGAAGATGCGTTTTATACATACGAGGATTCTAACTTTTACTACCCACAATTATTCAGGCTATTGCATCAGGAAGAAATCCAGAAGGGGCAGATTCACACCATAGATGCCGTATGGGAAAAAGAATTGGAGCTCACCACCAGATTCTTTCATTATGCCCAAAACCTGCTGGGGGGAAAGACCAGGATAGATCAAAGCACCCTGGGCTGGTATATTCCCAAGAAAAAACTGGATCCCAAGGCATTCCTGGACTCCCTGATGGTCAATCAGGGCGCCCATATCGAACGCTATATACCGGTAAACAGACAGTATCGCCTTTTGGAAAGCCGGCTGGCAGAATACCAGGAACTAAAAGAAAAGGACCCGCTTTGGGAGCCAATCCACCTGGATCGCAGAGCAGGGAAACCCGGAGACAGGGACTCACTGATTCCTAGGATCAAACATAGGCTATTTCTGCTCAAAGACATGGCCGAACCGGACAGCAGCTCCGAGTTCAACGCTTCGTTGGAGAAAGGACTAAAGCGGTTTCAGCAGCGTCATGGACTGGAAGCGGATGGGGTGCTGGGTCCCGCAAGCTTGGCGGAACTAAACCAAAGTCCCGACCAGAGGATCCGACAGATACTCATCAACCTGGAAAGACTTCGTTGGCTGCCCAAAGAGCCGCAACAAACCTATTTACTGATTAATATTCCCCAGTACCGGCTCCATGTCTATGATTCGGGCATATACAACTGGAGCATGAACGTCATAGTGGGCACAGAAGCCCATAGGACGGTCATCTTCTCCCGGACTATGAAATACATCGTATTCAGCCCCTATTGGAATATTCCCCCGGGAATTACAAAAAATGAAATCCTCCCTGCCCTCGCCCGAAATCCCCGCTACCTGGAAGAAAATCATATGGAGGAATACCAGGGCGGATACCGGCAAAAGCCCGGACCCTGGAACGCCCTGGGGAAAGTGAAATTCCTTTTCCCAAATGAATACCATATTTACCTCCATGGCACTCCGGCCATAGGATTATTCCAACGAAGCCAAAGAGCTTTGAGCCATGGCTGCATTCGGCTCGAAGACCCGGGTCGCCTAGCCCGTTTCCTGCTCCGGGATCAGCCCGAAATCGACTCGATGCAAATTGAGACCTGGATGGATTCCCGAAAGGAAAAGCATATCACCCTGCGGCATCCGGTTCCTGTGTACATAGTCTACTGTACCGCCTGGGTGGATCATCTCGGGAATCTGCAGTTCCGGCCTGATGTATACGGACACGATGCCCGTCTGGCCAAACATTTATTCCCCTGACCCCGCGACTAATGAGGAGAATAGGTCTGGGACCAGACTTCCAGAACTGGACCGCGCTTTTCATAGAAAAGGAACCGGCCCTGGCGAAGGGGAATCACATTCAGAGGGGATCGGTCATACCAGTTTCCTGTGGACTCGGAGGAATAATCCAGGCTTATCATGCCCGCAGTCCCCGCTTTGGCCTCTGCCCGAGGCTGACGAGTTAAGAGACCACATTCCCCGGCCCGGACAGAGGTGTCATTCAGGCTGCAATAGCATAAATGGGGATTCCCATCCTCCCATTTCCTGTAGATAAATCCATCCTGCATGCCCATACCCTTATAGGGCATCACCGTAAAGGCCTTTTTGGATTCCAGCCATTGGCTGAGGGCATAGCGGGAAATCCTCGAGGGCAATCCAATCACATCCACCGGTATGGGCTCCCTGTTCACGAGGATTATTCCTCTGGGGGACCCGTCTCCTCCAAATTTGAATATCACCAGATCCCCCAGCAGAATTCGGGAACCTGAGGATTCCGAAGAAGCCTTTCGGGATTTCACTCCCGCGTTCTCCGATCGGGTGAAAATTTCGCAGACCAGATGGATATCGTGAGTCCCGTCCATGAGGATTTCCCTGACCCGCACAAGACTTTTCCCTTCCTTGAAGCTTTCGACTATATAGGCCAGGGAATCGGCCTGGGGCATCAGCTCCCAATGGAAACGGGAGGAATGGAAAGGCTTACCATCGGCAGACACATAGGTGTAGAAAAGCCCGGCCAGATCTTCGGTTTCCGCATCAATCAGGGTGCCGGCACAATAGATGTTGCCATCTTCCATTAGCCGGATCATTTCTGCCCTGCTTTCGAGTCCACCTTCAATTTTTGCCCTGTAGATCTCCTTGCCATCATTTATGGAAATGGCCACCAATTGAGCCCCATCAAGATTCCCCTTCCCGTCCCTTTCGGCCATCAGAAAAACGACCCGGTCATCCTGCCTCAGGCAGTCTTTCATTTCCCATTTCCTCTCCAAAGGCTCCACCTTGGAAGTCCAGGCGCTATTCAATTGGCGGTCCAGAGCCGTGAGCTCCAATCCCCCGTGGGACTTCATCCTGCGTATAAGCAATATCTGCTGAGGATCTACGGTGATCATCCACGGATCCATGGCATTATCGAGCTGGTCGGCAGATAGGTTTTCGTCGACCTGGCGGAAGATCTCTATGCCCTGCTGATCCATGCTGACATAGGTTCGGGAACGGTTTACCCTATGTTTCCATTGGAGGAAATAAAACTCCCCGGAAAAGCAGACTTGCAAGCCTTCCACCCCTGCCTCCACGGAAAGGGAAGTCCGCATCACCTCATGGATCTCCGGGCTGATGAGCGTGAGAACCAACTGCTGAGAATCTCCTTTGGCCCCTCCCAGATCTTCCAGAAAATAGGCTACCGCCATCTGACTTTGATCATGGACAACCACCCCGGAAGGGCCAGAAGGATCCATATTCTCAAAACGGATTTCCTGAGCCGTCAATTGCCTTGAAAACAAGGCCAAAAGCAAACACAAACAAGCAATGCGCATAGGAGGAAATTCTTTTGACCAAATTTAGGTAAAATCAGGACAAAGCCACAGAGAGAATCGGATGGAGCAGCCTGCGCCAGGGCCCTGAAGGGAGAAATCGGAGAAGGCGCAGATCCTCCCCGTCCACCGGCTGAATTCCCCTACCAAGAACAAAAAAGCATGAGCACAGGCCCATGCAAACAAAGACCGCCAATACAGGGATTAACGGTCTTTGGAAAACTATTGAGTAAAGCGGTGGAAATCGAAATATTAGAATTCGTCCCTGCGAGGCCTGTTCGAGCCTCCTCCAAATCCTCCTCGGGATTCGGTCCGGGGCTTGGCCTCGTTTACCGTAATGTTCCGGCCCTGAAACTCCTGGTCATGGAGTTGGGCGATGGCCGCCTCCCCCTGCTCGCGTTCGGGTAATTCTACAAAACCGAAACCGCGGCTTCTGCCTGAATCCCGGTCTTTCACCACCGAGGCGGAAATCACTTCACCAAACTGGCTGAACAGATCCTTAAGGTCCTCCCCGGAAGTGTTGTAAGAGAGATTACCCACAAAAAGTTTAATCATCGTTGACATTTTTAATTCGGCTCATAGACTCATTCTATAAACCCGGTATAAAATTACAGGAATTCAGCATCAATAGAGCAAAACCCGAAAAAAATAATTTAGGTTTAGCGAATCAGCACTATGGACCAGTATCCTGGGGAATAATCATCGGACTCCAGGATAAACTGATAGACGGCATTCTGGAAGTACATATCTTTTCCCGGGGTAGCCAGGGCCGTCACCGATCCGGGATCAATATTGGCGTCAAAAAGGTAGTTGTAAATCCGGGAAATAATCAGAGGGTTTCCATTGATCCTTTGCATGACGATTACCGGATTGCCTCCGGAATCCGAGCGTCGGTACTGGAACTCCAGGCGCAGGGTCTCATTCTCCTGGGTCTTATATATCTGCTTGATCATCCCGGGCGTCTCCCGGTCCGTGAGAATCAAATCATACCCCTGGGCTATTTTGGCTATGCTGTCGTTGAATCGCTGGGCGGCAGATATGGGCTGATCCAAGGCCAGTATCTTGGGTTCAAAAAAATATCCTGCATCCGAGGCGTTTTGAGCCCAAACCGGAACGGCGACGAGCAGGATCAATACATGGAGGCCAAATCTCTTGAGCATAACTGGAAAAAGATCCTGGTGAAATCAAAAAAACCTGACAAAAAAACACCGGAGTGCCCCGCTGTCCGGGGACCTGGAGCATTCGCTCCTTTTGCCCGTGCTTCGTCGATTAAAGATATTGATTCTGACCTAAAAATCCACTCCCCTTCAGGCCATATCGGGGATTCCTTTCCGGGCCTTTAACAGGGATGGGTCCAGACCCCGGCAGATTTCTCTGGCTATACCTGGCCCCTGGTAGATAAATCCGGTGTAGACTTGGACCAGCCAGGCTCCTGCCTCCATCATCTCTCGGGCATCGTCCGCTGTAAAAATTCCTCCTACGGCGATTATGGGCAATTTCCCTTCCGTAACCCGACGGATCCGGCCAACGATTTCCAGGGCACGGGGCTTCAGCGGTCTTCCGCTAAGCCCCCCTGGACCAATTCGCTCCAGTTCTTCTGAGGGAGTCCGGAGTCCCTGACGGTCAATGGTGGTATTGGTAGCCACGATTCCGTCAATGCCGGTTTCCTTGACGACTACCAAAAGGTCTTCCAGCTGGGAATCACTGAGATCCGGGGCAATTTTCAATAGCAGGGGTCGGGGGTTCCCTCCCTGGAGATTTCTATCCCTAAGGGCCCGCAGAATTTGCTTTAGCGGCTCCTTTTCCTGGAGCTCCCGCAATCCGGGCGTGTTGGGGCTGCTCAGGTTAACCACAAAATAATCCACCTGCCCGTAGAGGTCGTCCATGCATCGCAGATAATCGGAGACAGCCTGGTCATTAGGGGTGGTTTTGTTCTTCCCAATATTACCCCCGATGAGCAGGCCTGGTTTACGCTCCTTCAGGCGCTGCGCCGCCGCCCCGCTTCCCTGATTGTTGAAACCCATCCGGTTGATCAAGGCCTGATCCTCCTGGAGCCGGAACAATCTCGGAGCGGGATTCCCCGGCTGAGGCATGGGGGTCACCGTCCCAATCTCCACAAACCCAAAGCCCAGGCAGTCCAGGACATCGGTATAGCGGGCATCCTTGTCAAATCCGGCCGCCAAACCCACGGGGTTCGGGAAATGGAGTCCCCAGATGGTCTGGGACAGATCCGGGTCCGGATAGCGATAGGCCTTGCGGATCAGAGAACGAAAAACAGAGAGTCGGCAGCACCAGGCCAATACCCCCATGGCGAACCGATGTGCCTGCTCAGGAGAAAGGAGAAAAAGCAGTTTTCGAGTGAACGCGTACATTCAGCGCAAATATACGCCCCTCCTTGTATCTTTTTTAACAAATCCGGAGGGAGCCCAAAACACAGTATATCTTACCTTTAGGAAAGAATATGAGGGGAACATTTACTGTTTTTAATTTATTCACCATACTTCTCTGGTCCACCGGGGTTCTAGCGCAAACCATTCAAGGTCAGATTATTGATTTGAAATCAAATGACCCTTTGGAAGACGTGACCATTCGGAACCTTCATGAAGGAGAGGTAAGCCTCACAGACGAAGAGGGTAAATTCAAGATCATCGCCTCCAGGGGACAGTTGATTGAATTCCAAAAACCGGGCTTCAAAGTCATTAGGGTTCGTCTTCCCCAAGGGAATCTTCCTTCCTTCTTCAAGGTGGTCATGGACAAAGAACCGGAACCCCTGGATCTGGTGGCCGCCGGCCGGGCTCCTCATTATGCCGCTGACAGCAAAAAATACTATACGCTCTACAAGAAAGAATTAGAATACCCGCGAATGAGTGCTGCCGAAAAAATCCGCTCCCCCTTTTCTGCCCTGAGCCGGCAAAACCAGCAGATCTGGGCCTTCCAAAAAGAATTCATCTGGTTTCAACAGCACAAATACATAGACTATATTTTCAACGAAGAGATCATCGCATCCGTCACCGGACTTCATGGAGATAGCGCCCTAGCCTATATGCGCCTATTCCGTCCCTCCTACGATATGGTCAAGGACATGGACGAATACACCTATTTTCATTACATCAAATCCACGGTGCAGGCCTATCGCCTTTACGGTCCCCGCGCCCGCATGGGCCGGATCCGGGGCACCCACTGATCCGCAGGGTCGCCGCTATGCCCACCTTGGTTAGGGCAGAGGCTAAAGTTGAGGTCTATCCGGTTTTCTGGGCTGAACTTTTGTCTTTTCCTTGATTTAGGAAAAAGGAATGCTGCTTGCGCATGATCTCAAAGAAAGCTTCCACCGTACGCACGGGATGAAGCCGATTGCTCAGGCCATAAAGATTACCCCTAACCACAAAATAGGCTATGGCTTTCTCCGGATTCTGAATGAAATGCATGCCCCGGTATTTTCTAAACCCATCCAAGATGAGATGGATTCCGTCCAGATCAAAAGCCCAGGTACCATCTTCGTTGAGCTTGATCTCAAAAGCTAGATTTTTCATCGAAAAAGAACCAAATTCCTCAAAGATGGAACAAAAACCGGGCAATCTCCCCTTTGGCCAGCCCTGGATAGGTTTCCCAATGTGCCCATACTGAAGCAGGTGAGCTGTACAGGACTGTACATGCTCCGATTACATATAAATTCTTTTAAATATATATAAATTCGCCCTGCCTGAATCCCCGCAACGAGGCCTCGGGAGTTGAGGAAATAATTCCCATTTCTGGGAAAAGGGATTCATTAAAGCAGCAGGGCAGAAAGGAGGTAATCGGCCAGCAGAATCATAATACAGCTGACGACCACGGCCGTGGTCGATGCACGGCCTATTTCCAGCGCTCCCCCTCGCACATAATAGCCAAAATAAGCCGGGATGATCGAAATGATCAAAGCAAAAGTAAAGGCCTTGGTCAAAGCAAAGAATAGATTATAGGGCAGAAAATCCTGGGTCAACCCCTGCCGGAATTGCTCTTCGGTCAATACGGAAGAAAACATACCGGCAATATACCCCCCCCATATGGTAGTAGCTATGGACAGGACAATCAGCGAGGGGATCATGATGGAGGCTGCCAGAATCTTGGGCAAAATCAAGTAGGAGCGGGTATTGATGCCCATAATTTCCAGAGCATCAATCTGTTCACTGACCCGCATGTTCCCCAGCTCCGAGGCAATCTTGGATCCCACCACCCCGGCCAGGACGATGCAGACCACCGTAGGCGATAATTCCAGTATGGCGGAATCGCGGATGATCTGGGCGATAACCGGCTTGGGCACCAAAGGAGAGACCAGTTGATAGGCCGTCTGAATGGTCAGCACCGCCCCCAGAAAAAAGGAGATTACCAGCACAATGGGCAGAGAGCGGATTCCGATATCATGGGCCTGTTCCACCAGCTCTTTCCAATAGACCTTGCCATTCTCCGGCCGGGTAAACCCTCCACGGATCATCAGGGCCATTCGGCCTATATGCTCCAATAAATTCTGCACCATAGAAAACAAATATAGACTAAGATGAGAAATCCCGGGACTTTATCCCGGGATTTCCTGATCCATCTCGCCTAGGCACAATGCCCTTAGGCCATCTTCTTCAGCTCTTCAATCCGGGCCTCCTTATCCTCCTCCAGATGGAGCCTGTCCTTCTTATCCAGATCCACCAGAATCGGGGAGGCCACAAAAATGGAAGAATAGGTTCCGGAAACAATACCCACCAGCATGGCGAAGGCAAAACCGCGGGTCACATCTCCCCCCACAATGAAGAGAATCAACACCACCAGAAACAGGGTAAGTGATGTCATAATGGTTCGGGGAAGAGTGTCATTGATGGCCCGGTTGATCAACACCTGCTTAGGTTCTTTGGTCTTCTTCCGGAAATATTCTCTTATCCGGTCAAAAACGATGATGGTATCATTTATCGAAAAGCCGATCACGGTCAGCAGGGCCGCAATAAAATGCTGATCAATCTCCAGGGCAAAGGGCACAAAATCCTTCATATAGGAGAATACGGCTATAGTCACCAGCACATTAAATATCAGCGACAAAATGGTCCCCAAGGAGTACTGCCATTTGCGGAACCGAAGGAAAATATACGCGGATATAGCCAGCACCGAAAGAATGGTAGCCCATTTTGCCCCCTCGATAAGGTCATCCGAAATCGTGGGCAATACCGTCTGAGTGCTCTGAATCACTTCTCTTTTGAACTCATCGAAGACGATATTCTCGGCCAGAAACCCCCCTTCGCTCAGGCCTTCATACAAAGTCCTTTGTACCTGATCTTCGATTTCCAGTCCGGTTTCATGAATCAGGTATCCAGTGGTTATGTTTAACTGATTTTCGGATCCAATGGTTTTCACAATGGGATATTCGCCGAAATAGGGTTCCAGGTGCTCGCGGACATCTCCCACGGGATGGGGCTGATTCAACGCTACGGTAAAGCTTCGTCCCCCGGTGAACTCCACACCATAATCAAACCCATGGAAGAAGGCACTGATACCCAGTAAGGCGAATACAGCCGTAATCACATAGGTGCTTTTGCGCATCTTCATAAAATTGAAGTTTGCCTTGTTGAATACAGCGCGGGAAACGGGAGTGAAATATTTGAATTGCTTACCCCAGCCCATGTAGATCTCCTTGATCAGCCGGGAAACCAGGATTCCACAGAACATGGATATGCTTATGCTCAGGATTTGCGTGGTGGCAAAGCCCAAAACGGGTCCCAATCCGAAGTAAAACAGGATAAATGCCGTAATCAGTTGAGTCAGGTGTCCATCCAGCACCGGAGGCAAGGAGCGCCTGTACCCATCCACTAAAGCCTGCTCATGGGTTTTACCCCGGGTCAGCTCCTCCTTGATCCGCTCGAATATGAGCACGTGTGCATCCACGGCCATACCAATACCCAATACCAGACCGGCTATTCCGGGCATAGTCAGGGAGGCATGCAGGGCCGAAAGTACTCCGACGGTGAACAGCAGATTCAGGATAAGGGATATGTTGGCCACCCATCCGCTGGTATGGTAATACACCAGCATGAGCAGGAAAATGGCGACAAAAGACAGGATGATGGCCGTGAATCCTGCCTCGATGGATTCGGCTCCCAGGGTGGGTCCCACCACCTGCTCCTGAACAATTCGGGCAGGAGCGGGAAGCTTACCGGATTTGAGGATATTGGCCAGGTCCGTGGCTTCTTCTACAGTGAAATTCCCACTGATGGCGGTATTCCCGCCGGCAATCTCTCCATTGACCAATGGAGCGGAATAGACCTTGTCGTCCAGAACCACCGCCACAAATTTCCCTACGTTGTCTCCAGTCATCTTCTTCCATATCCGGGCACCGGAGGCATCCATGGACATGCTTACTTCAGGCTTGCCGGTCATGGGGTTATAGTCCATGCGGGCATCGGTTACCCTATCGCCCTCCAACTTGGCCCCTCCGACTCCTGGAGCCAGTTTCAGGGCATAAATATAGAGCGGGGCATTGGGGTTGCGGGCATCTTTCTTGTTCTCCGCTCCGTAAACGAATTTCACGTTATTGGGGAACTTGGACTTGACCACATCCAGGGCCAGGTATTCATTCAGTTTCGCTGTGTCTTTTTTCAGAATCATACCCACTACCGGGCTCTGACTTACCTGTCCTTCCGCCGTGATATTGGGATACCATATGGCAAAAAGGGGATTTTCCTTCATCTGGGCTTCGAGGGACTGGCCCGCGCTGTCGGTACCTGGACTGGTGCCCAAAAGCTGGGAAAGCGAGGCCGTATCGGCATCGAGGGCCGAGGAGGCCGGCGCTTCCCCGGTCTCCTGAACCAGGGCCGGGGTTTCGGAGGTTTCCACCGGGCTATCATCCTCTATTCCGGACAAATACCTAGCCAAGGCATCGTTGGCCGCCTGAAGGGCTCCAATGATTTCCTGGTTCTCAAAGGTTTCGTAAAACTCGAGTTTAGCAGTAGACTGCAAATAGGAACGAACCCGCTCGGGGTCGGTCATTCCCGCCAGTTCCACCATGATGATTCCCCTGTTCTCGTCCAGGTTCACCGATGGCTGGGCCACACCGAATTTGTCAATCCGGGTGAGCAGGACATTATATGTCCTCTGTATGGCCCCTTTGGCTTCTTTGCCAATGATCTCCAGCACCTGGGCATTCGACGTGTTCAGGGTAATGGTTTCCTGGGAAGGCTTGGTGAACAGGTAAGCCAGGCTGGCTCCCGGATTCTCCTGCTCAAAAGCCCGACCGAAAAGCACCACAAAATTTTCCTGGCTGTTCTCTTTATCGCGGTTGGCCCGGGCAATGGCGGAGTTCAGCGTGGGGTCGTTGGGATTGTTCGACATGGAGCGGATCAGATCATCCAGGCTGACTTCCAGAGTCACATTCATCCCTCCCTGAAGGTCAAGGCCCAGATTAAGCTCCTGTTCTTTTACTTCCAGAAAGGTATATTTCCGCAGCAAGGGGACATCCATGACCACTTCGCCGTTCAGGCTGTCGGTGATTTTCTGGAAATGCTTGTCCACCAATCTTTCCAGGGCCTTACCTTCGGCCTGCGGATCTTCCGCTTTAGCCAACTGCTCTGCCTGGAATCGGGCCTTCTTCTCCACATTATGGGCGACGAATGTAAAGGAAAGCTGATAGAGCGAAATCAGAATCAACGCAACGGTAAAAAATTTTACCAGTCCTTTTAGCTGCATAAGTTATTACAGATTAAACTACCATTTACATCTCCGGAATCTATTCCCCAAAGAAGAGCGCAAATATAGGATTTAATTAAAAAAAAGGACGATCTGGCTAAACTTTAGTCCATTAATATTCCTTTGCCAAATTTTTAGAGTTTTCTTAATGAATGTGTTATTTTTACCTTGCCGAACCAATGAGCAATAAATTTGTAAAGGAAAATGAAAAGATTTACCCTATCGCTACTGGCCGTTTTACTCCTTCATGCCCTGACTTACGCCCAGGAATGCGGGTTTGATCAGAAACATAGGCAGAGGATGCAGTCCGATCCGGCCTATGCCCTCCTGGTGAACCAGTTCAACAATCGCCTGACTGTCCGGCCCAATTTATCCCAGCTGCCGGTCCAGCCCCTGAGAACCGTCAATGCGGATGGCAGATTGGTTTATGAAATTCCCGTGGTGGTCCATGTGATGGATACGGGTGCCGTGGTCAACGGGCCTTCCGTGTATAGCCCCTCGGATTCTCTGATCGAGGAAATGATCGATTACCTCAGCGATGCCTTCCAAGCTCAATGGGCCGGACATTTGATCGAAGCCAACGGGGGGACCTTCATCCCGATTCAGTTCAAGCTGGCCAAAAGGACGCCGGACTGCCAGCCCACCAACGGTATTCTGCGGGTGGATGCTTCCGGCCTGCCCAACTACCTCAGCGGCGGGGTGGGCACCGGCGGGGTGCCGGACGCCACCCTGAAGGCTCTGAGTTATTGGCCCAGCACCGAGTATTACAATATCTGGATAGTCAATAAGATTGACGGAGCCGACGGACTGACCCCCGGCGTGCCCTTTACGGCAGGATATGCCTACTTCCCCTTCCCCGGCCTCAGCCCGGTGGACGGCACCGTGATCCTGGCCTCCCAGGTCGGACCCGGCAATTCCGTGATTACCCATGAGCTAGGTCACGCCTTCTCCCTTTTCCATGTTTTTGAGGGAGACGATCTGAACCCCCCAGGGTACAGTTGTCCTCCCACGGCGCCTACTGCCGGGGATATGTGCGCGGATACAAAACCGATTATCCGCACCCTGTTCACCTGCCCCACCATTAACAACTGTGACCCCTTGCTGGATTATGCCTTCACTCAGCACAATTTCATGGATTATTCCAATTGCAAGGATCGGTTCACTCCGGATCAGCGCACCAGAGTATGGGGAGCCTTAACAGACTTCTACGGAGTGCGCTCTTCGCTGATCTCCTCGCTGGGTTCCACGCCGATCAGTCCTTCCTCCATGGCTTCGGCCTGTACCCCCTCGACTCCGTCCTCCAGCCCTTCCAGTCTGGGACCCAGGGCGGTAAGGGTAGTTAAGCCCGGAGCCAGCGGAGATACCCTGATCTTCAATGCCCAATCCGGAAGCTGGGCTGCCGATGGGGTTCAATACTTTGACCGGACCTGCTCGCACCGACTGGAGCTTGTCGCCGGCGAAACCTATCATTTTATGGTTCGGGTGGGCAGCACCCCCGAATATGTGCGGGCTTACCTCGATTACGACAATAACGGATCTTTCTCCCTTATGGAAGAGATCTTCGCTCCGGGTACTCCTTATTCCCAGGACAACCTGATCGGAACCTATTCTTTTACCGTTCCGACCACCGGGGTCACCCTTTGCTCCCCGATCCGCCTTCGGGTAATCACGAATTCCGGTTCCGCCACGGTTCCCGGTCCCTGCCATAATGGGCCCTATGGCCAGGCAGAAGATTACGAAGTCATCATCCGGGGTCCGGGCAGCGGAGGAACGGTCTCCCCCAGCGGGCTTTTCACCCTGAATACGCCGCTGCAGGGTAACCCTTCCTGCCTGGGAAGTTCCAATACCGTGACCATATCCCAGAATGGCTCCGTCACCCCTGTGGCCTACGAATGGTATAGAAAAACCACCACCGGGGATGTGGACACCTGCATGCTCCCCGAATGTCAGCCCACGGATTCCTTCTGGACCAATAACTATTGGACGGATAAGGATACCGTATGGGCCAAAGTGGTCTATCCCGGACTTTGCGGAATGGATACCACCTTTACGGATACTTTGGTGATGCAACGTCCCTTGACTATTCCTCCGGCCGTCACCATAGGGGTGATCGGAGGGTCCAACCCAGGTTGCGCCGACGACACCCTCATCCTGGGGGTAATTTCCAATGTCAACCCCGGCTCCGCCAACCCTCCCTACGAATGGATAAAGAACGGAGTCTCCCTGGGACTGAACATGGGAGATGAATTGAAAATCGCAGGTCACCTCCAAGGCGATAATTATCGGGTGGTCATGACTTCCATGGCCCCGGCACCCTGCGCCCTGCCCAATTCAGCGACCTCGAACACCATTACGGTAACTCACGAACAGAAAATGCCCACGGTGGATATAGCCATCACCCAGGGAACCAATCCCGGTTGTCCCGGGCAGTCGCTGCGATTTGAAGTAGTGAACCAGACTGTCGCCGGCAGCAGTCCCAGCTATGAGTGGAAGGTGAACGGAATCACGGCCGGTACAGGCCCCAGCCTGACCACCAGCCTGAATCAGGGCGACCAGGTTCATGTGGAGATGACCTCCAGCTCCGCCTGTGCGCTGATCCCGACGGTTTCCTCGGCCACCATAGAGTATAATGAATCCTTCCAGAATGTGGAGGTAAGCATTCATCAGATCGCCGGTCAGACCCCGCTATGCGCAGGACTTCCGGCCAGCTTCGAAGCAGTTCCCGTGAATGGAGGCACCAGCCCCTTCTACCAATGGATGGTGAACCAGGTACCGGTACCTGGAGCCAATGGACCGATTTTCACCAGCTCCACATTGGTCAACAATGATGAGATTCAAGTGATTATTCATTCCAACCACCCCTGTGTGCAGATACCCTCGGATACCTCTTTGCCCCTGGTGGTGACTACCCAGCCCAGCCATAACCCCAGCGCGTCGATTCAAGTGGTGGCCGGGGATAATCCGGGCTGCCTCGATTCCCTGATTAAGTTTGCTGCTTTCCCCGTGGACTTCGGCGTGGACCCCGAGGTATACTGGTATGTCAATGGATTCGGGCCCGTATTTCAAGGTATGGAGTTCGAACTGAGCACCTTGCTGAACGGCGACGTGGTCCATGCCCTGGTGCACAGCACGGACGGGGAATGCTATCTCCCCGATACGGTGGTCACTTCGTCCATTCTGATGGTGAGAATGCAGACCCCGGATCCTCCGACCATATCTCTGATTGGCAACACCTTGTATACGGACAAGCCAGGGACTTATCTTTGGTTCGGACCCGGTGGCCAACTGACCGGCCCCACCATAGGGGAATACCACCCCGGAGAACTGGGAACCTACTGGGCCAAAACCGACAACAACGGTTGTCTTTCCCAGGAATCCAACCGACTGAGAATCACTCTTTTGGACATTCAGCAAATCAATCTGTCCGAGATGCAGGTCTATCCCAACCCCACGACAGGAAAACTGGAGCTTCGCTGGGGACAGAATCTGGATGCCGAGATCATCGTTTCATCCCTGGTGGGTCAGGAACTGATGAGATTCTCGGTGGAAAATGCCTCCCGCCAAACTATTGATATCAGCTCCCTGGCTAATGGCACCTATTTGCTTACAGTCAATGAATTCCATGGCGCCACCCATACCACCCGGGTGACCCTCAATCGTTGATTCAAATAGATTGTCCATGGAAAATATCCCTCCCTGGTTCCAGGGAGGGATATTTTTTTCCCAGGCGACAATAGGGAAATTCGGGCTACCCCGGTTTTGAGGAACCCGACAAAGAGCCTAGAATCATTCGGTAATATATATTCTTTTTACCCGGGGGGAAATTCCCGTCATCAGCTCATAGGGGATTAGTCCTGCTTGCTTCGCCAGTCGGGTCAGGGGATATTCCGGTCCGAAGAGAATCACTTCTTCTCCTTCTTCGACCGGGCCGGCATCCGTAAGATCTACCATACACATGTCCATGCAAATTTCCCCCACCGTAGGAGCTGATTTGCCCCGGACCCATACCTGACCCTGGCCGTTGCCCAGGGATTGGGGAAAGCCATCGGCATACCCTATACTGATTACCCCTATCCGGGAATCCCTGTCCAGCCTGCCGCGACGTCCATAACCCACGGTCTCTCCGGATTTCAGGCACTTGATCTGGGCGATGGTCGTCCTTAGAGTGGCGATGGGAAGAAGGCGCTTTCGGGGATGGGGGGACTCCCCGATGCCGTACAGTCCCAAACCCAGGCGCACCATATCGTAATGCAGGTTCCGGTGGCGGCCAATGGCCGCCGAATTCGCCATATGGCACAAGGGCTGATATCCCAGCCCCGAGATCAGGGCCTTACGCATCTGATCAAATAAGCGGGCCTGCTGGTCCGTAAACGGATCGGAGCGGGGGTCTTCACTGGCCGCCAAATGAGTGAACAGGCTGGCCACTCTGATTTCCGGACGGGCGTTCAGTCTTTCCAACAATCCGGGAATATCGGATTCCTCGAACCCCAGCCTATGCATACCGGTATCCAGCTTGATATGCACGGGAAAGGACTCCACGTTGAGGTTCTTGGCCATAGCCAAAAACTGATCCAGGGAAGAAAAGGAATAGAGCTCCGGTTCCAGGTTCCAGGCAATCATGCGGTCATAGGAAAGTCCGTCGGCGCTCATGACCATGATGGGAAGGCGGATCCCTCCCCTTCTCAGGGCAATGCCTTCCTCCGTGTAGGCAACGGCTAGGTAATGCACTCCAGCCTGTTCCAGGCATTGGGCAATCTCATAGCTGCCGCTACCATAAGAAAAAGCTTTGACCATAGCCATGATCCTGGTCCGGGGGGCCAACTGGGACTGGAATACCCGAATATTATGACTCAGAGCAGATAGATTCACGGAAAGTACGGTTTGGTGAATCTTTTGCTCCAAAACCAATTCGATCTTTTCAAACTGGAAGTTTCGGGCCCCTTTAATCAGAATGGCTTCCTTTTCAAAGCGAATCAGGTGCACATGCCTGAGGAAATCCTCCGTGGATTCAAAGAACTGGGTCTCCAGCCCTTCCAGCCTCTGAAAAAGGTCCTTATGCCGAACCAGGGCCGGGCCTATTCCGATCAGGCGATGAACCCCGGTTTGGGCAATCTGCCTGGCCACTTCCTCATAAAGTTCCCGGTCCGATCGGGCAATCTGAAGCATGTCGGAAAGTATGAGAGTAAAGCGATCATGCTGTGTCTGCTGGACCAGCAGATCCAGGGCAATACGCAGAGAGGTTAAATCAGAATTGTAACTGTCGTTGATCAAGGTCGAATCCTGAATTCCTCTTCTCATTTCCAGCCGCATGGATACGGCAGTTAGCCTGGCCATGGAGGCCGCAATCCGATCTGGATCTTCTCCGATCATCAGCATAAAAGCCCAGCAGTGGATGGCATTCTCCACGGAGGCAGAGTCCAAAAAGGGTATTTCAATGGCCAGGGCCCTCTCTTCATAAATTCCTTCAATCCGGGTTCCAATGCCCCCAGGTCTAACCTGAGTGATTCTCAGATTAGCCTCGGTTTTCTGGGACCAGGTAAAAAGCTCCAAGGTTTCCCCTGGCGCCCGCCCCAGGTTATGGCTGAATTGCACAATCTGCTCGTTGAGTTCGGGATAATCCTTACAATAGATCAGCTGCCGGATCTGCTTGAATAACTGAAGCTTTTCGTTGATCTTCTGGCGGTTGTTCATAAAGCCCTCGCTGTGGGCCTCGGAGATATTGGTGAAAATGCCCATTGTTGGGGCAATCATTTTCTCCAGCAAATCCATTTCCCCGGTCTGGGATATCCCCGCCTCAAACAGAGCCATTTCATGTTCGGGTTCCAACATCCAAACGGATAGAGGTACCCCAATCTGGGAATTATAACTCTTGGGGCTGCGGAACAGACGCCTTCGCTCCCCCAAAAGCTGAAACAGCCACTCCTTGACCACGGTTTTTCCGTTGCTTCCGGTAATGCCCACCACGGGTATGGTGAATTGCTTTCTCCACTGGCTGACCACTTTCTGCAATGTGGCCAAGGGATCATCGCATACCCAAACATTGGCCCCGCGGCAGTCCTCGGCATTTGGCGGCCGGGATACCAGAAAGTTTCTCACCCCTTTTTCATAGGCCTGGGGCAGATAATCCATTCCATCCCGGCGAGGGGACTTCAGCGCAATGAACAAGGTGTTTCCTCCTTGAAGGATGCGGCGGCTGTCCACCTCCAGATGCAGAATGGGCTCCGGCTCCCCCTGCTGCCATAGCCGGGTTCCGGACTGTTCCGCTAATTGTGCCAGGTTGGGTCTTTGTGGCGCGGGAGACTTTCCTGGCGATCGTTTTAGGCTTTCCATATATTATCCCAATCATTGATTCGCCCCGATCGGTTTACCATTGCGGATGGGTCAGCGTGTCGGGGTGAAATTCCGGTCTGGACCCAACTGGGGAAGACGATTCCTCCTCCAAAAATTCAAAAGCCTTTCGGAACACTTTTCCGAAAACGAACTGCTGAATGATCACCGTATCCATGGCAGGACGCAATACTCCATAGAATCGGTCCGCATCATAGCCGTCCTTGACTTCTTCATCCTGATAGTCCAGATTCTTGCTTCTTTGGTCCAGGGGCATCCAATAGACATCCAGACTGCTGGTATCCCCGGAATTATCGACCAGTTCCACCGTGCAGTATTTGGGTACTACACCCAGCACCGAATCCATATAGGGCAGATCGGCCAAAAATCCTTCGTGGTTCAGCTCCCGGAAAAAACCCATATAATCCCTGACCCGATCCTGCTTCACGGATGGCGACAGGCCTGCGGCAGGAGAATGCCATTGCCAATCCCCATCCTCCCTGCGGGTGACAGAGAAATCATGCTGGGGTGTTTCCTCATAGCGAATGGAAACCGATTTCATCTCCTCCGGGGCAAAGCGGAACACCGGCCGGTCCCTCCAGTCCACCCACTGGGTGGAATACCGGGGAGCCAAATAGCCGATAACCCCCATAATCCCCACCACATAAGGTTGATCATCTCCTTCCAGGATCATGTAGCTTCCGTCAGAGTTCCCGGACTGCCCGCCCACATAAAAGGTCTTCCACTTTCTGCCCGAGTGCCGGTAGACCTCCACTTTTACGGCATGGGCTGCCAAGGATTTGATCACCCGGTTATGGGAGGCCTTGGGCACCGGATAGCGGACCGTTTGCTTGGTCAGCGTGGTCAACAGCATTTCCACATTGTAATCGATGGGCTTATAGCGTCCATTCAGGATCCATGGACCGCCTTTCTCCCGTTCCAGAAGGATCTGGTTCCCTAGCTTGTCGGCCATAAAAATCTTTCCCACATCCGCGCTGTCCCGAATGGTAAATGCCGAACTATCGCCAAGGGTGCCGCTTCGGGGGGAGAGCACCAGAAAGTAGACAGCGGCACCCACGCAGATGAGCAACAACAGATATATCAGCGTCCTATTCATCATCTTTATTTCTTTGGGAGCTCCGATTCCGGGAATTATGTCCGTACTTTCTCTGCCGGAAAAACAGGTAGACCGAAGCAAAAACCAGGACAATAGCCACTGGCACTCCAAGATTTATCCATTGCCACCGGTTTTTTTCCGCTTTTACCCGGGCTCCGTCCAGAAGCCTCAGCCGGTTCTCTTTGGAACGGGCAATCAACAGTCCGCTGTCATCTGTCAGGTATTCCAGACAGTTCAGGACAAAGGCTTTGTTGGAAAACCACTCCCGGGTATAGTCCCAATAACCCATTTCCATAATGCCCTTGGACTGGCTGAAATCATTGAGCAGCATATCGGCATCCGAAATCACAATCATGCTGGTGGCGCTGTCCGCCATATGCTTGAAGGGCATGTTCAGCGAGTCTTTAAGGGTCCGCAGAAAATCGCCGCTCAGTCGGTTCAGAAAAATGGAAGAGAAGCGGCCTTCCAACAGAACGGCCACCGGGTTGTCCGGCTGGCGGAACAAATCTTCCCGGACCGGATATTTGAGCATACTTAAGCTAACCCGGGCAGGTGCCGGCGCCAGGCGGGAATATTTTGACGACTGGAGCAAAATCGTTTTTTCGATTCCTGGGGCCTTGACCGTATCCATGGGCGACATGAACATGCCCGTCACCGCCCCCATATTCTTTACTATGGGGTGATCGCCCCGGGGAGTGATTACCGGAAAATACAACCAATTCCTCAGCTGAATATCGGGACGGTTGCCGATCATACCCACCGTAACCGGAATGGGAAGGCATTGCATATCCTCCACCAGGGAGGCATTGATTCGAATCCCGTAGCGGAAAAGCTGATCATCCAGATTCAGTTCCCGGGGCATGGCGATGAACTGAGGGGAGTTCACCAGGCTGTCCATGCTGGCCTCCAGGGCTTCCAAAGCCCAGAGCACCTTCCCCCCCCTCATGATATACTGATCAATTTTGAACTTGTCCTTCTCGTCAAAGGGTTGGCTGGGTCCGTTGATGATGATCGCCTTATAGTAACTGGGGATATATAGGCTTCCTGGCAAATCAAAAGTATCCACCTTATACTGGGTCTCCAGGGTGGAAAGCAGGTCATGAGTATGCACTCCCAAGGCCTCTCCATGGCCGACTATATAGGCAATCTCCGGCTTGGCAGGAAATTGAAGGTGGCGGACAGCCCGGGCCAGCTTGTATTCCAAAAGTGATTCCGCATAATGCAGCTGCTGCAAAGCCGTGAGCCCCGGCTTCCTCTCCAGCAGACGCACCGCGATCTCTTTTCCCTGATAACGCACCAAGGCGTAGGGGAAAATCAGCTTTTCCGAATAGCCTTCCTCATCCCCCTGCACCTGGAGATTCACCGGATGGATCCCCTTTTCGCTCAAGTACTCGACCATGCGCTGCCTATCTTCCTCTCCTTTTTCCTGGAAAGGATCGATAAACCGATAACTCAGCTGGGCGCCCGCATAGGAACGAAAGGT
Source organism: uncultured Chitinophagaceae bacterium (assembly GCA_964412885.1). Lineage (GTDB taxonomy): Bacteria > Bacteroidota > Bacteroidia > Chitinophagales > Chitinophagaceae > CAYPQN01. Next base: position 43,947 of record CAYPQN010000006.1, on the reverse strand, counting down.
TTCCAGGGTCTCCCGGGTGGCCTCGGACAGTCGCTGGAACCCGGCCGGGAAACTCCCCTTCAGATAGACTTCCACCACGACGGCATCCTCCAGGTTGCTCAGCAGATTCCGGGTGGGCCCGGTAATGGTGAACCGCTTCTCCCGGGTCAGGTCAATGCCCCAGTGAAACCGCGTAGCCAGCACGTTGATACCGAGCAGAATAGCCAGTCCCAGGACAAAGCGAATCCTGGCCCCACCCCAATCTCTGTTTTTCAAATCCTGCTTAGTTGATGCCATGGAAATCCTATTAGCGCTTTGCCTTGTCCCGGTGACGATTCTCCAGACTGGTTCGGGTCAGACTAACAAACAGAAAAATCACGGATAAAAAATAGATCAAGTCCCGACTGTCTACATAGCCCCGGCTCATGGACTGATAATGAAAGGACATGCCCAGCATGCCGAGATAATATTCCACGGCCCCAGCAAAAGAGGGAATGGAGGCCAAGGCCGCCACTCCGCCATAGAGCAAATAACATCCGAATAAAGACAAAAGAAAACCCACAATTTGGTTATGGGTCAGCGAGGAACAAAATGTACCTATGGCGGTAAACCCCCCAATCAGCGCCATCAGGCCGATATAAGATCCCATAATCGCTCCGTAATCCAAGTCCCCTTCAATAAGAGAAAGACTGTACAGGGTCACCACATAGACCAAGGTGGGCAAAAGGGCCAGAACGGAAAGGGTGAACGATGCCAGGTATTTGCCCCAGATGATATCCATCATGGACAGGGGCTTGGTGGAAAGCCATTCCATGGTGCCGCTACGAAACTCATCGGGAAAAGAGCGCATAGTGATGGCGGGAATCAGGAGCAGAAGAAACCAAGGGGCTAACTGAAAAAACGGCGACAGGGAGGCAAAACCGTATTCCAATATGCTGGAATCCGGGATCACCCAAATAAACAGTCCCGAGGATACCAGAAAAATCAGCAAGGTGAGGTAGCCCACTATGGAACTGAAAAAGGAATTGATCTCCCTGATATATATACTGCGCATGAATTCGGGAATAAACTGCCTTTGGTCGGAGGGCAAATATAGCAAAACCACCCGGCATTCGAGGCTATGTCCCCAGGTTAAAGGAAATCAAAAGTGATTAGTCCCTAAAGGAACAATTCCTATTTTTGCCCCCTTGGCCAAGCAAAGAAAATATTACTATAATGCCGAAACCAATCGGTTTGAAAGGGTAAGGCTGGGATGGAAAATTCTGTTTCTTCGCGGCCTCGGACTGATGAGTGCCATTATTGTTTCCTCCGGCATCATCGTAGCTCTGGCCTTTGAGTTCTTGGGATCCCCCAAGGAAAAAAGCCTGATGGCGGAGCTGGATCAGCTCAAGGAAACCTATGCTTTCATCCACAATCACCTGGCCAACCAGCATATTCGCCTCAAAGCCCTGGAAGATAGGGACAACCAGGTGTACCGAACCATATTCGAATCCGCCCCCATTCCCGAGGAAGTCCGGAGCGGGGAGACCCCCTCCCTGGACTGGGATAAACCCTTTACCTACAAAACCGCAGACCAGCTGGTTAAGGAAATCCGTCAAAAAATAGAAGCCCTGGAACAACGTATGCGGATCCAGGAAAAATCGCTGGACACCCTGGATTTGCTGGTGAAGTCGAAAGAAGAAATGCTCATGGCCATACCGGCCATACAACCGGTGGCCAATAAAAATCTCAAAGGCCTGGTGTCGGGATTCGGCTACCGGATCGATCCCATATACAAAACGCCCAAAATGCATACCGGCCTCGATTTCGCCGCTCCCACGGGCACCCCAATTTATGCCACAGGCAATGGCCGGGTGGTAGAAGCGGGTATGGATCACGGAGGATACGGGAATCATGTAATCATCGATCATGGTTACGGCTATCAGACCTTAATGGCCCATCTGGTGAAAATAAAAGTCAGGAAAAACCAGAAAGTGCGCCGGGGCGAAGTGATCGGCTGGGTGGGAAACACGGGAAAGAGTACCGGGCCCCACTGTCATTACGAGGTCATCCGAAACGGGGTCAAGCTGAATCCTGTACACTACTTCTTCCAGGACCTCAGCCCCCGGGAATACGAAAAGATTCTCGAGCTGGCCGCTGCCCATAATCAGTCCTTTGATTAAAGGCAGGCAAATCCATTTTTTCGGGATGGTGCAGCCCCCCCCCCTGTCCCGGAATCCGGACGGGCCCATGAATAAATACCAGCCGGCTTCCTATTTGTAAATATCAGGTTATTAGGCCCTCAAGCATAAACCCATAAAATATACAAAAATCGACATGGGATTTTTTTTTCCTCTGGACAGTATATGTAACTTCGAAAAGGATAAAACCCTTTTGATTGTGGAAGTACTAGTGGAAAACATCAACCATCCGGAAAGCCGCAGTAAGCTATTCCTGGGAGGAGACAAAGACAAACACATTGGCTGGGTCGACGTGTACAATGGAGTCCATGTCATTGAATATATCGTGGAAAGATCGGAAATCGACCCCAGGGGAGACCTCATTATCCTGCCCATTGGCAACTGCCTCAAAGAAGAATGTTTTGGTGCGTTCGACCGAACCAGGCATAAATTGCCCTACTGAGAATTCGTCCGTTCCCCCTTCCCTGAATTCCCCCCTTTGCCCAAAAGGGGTATCCTGTGCCGATGATCCGGACTCCGGCCTCCAGGCTCCGTTTCTGCCTTAAATTCCCTACCCGGGAGAAAAGTCAGGCTTAGTCCGCTTTGTCTCTTTCTCGCCTCCTCTCCGATGACCTCTTCTCCCCTGGGGACAGTGGGAATTATTCTCCTCGCCCCTCCTGTAATCCGGCTATTGTTCCCAGGATTAGTTCCCCTAACGCAGAGGCGCAACTCCCAGTCCACATGCCATGGGAATGTCCAGACCGTATGTCCGGGATTATCCGGGCTGGACTTCCCATTCCCAATCCGATAATCTCCGACTTAGGAAATCATTTCCACCAGCTCTTCCTTTTCCTTGACCCCGGCCTGTTCCGCTTCCCTGTACATGGTATCGGTATCCCGGGCCGCATTTTTGTTTAGCCGGATCACGCCCAGCTTGCTCAACAGGAGAATCACCGGATATACAGGATCAATCTCGTGCCAGCGATAACCGAAGTTTACCCGGGAGGCAAATTTGTGATGATTATTGTGGTATGCCTCGCCCAGCATGAGAATATCGATATGAAAGAGATTTTCGGAAGTATTCCTCACCTTGAAGTTCCTGTACCCGTAGCGATGGGCATACCAATTAATCACTGCTCCGTGGATAGGACTGATGAACACATGTATGGGCACCAGCAAGTAGAACCAGGGGCTGGGAGCATAAACATAATAGAAGGCAAAATAAAACAACACCCAAAACACGCGGGAGGCCCAGGAATGTCCGATCCGGTCCATAAGCTTCCAGTCCGGTACGTTTTTCTTGAATCGATCCTCCACGGGATAGCTCCCCTCATATATGCCCGCATAAATCTTCCAGGTCTTGATCATCATATCCCATACTCCTTTGGAATAGGAAGGGGAATGGGGATCCTTTTCGGTGTCGGCATAGGCATGATGCACCCTATGCATGATTCCATAAGCCCGGGGGCTGAGATAGGATGATCCCTGGGCGATATACGTCAGTACATAAAATACCCGCTCCCATCCCTTGCTCATCTTGAATGCCGCATGAGCTGCATAGCGATGCTGAAAAAAGGTCTGAAAGAAAAGGGAAAGATAATGGTGTCCCAGAAAGAATAAAAGAATGGCCATAGGTCAATGTTGGTCCCGGGAGAATTTTATGGGATCCAGGCCCGGGCAGGGAGATAAATTTTGGCAAAGATAGCCATTGTAGCCCTTAAACCGTGCAGTCTCCCCGAAACTGATCTCTCTTTGCCTGGATAGGCATATCTCGGCTCAGAGTACTTCCTCATAAACCCTCATCAAGGGACGGGTACAGGATTCCAGACTGAATCTAGCCGCCTGGATATATCCTTTGGCCACCATATCCTCTCTCCTGTTCCCGGAATCATCGGCCATGATTACCATAGCCTCCCTTATGGACCCCGGGTCGGCCGGATCCACATAAAGAGGCGCCTCGCCCCCGGTTTCCATCAAACAGGAGGAATAAGAACTGATAACCGGTGTTCCAGAAGTCATGGCCTCCAGCACCGGAATGCCAAATCCTTCATAAAAAGAAGGATAGATCAGGGCCCGGGCCCCCTGATAGAGCAAAGGCAAGTCTTCGGCCAGCGAATCCGGGTCCCGCCCGGCGGCGTTCTTGTCCTTCATGAAAATCACCTGGGATTCCATGTTATGTTCCGAAACCGTCTTTCGAACCCTGGCTTCATAAGCACGCGATCCCCGCCCCACCACCACCAGGGGGACCCTTTGCCGCACCGGAATATCGGCCATGGCTTCCAGGATCCCCAATAGATTCTTTCGGGGAATCAGCGACCCCACATAAAGAAAGTAATCCCGGGGAAGAGCATAACGGGCTTTCATTGCCTCTATGTCTTCCTTTTTGGCCTTAAGGGCATAACGGGGAGAACAGGACTGGTAACAAATGCGAATCTTTTCCTGAGGCACTCCATAGATCTCCATCAGGTCCCGGGCTGTGGCCTGGCTGATGGCCACCACCCGGTCCGCCACCCGGCAGGCATGCTTGCCCTTAGCCCTATAGATTTTCCTATCTACCCAGGCATATTGTTCCGGATACCGCTCATAGATCAGATCATGCATGGTCACGATCTTGGCCAGGCCTTTGGAGGGAAGTCCCCGCGGCAATTCATGGCTCAGTCCATGAAACAGATTTATCTGGCGGGTCCGGATATCCCGGCGGCAGGCCCAGGACCTCCAAAGTGAAGGGAATCGGGACCAAGCCCCGGTAGGGCGGACGGTAACCATCCCCTTGATCGGGGGCGGGAAGCGGTCGGCACGGGGATTGCCGGCAAACAGAAAGTACTGATTATGGGGATAATAATACCCCATTCCCTCGATCAGGTTCCGGCTGTATTGGCCTAATCCCGTGCTGTTCGAAAAAGCTCTTTTGGCATCAAAAGCGATACGCATAGTGCAGATTTTTCCCCTAAAAGGGCCATCGGGCCTTTTGATCCGTTCCGGGGGAATTCTGTAAGTTGTCCACGCCGCCCCCCTCAAACCAGGCCCTGGCCCTGGTCAAGTATTTGCCAATAATATCCAGCTCAATATTGACCTCCCCACCGGGATCCACATGCCGAAGGTTGGTATGGGCATAGGTATAGGGAATAAGGGACACCGAGAACTGATTTGCCTCTAGATCATGGGCGGTCAGGCTGACCCCAGAAAGGCAAACCGAGCCCTTCTCGATAATCAGGGGGGCAAAGGCTGGATCCACTTCAAAACGATATTCATGACTGCCCCGACGATCCCATCGGTCCAGGCAGCGGGCTGTCCCGTCCACATGTCCCTGAACCCAGTGCCCATCCAGGCGATCCCCGAGGCGAAGAGCTCTCTCCAGGTTCAGCATATAACCTGGCTGCCATCCCCGGGCAGTGGTCTGATTCAGGGTCTGCTCCACCAGGCTCACCCGGTAGGTCAGTCCATTTACCTCGACCACGGTCAAGCAAATACCGTCATGGGCCACCGACTGATCCGGCCTCAGTTCCGGAGCCATAGCGGCCTCTATCCATAAATCCAGATTGGAGCCCCGGGGCTCCACGGAGATCAGCCTCCCTTGTTCTTCAATAATTCCTGTAAACATAATCCCCTTATTCAAGATTAACAGAAAACCGGGCTAAACGCCTCCGCTCAGGGCAGCCGATAGGCCGTTCCCGTATGAAAGACCACATTGGTGTCGGTTCCCTGCCGGAACCGAATCTGAATTCCTGCCGGATCTCCCCCCAGATATTGGACATATCCGCTTAGCGTATCCAGGCTCTGACAAAAAAACTGTCCGCCTATGGTTAGGGAATCCAGGACCAGGGAATCCAGGCTGGCCCGAAAAAATCTCCCTGCCTTCAGGGCAAACCCCTGGTCATCGGCACAGAATCCTTTGAGCACCATCCGGGTCCGGTCTATGGCTTCCAACTCCAGGGTATACGATTCCACTCCTTTGGGAACATAGTCAGAAGAATAGTACTGGGTGTCTTCAAAGGCATAGCGTCCCACAAAGACTTCAGTGGGATAATAGCAAAGGGAATTGTCAGGCACCCCCGGAAAATCCCAGTTGTAATTCACGGCCTCTGGGTCATTGCAGTAAGGTCGCTGCAGTCGGGGATCATCAGGATCTCCCATCCCTGCTGGCGATTTCTGACAGGAAACCCAGAGCAAGCCCGCAAACAGCCAGGCAATCAAGACATAGATTCTATTCATTATTCCTTATCCTTCCCAATCCGAAGGCCGGATGGGAATCATGGTTAAACTTGAAAATATTTGTGCAATTTACCGATTTGCCTTATCTTTGCCCACCCAAATCTGAACAAAAAGGGGGTATTAACTATTATGCTGATCATCGACTCCAAAGATTGTGAAAACATCGACAAAGCGCTGAAAAAATACAAGAAGAAATTCGAGAAAGCGCGGATTCTCAATCAACTCAGACAACGCCAGGCTTATACAAAGCCTTCCATTAAGCGGAGAACCCAGAAGCTGAAGGCCATATACAAGCAGCAGCTTTTATCGGGTAAGTTCGAGGATTAATTCTTCGCCTTTATTTAACATTTCCGGGAAGCGACTGGTGCTGTAAATGATTATATTTACAGTAACAGTCGCTTTTTTATGTGGGATAATGGTATTCGTGAGTTTTTGCACTACCTGCGGTTCGAAAAAAAATATTCTCCACACACCCGGGCCGCCTACCAGAAAGATCTGGAACAGTTCACTGATTTCATCGGTCGCGAAAAGCGCAATGCCTTATGGCCCCAATGGCCCCATTCCTCCGAGATCCGTGCTTGGATGGTTGAGCTCCGGGAATCAGGGATAGCGCCGTCCAGCATAAACCGTAAACTGGCCTCCCTGAGGGCTTTTTTCCGCTTCCTGCAAAGGGAGAACGGCGATCAGGTCAACCCCGCAGAGTCCATATATTCCGTCAAAACCCCGAAAAAATTGCCGGTATTTCTCAAAGAAGAGGAGATCCGTCAACTTCTTCAGGAGCCGTCTGGCCCGGAAACTTACAAAGAACGGCTCGACCTCTTGATCCTGAGCCTGATCTACGATACCGGGCTGCGTCGCGAAGAGGTTGTCCGCTTGCAAATTAAAGACCTGGATTGGGACCGGACGCAGATCAGGGTTTGGGGTAAGGGAAACAAGGAAAGACTGATTCCCGTATCTGAAGTCCAGCTGGACAGAATCAGAGAATTCCTTGCCCTGCGGGTCTCCCCCCGTCATCCGGACCACCGGCACCGGCTTTTCATCCTCGAATCAGGAACTGCCCTTTACCCCCAGTATGTGTATCGCTTGGTCCGGGATGCCATTACCCGGGTCTCCCCCTCGGAAAAGCGCAGTCCCCATGTGCTTAGGCACAGCTTTGCCACCCACCTGCTTCAGCATGGAGCCAACATCCAGGCCATAAAAGACCTTCTGGGGCATTCCAGCCTGGCGGCCACTCAGATTTATACGCATAATCAGATTGAACAACTCAAACACATTCACAAAGAGAATCATCCAAGAGGATAATTGTTTAACCAGCTAAAATCCATAGATTATGAATTTGCAGATCCAAACAGTGCACTTTGATGCCGACGCCAAACTCCTGGAGCATGTAAACCGCAAGATTGCGAAGATCCAGACTTTCCATGACCACATTCTATCTGTGGAGATATATCTGAAGCTGGATAACGTGGTACATAACATTAAAGATAAGATCGCGGAAATCAAGGTGACCATTCCCAAGAAATCCTTTTTTGTTAAGCATATTTCCAAAAGTTTTGAAGAGTCCTTTGATATGGCGCTGGAAGCCATGATCAGCCAGATCAAGAGACAGAAGTCCCGGGCCTATGCCTAGGGAAAGGCAAACCTTTTGCTTTTTCGATCCGGTCTTGTCCCAAGGCCGGATTTATTTTTGCATCCCGTATTGCAATAAAACGCGAAAAGGCCTATTTTGCAATACTTTAAGTTTTCAATTCATCATCATGCGGAATCGTTGGATACTTCCATTTTTATTTGCGGCGGCCTCGATCACCTTTCAGTCCTGCGAAAAGCAGTTCAGCCCGGATGAACCCCTGCCCGAAACTTTCCATCCGAGTCTGTTCATCAGCAGCCAGAATGAATTCCTATATGCGCTGGACCCTTTAACCGGAAAAAAACTCTGGGAATACTATATCGGACAATCCCAGTTTGCCACCCCAGTGATCATCCGTGACTTCCTTCTCCTGCCCACCGAAGACTCTTTGTACAAAATGGACGCCAAAAGGGGCACGGTAATCCGTCGCTATGCTTTTGATGACGCAAAACTGGAAGGATTCTGGGCCTCCCCGACCCATCAGGGCGATATTCTGTTCATCCCTTCGGCAAACGATACCCTATATGCCCTGAACGTGGTCGAAGACCGGATCGTATGGAAATTTAATGCGGAAGCCCCGATTCATTCATCTCCGACCATCAGTCAGGGTCAATTGTTCTTTGCCAACCTCATGGGTAAAGTTTTTGCCCTGGACATTAATACCGGTGCCGCCAACTGGACCTTCAATACCGGAGGCAATATAGTCTCCTCTCCGGCCGTATCCGAACCCTTCGTCTACTTCGGAAACGATAATGGCCAATTGTATTCCCTGCACACCCAGGATGGGTCCAACAGATGGACTTATGTGGCCGGAAAAGGAATCCGCTCATCCCCCATCGTTTATGGCGGGAACGTGATTTTCGGCAGCAATGATGAGTATCTGTACTGCGTGGATTCTTCTGCGGGTACCGAAAGATGGAAATTCCGGGCACAGGACAGGATTCTTTCCACGCCCAATGCCGAACACCAGGTCGTATACTTCGGAAGCAATGACCATATGTTTTATGCCGTAAACATTATTGACGGCTCGCTGAAATGGCGATTCAGTACGGGAGCGGTAGTGCACACTTCGCCGGTGATCAAAGAAAACCTGGTCTATTTCGGAAGCCATGACCGCTTCCTTTATGCCCTCGATACCAGCGGAGTAAAGGTCTGGAGCCGCAACATGGATGGACTACTGACCACCTCTCCGGTGATCTGGGATCTCCAAAACGCCTATTATCCCTCTTCCAGCGGGCTTTCCAAATATAAATAAGAGGATAATCCCGGACAGCCGAAACGCCCCCTATTTCGCGGACGGAGACAGTCTTCGCCGTGATGGGGAAGATTTCCCCATCCCCCGGGAGCCGATCTTCCCCCATTCGGTGCGGATCGGCCAGGATCGGTCCGAAAAAGACTTTGGTCAGCACATAGACACCGCTAAGTCCGATTTCCATACTTAATATTGGACGTCCAGGTGATTATTGGGCTGGAAATCCCGGCCAGGAGGCCGGAGTGCATAGCAACCCAATCCTGGTTTCTATAGGTGATGGGGTTCATTTCCCGGTTGGACGCTTTGGGCGCTTGTGCCCGGAATTCCGCCCTGCCCGAAAGAAAGACGTTCACCCACCCCCTTCCTGACTGGGGTAGAAACCGGATTGCCGGATCCGCGGCAACAGAAAGTTTTTCTCTAATGGATACGGGCCAGCCGTATATGGCTGACCCTATAGGCTTCCACTCATTTCTTCCCTAGGAGGGGCCGCTATTTTCCGGCCAATTCTTTCACCCGGGCATACATTTCCTCCTCACTGCCTTCCTCGTAACCGATGTGCGAGAAAGCAATATTCCCTCCCCTATCCACGATAATAGTATAGGGGACAGTCTGAAAATTCAGGGAACGCTTCAAATCTGAGTTATTGTCTATATAATAAGGGAAATCCCATCCCTGGCTCTTCGCATAGCTGCGCACCAGTCCTTCCGCCCGGCTTTCGTCAATGGACACGGTAATGAAATCAAAATCGGTTTCTTTCTGCCAGTCCCCCAACTTATTGCGGACATTTTTAATTTCCTTTTTGCAGGGAACGCACCAGGTGGCCCAAAAGCTGACCACGGTCACCCTCCCCGGCTTCACGGCCTCATTAAAGGCCAGTTTTTTACCTGTTTGCACGTCTTTGATCGGCGTATTGGGCAATTCCTTAACTTGAGCCCAAACCGAGGTGCTGAGCAGCACCCCCATGAGCATGGCTATCCATCTATTCATATCGGTTGTTTATTACTAAATTTATCGAAAAATTTGCCAAACCGCTTGCTTTAGGGCAAGTTCACAAAAATTTACCAATTTTTCCGCAACACCAATGAAAAAACCCTTAATTACCTTGGCCTTTCTGGCCTGGGGAACTCACGCCATAGCACAGGGGCAACTTTCCGGCGACCTGATGACCAATGTGAACTTCTTTCAGCGAGACACCCTGATCAACGCAGCCCATAACCCTCTATATGACCAATACCTCAGCGGAGGTGAAGCTTGGCTGGGACTTCGATACCAGCAGGGGGACTTTTCCGCCACCCTAAGAATGGACGCCTTCCATAATTCCAACCTCTATAATCCCGTTCAGGCCATGAGCGGTATGGGCATTGGCGCCTGGACCCTCCAGAAATCCTTTCAAAACCTGACGATTACGGGGGGATACATTTATGATCAGATTGGCTCAGGGATTCTTTTTCGTTCCTATGAGGACAGGGGACTGCTCATTGACAATGCCCTGGTAGGTCTTCGGCTGAAATATGAAATCTCAGATCAGCTCCATCTGAAAGCTTTCACGGGCCAGCAGAAATTTCTCTTTGACCGCTATGCCCCAATTATAAAAGGCTTTTCGGCCGAAGGGAATTTTTCCGTAGGCGAATCCGTATTCCTGATTCCGGGGCTGGGCGTACTGAACCGCACCCTGGATCAGACCAACATGGACCTGATTACCTCCACCATCAACGGCCAGCCTCTGGAATCCCGGTTCATTCCCCGTTACAATATGTATGGATTCGCGGCATACAACACCCTGGTGGCCGGAAGCCTGTCCTGGTATTTGGAAGGAGCTTATAAGACCCATGAAGCCCTGGTGGTAGACAACCTTCTGCGGGACGCGGAGGGAACCGTGTTCTACACCACCCTGGGTTATGCCCAAAAAGGATTTGCCGTGAATTTCAGCGGAAAGAGGACGGAGAACTTTGTGATGCGCACCTCTCCCAATGAAGTGCTGATTCGCGGTATGCTGAACTGGCAGCCCATTGTCGCCCGGCTACGCCCTCAACGCCTAATGGCCCGCTATACCCCGGCATCCCAGGATCTGAGCGAAAGGGCCCTAGGTCTGGACCTGCTGGTCAATCCCACGGAGAATCTCGATCTGAACCTAAACATTAACCATATCAACACCCTGGACGAAAAGGAACTATACCGGGAATTATACCTGGAAGGGGAATACCGGGGCGGAGAGAAAACCATTGTCCATGCGGGAGTGCAGTATATGCGCTATAACCAGGAAATCTACCAAGTAAAATCGGGGGTCCCCATAGTGGAAGCCTACACGCCTTTTCTGGAGATCACCTACAGATTGCAGCCCCGCAAATCCCTTCGTGCCGAAATCGAATACCAGCATACCGAACAGGACTTTGGATCCTGGGCTTTTGCCCTCCTGGAATACAGCATAGCCTCCCGATGGTCTTTTGCCGTCTCCGATATGTACAACCTCCGTCCCGGACCGGCCGCCACCACGGGTTCCCAGCACTATTACAATTTCTTCCTTGCCCATACCCGGGGAGCCCATCGGTTTACGGCAGCCTTCGTCCGGCAGGTGGAAGGCATTAACTGTACCGGCGGGGTTTGCCGATACGAGCCGGCATTCAGCGGCTTGAAATTTGGAATCACCTCCAGTTTCTAGCCTCCTATAAACCGGTCGCCAAGAGTTCTCCCTTTCCCCGGCCTGGCCCGGGGAAGGGAACTGACTATCCTGCCACAATCCTTATTTTTGCCAAAACCATTTTCCGTTCATGAATCTTGCGTCTCAGCTCCGTAAAGCGGCCGAACAGGCCATTAAAGAACTATATCCCCAGATCGAGGACAGAGGAATACTAAGCCTGAGTCCTACCCGGGAGGGATTCCGGGGAGATTATTCCCTGGTGCTGTTCCCTCTGGCCAAGAAATTGGGTTCCCCACCCCAGCCATTGGGGGCAGCCCTAGGTAAATACCTGATGGAACACAGCGAGCTGATTGGCCACTATGAACTCGTGGGGGGATTTCTGAACCTGGAGATCGCCGCCGGGTTCTGGAAAAATTTCCTGCAAAACCAGGTGCAAAACCCTCATTATGGCCAGCAACCCCGCCAGGACTGTCGGGTGATGGTGGAATTCTCCTCTCCCAACACCAATAAACCGCTTCACTTCGGGCATCTCCGGAATATTTTCCTGGGCGATGCCATTTCCCGGATTCTGGAAGCCAATGGCATGCAGGTGATCAAATCCACCCTGATCAACGACCGGGGTATACACATATGCAAGTCCATGCTGGCCTGGAAAAAATTCGGTAACGGTGCCACGCCTGAATCCACCGGGATCAAAGGCGACCACCTGGTCGGCGACTATTATGTGCGTTTTAATATCGAATACCAAAAAGAAGTGGAAGACCTGGTGCAGCAAGGAATGGAAAAAGACCAGGCAGAAAAGCAGGCCCCCCTGCTCCAGGAAGCCCAGGCCATGCTCCGGCTTTGGGAAGAAGGGGATCCCGATACCCTGAAACTCTGGGAGACCATGAACCAATGGGTCTACGAAGGATTTGATCATACCTATGCCCAGCTGGGTATCCGCTTTGACAAGCAGTATTTTGAAAGCGAGACCTATCTGCTGGGAAAGTCCTTGGTGGAAAAAGGCCTGAAAAAAAACATTCTTTACCGTAAGGATGACGGATCCATATGGATAGACCTTGAGGACCAGGGCCTGGACCACAAGCTGCTGCTGAGAGGAGACGGCACCTCGGTATATATTACCCAGGACCTGGGCACCGCCAAGGAAAAACACGAAAACTATCAGCTCGACCAATCGATCTATGTGATCGGAGACGAGCAGAACCACCATATGAAGGTACTGCAGGCCATACTCCATAAACTGGGAGAGCCCAGCGCCTCGGGGATATATCATCTGTCCTATGGTATGGTGGAGTTGCCTTCCGGGAGGATGAAAAGCCGGGAAGGCACCGTAGTCGATGCAGATCAGATGATCGAGGAAATGGTCGCCATTTCCCGGGAACAAACGGAAGCTTCGGGAAAAACTGCCGATCTCTCTGCAGAAGAACTGGACCAGCTATGCCGCACCATCGGTCTGGGAGCCCTCAAGTTTTACCTGCTCCGGGTAGATCCCAGGAAAAAAATGATCTTCGACCCCAAAGAATCTATCGATTTACACGGGTTCACGGCCAGCTTCATTCAGTATGCGCACGCCCGGATTTGCTCCATAATGGAAAAAGCCGGATATAGGCCCGAAACATGGATAAACATGCCACCTCCCTCCTTCGGGGCCGAAGACCTGGACCGCGGTGAAATGCAAATGCTTTGCAGCCTGGAATCCTATCCGGAACAGTTGAAGGAAGCCGCCCGGGAAATGAATCCCTCGGTGCTGGCCCAATATGCTTTCCGCCTCACCCAGCAGTTCAATTCCTTCTATGATACCCACCCCATACTCAGAGCCGATTCCGAAACCAAGAAGCAAATCCGGATGGGGATTATCCGAATGACCGCCCAGGTGCTCCGTCATACCATGTCGCTTCTAGGCATTGACCTGCCCCGGAAAATGTAAGCGGGATGAGAAATCAATCTGTCCTCAGGGAATCCTTCATCTGGCTGGCCCGGTATGCCGGATAGGCAGCGGCCAGGAATCCCACCCCAAGGACGGTGACCAGAATGAGCAGAAAATCGGAAAACAGGATCCGCACTGGATAGGCGCTGATGATAAAAGATCCCGAAAGACGGATCCAGCCAAATTGTGCCTGGCCCAAACAAAGCAGCCAGCCCAGGACCAATCCTCCGATCCCCCCAGCCAGAGCCCAGATCAGGCCTTCGGACAAAAACAGGGAACGGATAAACCCAGGGGGGGCTCCAATCACCTTCATAATCGTCATATCCTTTTGTTTTTCCAAGGCCAGAACGGTCAGTCCCCCCACCATATTGAAAGAGGCAATCAGCATAACCAGCACCAGAATGGCATAGATTGCCCATTTTTCCATTTTCATCACCATAAACAGGGACTGATTCTGTTCAAACATGGACTCCACCCGGTACCCCTCTCCCAAGACATCCCGGATCCCGGAACGGACTCCGGCCACAGATACCCCTTCGGCCAGGCGAATTTCCAAAGAAGAATAGTCCTGGCCCCGACCGAGAAGAGACCGTATGGTGCCTATATCGGCCAGGACAAACTGGGCATCGAACTCATCCTGTACCTGAAAAATAGCCGTTGGCCTCAGCCTCTGGGAGCGCAAAGCCTGAGAAGCGGAAAATCCCGGCCCGGCCTCGGCATTGGGGTAATAGAGGTCGACAAAAGAATAGATCTGGTATAAGTCTATGCCGAGATCATTGGCCAGCTGCAGGCCCAGAATAGCGGTGGGCTCATCTCCCCCCTGCACCGACTCCTCCCCATCCACCAGATAGGCAGATAATGGATTGACCTGGAAATAATGTTCGTCCACTCCCTTGACCAAGGCAATTCTCTGCTCATCGAAATGGGTGAGCAGGACCTGGTCTTCCAGCACCTGGCTAATGTATACCAAGCCTTTAACTTTCTGTAGGGCTTCCCATTTTTCTTCGGGAAGCCGGAAAAACTTCCCTTCGGTTGAACTGATCCGCAACGGAGGATAAAAAGCCTTGTACAGATCCTGAATCAAGAACTCAAATCCATTCATTATGGAAAAAAGCACGATCATCGCCGCCGTGGAGACGCCCATGGCCACCATGCTGATTCTGGACAAAACCGGAACCAGATTGGCCGACCGGAGTCCGCGGAAATAACGCCAGGCAAATCGAATTACCAATGAGTGCATCATGGGGTATCTCCTGGCGTTTCCCTTTTGGCTTTCTCCTCTTCCAGCTTCCGGAACAGTGCCTCCATCTTGTCCACGTATTCCAGGGTATCGTCCAGGAAAAACTGAAGGTCAGGGATTCTTCTGAGCTGGTGGCGAAGCTGCTGACCCAGCAGATTCCGCCATTCGGCCTTCCGTGCCCGGACATCGTCCAGGAGGGCAGGGGCATCTGCGATCCTGTACAGGCTCAGATAAATCCTGGCTTCCAGCAAATCCGGGGTCATCAGCACCTTGCTAATGGAGACCATGCCTCCGTTCACCACATTGAGGCCCTCTTTCTGGAAAATCAAGCTCAAGGCCTCATGAATCAGCTGTCCTACCTGCTTTTGCCGTTTTGATTGCTCCATAGCCAAGTATTTCGTTCAAAGATAATCGAATGGAGGCAGAGAATCCCTGCCTCCTTGGCCTCAGCCCCTCGATAAAAACCTAAAACATTCCTTAAATTCGCTGTTATATTCTATTCTCCTAACTGGTTATATCCGAAATGAAACGCATTCTCCTATATTCTGGCCTGATCCTGGGCATGTGCTATACCTCCTGCAAAGAGCAGGGTCCGAACATTCAGTTCGAATCCGATCCGGTGGCCAAGGTGGACACCCAATATATGGGCCCTCCCGTGACGCCATCGGCACGCCGGATCCTGGTGGAAGAATTCACCGGTGCTACCTGCGCCAACTGCCCCGCAGCCCGGGACTTGCTCGGCAATATCGCCGATCAACATCCTGGCCGAATCATCCCCGTAGAAATACACATATTCAATTTCCAGCAGAGCAAGCCGGCTCATGGCGCGCGCTATGATTTCCGAACGGAGGACGGCACCGCTATCGGACAGCAGATCTATTCGACGGTTTCCGGTATGCCCAGCGCCGGATTCAACCGCAAACCCTTCCAGGGCGAATTGCTCCACTATACTCCCAAATGGGCCGGGGCCATTGAGGAGGCTCTCAAAGAAAAGGCGCCCATACAACTGGACCTCCATTCCGAATTTGACCCCAGCAGCCGGGTTGCCACGGTTCATATGAAGGTGGCCTACGCGGAACCGGTTTCCGGCAGCCAATTCCTCAGCCTGGCTCTTTTGGAAAATGGCATGGTGGACATTCAGGAGTTCACCAACGGGAAATTCGATTCCTCCTATGTGTTCAAACATACTCTCCGGGACATGATCACCCCCGTGACGGGCACCGAATTCCTGGCCGAATTGCCGAAAAAAGAAGCCGGACAGGTCTACGAGCGCTGGTTTACCTATACGGTACCTGATTACGTTCAGGTGGAAAACGCCTACCTGGTAAGCTTCGTTCACCATCACGATGCCCGGTCCAAAGAGGTGCTCCAGGTTACCGAAGCCCCTTTGGCACCTTAATGAAAAAACCTGATCAGCAGAGAGGGAGCGGCATAGCCGACTCCCTTCCTTCATCCCATGAAAACCTTTTGGCATTCCCTCCTCTTCCTTTTCCTAGGATTCCCCGTCATGGCGATTCCGGACTCTCTTAGAGTGGAATTATCGGAAGTGACCATATCCGTGGACAAGTTCCCGACTTCCAGATCAAGTTCCATTCAGAAGTTGGAAACCTTACCCCGAAAGGAAATCATCTGGTCCATGCCCGCCACCAGCGCGGACCTTCTGGAAAAAAACGCTCAGGTTTTCATTCAACGAAGCCAGGGAGGAGGGGGCAGCGCCCAGATCCGGGGATTTGAAGCCAGCCGGATCCTGCTGGTGGTCGATGGAGTCCGCATGAACAATGCCATTTACCGTTCCGGGCACCTGCAAAACCTCATTACAGTAAGCCCCCATTTGCTGGAAAAAGTGGACATTTTGTTTGGACCGTCTTCCACCCTTTACGGGAGCGATGCCCTGGGTGGGGTGATCCATCTTCAGACTCTGAATCCCCGATTCTCCAGCCTGCCGGGGGAAATCCACAAATCCGGTACGGTTAGCCTCCAATATGCCTCGGCGAATCAGGAAAAAACCCTTTATGCACAGGCCGAAATCGGCACCTCAAAATGGGCATTCCTCAGCGCCCTTAGCTATAGCGATTTTGGAGACCTGCGGCAGGGGAAAAACCAGAATCCGTTTTACGATACCCTATGGCATAGAAGCTATTATGTGCTGGAAACCGAATCAGGAGACCAGATCATCCGCAATGAAAATCCTCTTATTCAGAAATTCAGCGGATATACGCAGTTCGATCTGATTCAGAAAATCGATTTCAGGCCAAAAGCCCACCTGCGGCATAGCCTAAACCTCCAGATATCGCATTCCAGCGAGCTGCCCCGTTACGACAGGCTGACGGAATGGAGGCAGGGATCTCCGCGTTATGCCCGCTGGTATTATGGCCCCCAAAAACGGGCTATGGCGGCATACAGCCTTTCGGCCGACCAACTCCTGGGCTTTTTCCAGAGCCTGCGCGTCGGCCTGAATTATCAACGCATTCAGGAAAGCCGCATGCAGCGGGCCTTCCAAATGCCCGTTCTGGAAAACCGAGTGGAAGACCTCGATGTCATCGGATTCTATTTGGACGGGCAAAAAAGAATCAAAACCCATAGGCTGCACCTGGGCGTCGACGGGCAATTTAATCGGGTTCATTCCCATGCCTTCGGCGAGAATATTCACAGCAGGGAACGCAGCGGACTGGATACCCGATACCCGGATGGAGGATCCACCCAGTGGTCCACGGCCATCTATGCCCAGCATAGCCTCCCCCTTTCCGGGGACAAGCTTTTCCTTAGGGACGGAATCCGCCTCAATTATGTAGAACTACAGTCCCGGTTTCGGGATAAAAGCTTTTTCCCCTTTCCTTTCGACCGGGCATACCAATCCCATTTGGCCTGGAGCGGAAGCCTGGGAATCCGTTATCTGCCCTTAGGCTTTCTGGCCATAAATGCCCAGGGCTCCACGGGGTTCCGGGCGCCTAATGTGGATGACCTGGGTAAGGTTTTCGAATCGGCAGGAGGGCTCAATCTGATCGTACCCAATCCATCCCTGGGCCCGGAATACACCTATAACCTGGATTTGGGATGGGAAATCAGGCCTGTTTCCGCCATTAGCCTGGAAGTCCAGGGATTCTACACCTGGCTTCGCGATATCATTGTGGTCGATTTCTTCCAGCTGAATGGACAGGACAGTCTGTTTTATGACGGCGCCATGACGGCCGTGGTCGCCAATCAGAATAAGGCCAGGGGATACATATACGGGGGCTCAGCCCAATTGAAGGCCCGGCTGAACCAGGAACTTCAATTGGAATCCGCAATCCAGTATCAAAAGGGACAGTACCAACAGGACCATGGGGGCTGGAATCCCCTGGATCATATATCCCCGCTGTTCGGCCAAACTTCCCTGTCCTGGGAAAAAGGCCCATGGAGAGCCCGGGCTTATGTGCTCTACCAGGGGTGGAAGCGACTGGAGGACTATTCGCCCTCTGGAGAAGACAACCTCAAATACGCCACGCCTTTAGGCATGCCCTCCTGGTATACTCTGAACCTGAGAGGGAGATACCAGATCCACCCGCGACTTTCCCTTCAGCTGGCCCTGGAAAACATCACGGACAATCAGTACAGAACCTTTGCCTCGGGAATATCCGGGCCCGGCCGCCAGTGGATCCTCACCCTTAGGGGATTGTTCTGATTCCCCTTCCTGGATTCCAGCTCCGGCCAGGCAATCCCTGGCCCATCACCCGAAAATCGGGGGCAAGCCCGTATATTTGCTATTCACTGCAACGAAATCAAATCGTGAGATATCGCCATGCGCTTCTACTGATTCTGGTCATACTCCTGCTGGATCAAGCTTCCAAAATTTATATCAAGACGCACTTCTATTACGGAGAAGAAGTCCGGGTGTTGGGGGATTGGTTCCGCCTCCATTTCATTGAGAACGAAGGCATGGCTTTTGGCATGAAGATCAACGATGCCCCCACAGGCAAACTGCTCCTTACCTTGTTCCGTCTGGCCGCAGTTGGTTTCGGATTTTATCTCCTCTGGGCCATGATCAGGAAAAAATACAATCGGGGGGCCATTCTATGCGGCACCTTGATTCTGGCCGGGGCGGCCGGGAATCTTATCGACAGTATCTTTTATGGGATGATTTTCACGGAAAGCAGTTTCCATATAGCCCGAAGGGTGCCTTGGGGCCAGGGCTACGGATCCCTGTTTCACGGAAAAGTAGTGGACATGCTCTATTTCCCCCTATTTGCCTGGGAACTTCCCCAATCCCTCCCCTGGATCGGAGGAAAAACCATCCGATTCTTTGAGCCGGTGTTCAATCTGGCCGATGCGGCCATCACCACAGGGGTGCTGACCTTACTGGTATTTCAGAACCGGCTTCTCCATCGGCGCCATCCCTCTGAAGGAAATCAGGGGGGATCGGATTCCGAACATAAGGGGGATGATCAGGCCTCTCCTCCGGACTCAAACCATAATCAAAGCCTATGGAAGACGAATTGATTCCCATAACCGTATGGCTAGCCGGACGGAGTTTTCGCATCCGGATAAGGGCGGAGGAGGAGGAAGCCGTGAGAAAAGCCGTCCGTATAGCGGAAGAAAAAATCCGGGATATGCGCACCCACTATGCCGGAAAAGACGACCAGGACTTCCTCTCTATGGTCCTGTTGACTTATGCAGCAGACAGCTCCCTGGAAAGCTTCGAATGGCCACTGATTAAGGAATCGGTGGTACAGCTCACTCAAAGAATCAATCAGGTCCTGGAGGAGGAACAGGGACCCCAGAGCTTAGATAGCCCTCAGTAAGTCTTCCATCTGATTTGCCCGGGAACCTTTGATCAAAAATGCCGATGGCTCTCGGGCAAGCTCTCTTACCAAAGGCAGGGCATGGTCCACCGATTCGAACCAGGGTCTGGCCGAGGCGATATCCCTATACTCCCTGCCCACGAAAACCACCGCCTCCCAAGGATATTCCTCCACCAGTTTGACCAGCTTTTCGTGTTCTTCCCTGCTGGCCTCTCCCAGTTCTTTCATGGAACCCAACAGGAGTACTTTGGGCAAGCCCTCCCATTGGGCAAAATTCCGTATCGCCAACTCCATGCTACTGGGGTTGGCATTATAAGCATCCAGCACGATCCGGTGGGGGCCTCTTTCCACAAACTGAGAACGGCTGTTCCCGGGAATATAGTCCCTAATGGCCTGACAAACCTCTTCCAGGGGTATGTCAAAATGTAGTCCTACGGCAAGGGCCGCCATCACATTCGCGAAATTATAGGTTCCCACCAAATGGGTGTCCAATCGGCATTCCATGCCCCGATTCAGCAGCACCAGGCCCAAAAAGAGATCAGTGGTCAAGGGCTTGGCCCGATACAAGGCATCTCCTCCCTGTCCATAGGTAATCGGGGTAGGAATCCCGGCTGCCATTTCCCGAAGATAAGGAAGGTCACTGTTAAGGAATACCTGCCCTCCCGATTGGCGAAGAAAATCGTATAGCTCCCCTTTAGCCTGCCGAACTCCCTGCTCCGAACCAAACCCCTCCAAATGAGCCTTGCCGCAGTTGGTTATCAGTCCGTAATCCGGCCCGGCCCACTGGCAATAAGCGGCAATTTCTCCCCTGTGGTTGGCCCCCATCTCCACCACAGCCATTTCAGTATCCGGTTTTATGGATAGCAGGGTCAGGGGAACTCCTAGGTGATTATTCAGATTCCCTCTGGTGGCCTGGGTCCGGAACTTCCTGGAAAGGACCCGGTCGATCAGCTCCTTCGTAGTCGTTTTTCCGTTCGAACCGGTAATGGCCAGTACTTTTCCTCCCCAATGGCGCCGATGATGACGGGACAGTTCCTGGAGTGCCTTTTCCGTATTCTCCACCCAAAGTAATCTCGGATGGGTTTCCCGGAATCCGGATTCCACCACCGCATAGGAAGCCCCCTTCTCTAAGGCCTCCAGTGCATAATTATGGCCATCAAAATGAGGGCCTTTCAGGGCGAAGAACATATCCCCGGCACCTATACTTCGAGAGTCCGTATTTATCCGGGCGCAACGAAGGAAACAGGAATGGATTTCCGGAATGCTCAGTACCGACATAAGTGCAATCAATCTTTGAATGGACCAGAAAGGGCGGGGTCTGCCTGATTCCAGGTCGCCAAAATTAGCGAATTCCGGAAAGCGATTCAAAATGCGAAAAATAGCCCCAGGGCAAAAAACTGATGCAATAAACAGGTAAAGGCAGCTGGGGAAACCCAGCTGCCTTTATGATCCTCATCGTAGCATGGCGGGTCGTTGCCTGAGCCCTATTTGCCCGGCCTTCTGCCCTTGCCTTGCCCGAAGAAGTTCCCAGGGGCTTCGTTGTTGCGACCGTTGGGACTTCCCAGACGATCCATGGCACAACGGAATCCAATGGTGGAGGTGGATTTGTATCCTTGCATGAACCGACGGGTTCCAGGAGACATCCAGTAGGCACGATCTGCCCAGGAAGCCCCTTTGTAGACCTTGGATTCATCGCTGATTAAGGTGTTATTACCATAATTGTAGGTGAAAAGAGAGGCGCTGTCTCCATCCTGAAAGTTCCGAAGGTCGGCCCGGGTACCTTGGTCATAGCGCTCCTTGGCCAGCAACTCTTCTTCTGTGAGGACGCGCGTGGGAATCCTACCCAAGCTGTCTTTTTCCTCCAGATTGTTCTCTCCTTCAATGGTCTGATAAGCCGTATACACATTACCCCGGAACGGACGAAAATCCTCCACGTCATCCGGAGAAGTGGGCCTATAGGTATCCAGAACCCATTCGCTCACGTTACCGGCCATATTGTACAGACCAAAGGCATTGGGTTGATAGGAAAAGATGGGGGCAGGAATATCGGCATTGTCATTCAGCCCACCGGCTACACCCATGTTGTCTCCTCTTCCTCTTTTGAAGTTGCCCAGAAACTGGCCCTGATAAGAGTTCCGGATACCGTAGCGGGTGGTATGGGCATCTCCCCAGGGGTACACATTTCGGTCGGTAATAACTTCTTCACCCCGACGACGGCTCGTTTCGGGCTCAGGATTGTTTCCAATCTGCGCCACGGCAGCATACTCCCACTCGGCTTCAGTCGGAAGGCGGTAATCGGGCAGCAAATATCCGTCGGAGTAACGGAGATTCCGCGTTCCGGCACCCTGGGGATCCAGATCACGCTTTCTGTCCTTTCCAGGAGTTCCATCATACTGTCCCGTAGTATAGGTTTCCGTGGTAAACACGTCTTCGTTTACCTGATTGGCATTGCGCTTCAAAAATCCGTTCTTGATCAGAATCATTTCATTCACACGGTCCGTACGCCACTGGCAGAATTCATTGGCCTGATACCAGTTCACGCCCACCACAGGATAGTAATTATAGGCGGCGTGGCGGAAGTAATTCTTCACCAGAGGCTCATTGTACGAAAGAGCGGTTCTCCAACAGGTGGTATCCGGCAAAGCATTGGAAATCACCTCCGGATAGTCGGAACCATAGGCACGGGTCAGCCAATAAATATATTCCCGGTAGTGGACATTGGCTACTTCCGTTTCGTCCATATAGAAAGACGAAACAGATACTGTTCTGGGCCTGTTGTTCCGTTCAAACATCAGATCCTCTTCCGTCTGCCCCATGGTGAACCGTCCTCCTTCGATGAAGGTAAGTCCGGGACCCGTTTGCTGTCCCGGATAATCTGCCACGTCAAACCCTCCTAAACGGGGATCATTATAATCCCAGCCGGTAACCTGGGAAACACCGGTTGAACTTTTTGAAGAGCAGGCCGATAGGACAGTGGCAGCCCCAATACACAGCACACTCAGGCCGATGAGAGATCTTTTCATAATCAAAACAAGATATTTGCTACGAATGAGTTGAACAATTAGTAATCGCGTTACAATGATAGAGCATTCTTTTCATAATGTCAAGGGAATGGGGAAACGATTTTTGTAAAAGTTTTTTCCCCCCAAACTTTCAAATGGTAATATTATTAATAGTTTGACGTTTTTAAAGGGGGTATCCGCTTTGCCCGCGGACCGGCTCCCAGGGATTTCCCTTAACTTTGGATATAGCTGTAGAATATGAATCTCTCTTTCCATCATATCGCCCTAAGGATCTTTTTCCTGGTGTTGTTGCCCTTCAGCGGTTTCGGGCAGCGGCAGATCCAATATACCGTCTCCCCCTCCGATATTCTGTCCGGGTACGTAACCCGGCGAATCCCGCTGGAGGTGGATGCACCGGCAACTGTCCGGCTCTTGGAATATCGGCTGGCCCCGGTCGGTTTGCCCCCAGGGACGCGGACCGGACACCCCAGCCAGATCAAAACGGCATTTGGGAGGGAAAGGAAACAGCCCTTTGTCTGGGTGCAGATTCCCGCCTATACCGACCAGGGGGAACAGCTGGTGGCCTATACCCTGGAAATTGAGGAAACCCCTATTCCCGCAACCCAAAACGGCCAGATGAAAACCACCTCGACGGACGGGCCGCTGGCCCAGGGGGATTGGTACAAGATCGCCATTACGGAATCCGGCCTGTACAAGCTGGGTTATGATTACTTTAGAGATTATCTGAGCTTGGACCCGGGGCAGATAGACCCAGACCTGATTCGCCTGTTCGGGAAGGGCGGGGGAATGATTCCGGAGAAGAACACGGATGCGGCCATTGAAGGACTCAGCGAGATCGCCATTGACTTTGTGGACAAGAATGGAAACCGGCGATTCGATCCCGAAGATTATGTGGTGTTTTATGGCCAGGGAATCATTCAGTGGAGCTGGGATTCCATAAGCGCCCAATTTGTGCACCGCAAAAACCTCTATGAGGAAAAAGGATATTATTTTCTCAATCTGGGTCAGCAAAATGGGACCCGAGTGAGCCGGATCCCGGCAAATGCTCCGGGTGGTCAGCCGGTATATGAGTTTCAGGACCGACAGGTCTGGGAAGAGGACCTCCACAATCCGGGCCGACTGGGGAAAAGATGGTGGGGACCGGAATTCGGCAATGACGGGGGCCGCCCCTCCACACGCAGCTTCCCCTTCCACCTGGGACCGGTTTCCAAAGCCTGGGTGAGGATCGTGGTGGGCTCGCGCTCGGCCGCTTCCGGAAATCGCTTCTCCTTATACTGGAATGGCCAGCACCAGGAGGACATCACCCTGTCCATGGCCGGACAGTCTGAAGACGATATTCCCGTGGTGGTTTCCGGAGTCCAATGGGAAATCGACGCCCCCGCCTCGAAGGTGGAGATCCGAATGGACTATTCCGGCGCGGCACCGCAGGCCGTGGGTTACCTGGACTATATTACCATAAACAGCCTCCGGCGACTGGCTTTTGACGGCGCCGCCATCCGGTTCCGGAAACCGGGTTCCGATCTCGGGCCGAGCCGCTATTATCTGGAAGGAGGTCATGCCCAAACCCGGGTATGGGAGATCACGGACCCTCAACATCCGGTGCAATGGGAAGGGAAATCAGAAGGCAATTATTATGTCTTCCATCATCCGGGTGGATATCCGACGGAATGGGTTGCCTGGAACAGCGACGATCTACCCGAGCCCGAATGGGTGGGTAAGGTGGGAAATCAGAACCTTTATGGCCATCCCCCCGTCGACTATGTGATCGTCAGTCATGAGCATTTCCTTCCCGCGGCTGAGGAGTTGGCCGACTTTCATCGTCAGACTCAGGGATTGCGGGTACTGGTCACTACCCCACAAAAAATTTACAATGAGTTTTCCTCCGGAGGACAGGACATAGCCGCCATAAGGGATTTTCTCCGGCACCTCTATATCCGGGCCCAAAGACCGGAAGACATGCCCAGATACCTATTGCTTTTTGGGGATGCTTCCTATGACTATAAGGACCGGATCCCGAATAATACCAATTTCGTCCCCACTTTTGAATCCGCCGAATCATTCAATGTGTTGATGAGTTACTGCAATGATGATTTTTTTGGATTCCTGGACATGGATGAGGACATCGAAAATCTGCGTATCCCCAACACCCTGGACATTGGTATTGGGCGATTCCCCGTGAACACCCTTGAAGAGGCCCAGGCCATGGTGCGCAAGGTCAAGCATTATAAGAGTCCGGCTTCCCTGGGCCCCTGGCGACTTTCCACAACACTGATCGCCGATGATGAGGACAATGCCGGCCCCCACCTGGAAGACGGGGAAGTCATGGAGGCGACGATCCGGAAAAACAGCCTGATCTACAACACCACCAAGATATATCAGGATGTGATCGAAACGATTTCCACTCCTGGCGGACTGAGGGCCCCGGAAGCCAACAAAGCCATTAACGATCAGGTGTTCAAGGGTACCTTGCTGATCAATTACAACGGACATGGAAATACTCAAGTCCTTTCTCATGAAAGGATACTGACCCAGGACGATTTTCTTCGCTGGGATAACCTGGACCGGCTTCCTTTTCTGGTCACCGCCACCTGTGACTATGGGCGGTTCGACCATCCGGAAACTCTTTCCTCTGGGGAAAGGCTGCCTCTTCTCCCGCAAGGGGGAGTCATTGCCACGCTGACCACCACCCAATTGGTATATCAGGACCCCAATCGATATATCAATCGGGCATTTCTGGATGCCCAGTTCCAACATAATGGTAGCCAATGGAACAGCTTTGGCGATGCGCTGAGAATGGCTAAAAATGAAATTTATCGTTACGACAGCCTGGGTTCCTTCTATATAGTCAATGCCCGGAAGTTTGCCCTTTTGGGCGATCCTGCCTTATTGCCCAATTTCCCGGAGCATTTTGTGTATACGGATTCCGTTGTGGAGGAAGCCACCGGCCGTAAAACCGATACCCTAGGCGCCCTGGGGGCCTATGAGATTCGGGGCTATGTGGGCGATGCACAGGGAAATCGATTGACGGATTTTCAAGGACAGCTCACCACTTCACTGTTCGACAAGCCCCGACGCATCGAAACCACCACCGCCTGGGGAGAAAAATCCTTCCAAGTCCAGAATAATCTGATCTATAAGGGCCGGGTCTCGGTGGAGAACGGAAGATTCTCCATCCACTTTATTGCTCCTAAAGACTTGAATTTTGATTTTGGGAACGGGAAAATCAGCTACTATGCCGAGGATGGAAGAGAGGACGGAGCCGGAGCGGACACCAGCCTGATTATCGGTGGGTTTTCTGATTATCCGGTCATCGAAAACAATCCTCCCATAGTAAAACCCTTTATCGGGGATACGCTATTTGTCAATGGCGGACTCACGGGTTCCAACACCTTACTTTACGTCCAGCTTGAAGATGAAACCGGGATCAACGTTTCGGGAAACAGTGTCGGACATGACCTGGTGGCTATACTCAATGATGATGTGGCCGGCGCCTATGTGCTCAACGATTATTACGAGGCCGCACCGAACACCTACAAAAAAGGCACAGTATCCTTCCCTTTGGTCAATCTGCCGGAGGGCAGGCACCGAATAACGGTAAAAGCCTGGGATATGAATAATAACTCGGGGACAGGGCATGTGGACTTTGAGGTCCGGGGGGGAAAGGTCATGGCCATCCAAAACTTGATGAATTATCCTAATCCCTTTCGGGACATAACGCATTTCCGGTTTGAGCATAATCACCCAGGAGAAACACTCAAAGCCGAAATAAACATCTTCAACAGCTCCGGAACCCTGGTCAGGAGGATACGCCAGGAATTTCTCCCCATCGGCAGCCATAGCCAGGAGATTTCCTGGGATGGACGGGCGGACAATGGGGCCATTCTCCCTAATGGCGTGTATATTTATCATATGAAAATCCTTGTAAACGAAAAGATAGAGACTTCAGCATACCAAAAGCTGGTGATTCTGCGTTAACCAGCAGAACAAGGCAGAAAGGCCAGATCTCTGGATAACGATTTATTTGCCCGCCTTCGTCAAAAAAAATATCTTTGTCAACCAAAAACCCCTGATAGCCCTATGGCAAAACGAATTGCACTGATTGGGATGACCCTAAGCCTATGTTTAAGTAGTGCAGAGATTTTCGGTCAATCTTCCCTGGATGGATCCAATTCCACGAATACCATCACGACCGCCACTCCCTTTCTGCGGATTTCTCCCGACGCCCGTTCCGGTGCCATGGGCGATGTGGGCATTGCACTGAGTCCGGATGCCAATGCCCAGCATTGGAACCTGTCCAAGCTGCCTTTCGCTTCCAAAAAAAATGGCGTATCCCTGACCTATACGCCATGGCTAAAAGAATTGGTTCCGGATATTTTTGTGGCCTATATTGCCGGTTATACTCAATTCGGTGAAGAAAATAATCAGGCCCTCAGTGCTTCCTTCCGGTATTTTTCCTTAGGAGAAATTGATTATCGGGATGAGATGGGGGGATCGCTGGGCACCGGAAAGCCCAATGAACTATCCCTGGATCTGGGTTATTCCCGGCGGCTTTCCGAAAACCTGTCCGCCGGACTCGGGTTCCGGTTCATCCATTCGGCCATTGCCTCGGGGGTGGTTTCCAGTCAGGGGGTTAGCGCAGAATATAGACCTGGAAATGCCTTCGCCGCCGACCTGGGCGTGTTCTACACCAAAACCACGGAAATTGACGAGTTCCGAAGCAATACTTTCAATCTGGGCGGTGTGATATCCAACCTGGGCTCCAAGATTACCTACTCCTCCAACCGCCGGGACTTCATCCCCATGAACCTGGGCTTGGGAGCGGCCTATACTTACGAGGCAGACGAATACAATCAAATCACTTTTGCCCTGGATATCAATAAACTCCTGGTGCCCACTCCGACCGATACTTCCTCCACCACTACCCCCCGGTTCGACCCCCATTACGACAAATCCATCGTATCTGCCCTGTTTGGCTCCTTCGGCGATGCCCCCGGGGGATTCGGAGAAGAGCTCAAGGAGATTCAGTTATCCGTAGGTACTGAATACTGGTATCAAAATCAGTTTGCCCTAAGGGCAGGATATTTCTATGAGCACAGAGACAAAGGGGACAGAAAATACCTGACGGTGGGAGTAGGCGCCCGATACCAGGTTTTTAATCTGAACTTTGCTTACCTGATTCCCTCGGGAAGCGGGATCAATCGGAATCCTCTTTCCAATACCCTGCGGTTCAGCCTTATCTTTGAATTCGACAAGCTGAACAGCGAAGAAGAAGGGTAGCGCAGCGGCAAAAAGGCCATCGTTTTCCCATAAGACTGGGCGGACTGCCCGCCGAAAACAGCCTCCGGACAAGATAAAAATTGTTCGGGGGCTTTATTTTGAGGCTAATCAGGGCATTCTGAATCCAATGGATCCGATTTATCCCATGGGAAAGGCCGAAGTTCTTCTGGGTAGGGCCCATCCTAAAGCCCCGCTCTTTCGCTTAACTCCAGCCATCGCCATTCCTTTTCCTCTAACCTTTGAGCGATCTGCGCCAGTCGGTCCGTCCAACGGCTGATATCCTCAAAACTCCCTCCCGCCTCCAATGCCTTTTCAATCTGGGTTTTCTCGGACTCCAACGCCTCCATCTCGCCCGGGAGTGCCTCGAACTCCCGCTTTTCCTTATAGGAAAGCCTGGCGGGGAGGTACAATTTCTCCTTTGAGTTTTCATCAGGACTTGCGGATTCCTCTGCCTGGAAAATAGACTGTTCTCCGGATTTCCGTCTGGTCTTCTGTTCTTCCACCTCCCTGTACTGTGAATAGGTCCCTGGGAAATCCCTGACCTTGCCATCCCCCTCAAAAACAAAAAGATGATCCACGAGACGATCCATAAAATAACGGTCATGGGAGACGATGATCAGGCAACCGGAAAACTCCGACAAGAAATCCTCCAAAATAGTCAGGGTGGGCAGATCCAGATCATTGGTGGGTTCATCCAGAATTAGGAAGTTCGGATTTCGGTAGAGAACCCCCAGGAGTTGCAGGCGCTTCTTCTCTCCCCCGCTCAGGCTGGACACATAAGTATATTGTTGTTCCACAGGGAACAGGAACCATTGCAGAAATTGGGAGGCGGAAAGCGAGCCTCCGGAAGCTAAAGGAAAATTTTCCGCTATGCCCTTGACATAATCAATTAGCCGCATATCCTCCTCCAGCTCCAGTCCCTGTTGGGAAAAATATCCGAAGACCACCGTATCGCCTATATTTATCTTCCCTGAGTCGGCAGGCTCCATCCCCTGCAGTATGCGAAGAAAACTGGACTTCCCTGAGCCATTTGCTCCGGTTATGCCGATCCGGTCACCTTTCTTGAACGTATAATCGAATCCATCCAGGATCAAGGTATCCCCATAACGCTTCCTTACTTTCTTCATCTCCGCGACCTTTCCTCCCAGCCTGCTCATTTTCATTTCCAGCCGCAATGACTCCCCTACGGGCTTTTTCCGGGCTCTGTTTTCCAGGTCTTCAAACCGGTCAATCCGGCTTTTGGCTTTAGTCGTCCGGGCCTTAGGCTGCTTTCGCATCCATTCCAGCTCTTTGCGGTAAGCATTTCGGGCTTTATCGAGGCTGGACTGATCTCTTTCCAGGCGATCGGCTTTTTTCTCCAGATAATAGGCATAGTCCCCCTGATGCACGTAGAGCTTTCCGTCCTCCAGCTCCCAGATGCGGTCGCAGACTGAATCCAGAAAGTATCGGTCATGAGTAACCAAAAGCAGACTAAGTTTCTCTTGGTTCAGATATTGCTGTAGCCATTCCACCATTTTCAGATCCAAATGGTTTGTAGGCTCATCCATGATCAGCAGCACATGCTTATGCTGGAATCCAATCTCAATCAAGGTTCTGGCCAAGGCCACCCTTTTTCTCTGTCCTCCCGAAAGCGTGGATACTTTCTGATCCAGCCTGTGGATATTCAGCCGTCCCAGGATCTGCTTCACCTTGGATTCATAGGCCCAGGCTTCTTTCTCTTCCATTTCCTTGAGCAGAGCATTCCAATCCTCTGGGGAAGGGGAGGGCTTTTCCATTTGTTCTTCATAAGACCTCAGCAGGTCCGCTATGGGATTCCCATAATGGAATATATTCTCCCCCACAGTCCGATCTTCCTGAAACTTCGGCTCTTGCTCAAAAAAAGCACAACTCAGGTCTTTGTGCTTCCATACCCTACCCTGGTCTACGGTATCCATTCCGGCCAATATCCGCAGCAGGGTCGACTTCCCGGATCCATTGCGGGCTACAAGGGCAATCTTATCCCCTTCATTGATATGGAAACTGATCTCCTCAAAAAGGGGCTTTATCCCATAGGATTTCTGTATGAACTGAGCCGATATATAATGCATGAACGTTTGGGGGTTTCCTGAAAAATAAAGCCATGGAAATCAACGAGCCAGAACCCGCCTTCAGCCGGCAAAGCTACAATCGTACCGCGGATTCCTCAAAAAGCCAATCTACAAACTCCTGGGATCTTCGATTATCCTGTTGCCTCCTTTAAAAAAAAAGATTATTTTACTATTCAAAGTGATTCCACATGGGTATAACAATGGGCGTTATCAAGGAAATGGATCCGGAGTCCCGGGTCTCCCTTACCCCGGAGATGGCCAAAAAATGGATTGACTCCGGAATCCGGGTACTGGTGGAAACCGGAGCGGGAGCGGCCGCCTTTCTTGAAGACCAGGAATACCTGGACCAGGGAGCTCAGATCGCCACCCGCCAGGAAATCCTTGATCAGGCGGATATACTCACCTGCCTGAAAGGCGAAGACCTACCCTCATCCCTCCGTGACGGTCTTCTCCTTCTGGGTATGTTTCAACCTCTATACCATCGAAAAAGAATGGAATCATGGGCCCAGTCTGGGGTCAGTGTTTTTAGCCTGGATGCCCTGCCTCGGACCACCCGGGCCCAATCCATGGATGTGTTGAGCTCCCAGGCCAACATCGCAGGATATCAGGCAGTCCTGCTGGCCGCCAGTACGTACTGCCGGTACATTCCCATGTTCATGACTGCCGCAGGGAGCATCCCGCCTGCCCGGTTTCTGATTTTAGGAGCGGGAGTGGCGGGGCTTCAAGCCGTGGCCACGGCCCGAAGGCTTGGTGGCGTAGTAGAAGTCTTTGATACTCGGCCGGCAGTAAAGGAAGAAGTGATGAGCCTGGGCGCCAAATTCGTGGACGTAGAAGGGGCAGCCGACCCCAGCCAGGCCGGAGGATATGCCATCGAACAATCCGACGAATACAGGCAAAAACAGAAACAGGCCATAGCCGATGCCGTTCAAAAAGCAGATATCGTGATCACCACGGCTCAGATACCAGGAAAGCCTGCCCCCATACTGATCACCCTGCCCATGATCGAAACCATGAAGAAAGGATCGGTGATCATTGACCTGGCCGCCGTCTCCGGCGGAAATACAGAAATCACCGAGAACAGAAAAACCATAGTCCGCGCCGGGGTAACTCTTATCGGGGACAGTGACCTTCCTGCCCGAAAGCC
The DNA here is from genome assembly GCA_964412885.1 of uncultured Chitinophagaceae bacterium. Lineage (GTDB taxonomy): Bacteria > Bacteroidota > Bacteroidia > Chitinophagales > Chitinophagaceae > CAYPQN01. The sequence continues at coordinate 12,604 of CAYPQN010000006.1, read as the reverse complement.
CGCCGACGCCAGCAAGCTATATGCCCGGAATCTATCCGGTTTCCTCAAACTTATTCTCCGTGACCAAGGAGAACTGGATATACCCTGGGAGGATGAACTGATCCAGGGAGCCTGTATTTGCCATCGGGGCGAAATCCGTCACCCCGGACTGGCCAGCCTTTCCGAATCCGATACTCACCGCTAAAAATTTTCCCTCCATGGAGTCCACATTCTTTTCCGATCTGGCCGATTTTTTCATTCATCACCGGGATCTAATCACCATAGTCCTGCTTTCCATATTCCTGGGCATAGAAGTCATATCCCGGGTACCTTCCGTACTCCATACTCCCTTAATGAGCGGAGCCAATGCCATCCACGGGGTTGTGGTGATCGGGGCCATTATTGTCATAGGCCAATCCAAAACGGACGACTACCTGGCCCTTGGCCTGGGGCTGGCAGCCGTCATTCTGGGCACCATGAACGTCGTGGGCGGATTTGTGGTCACAGACCGGATGCTGGAAATGTTTAGCAAGAAGAAAAAAAACTGATTTCCTAAACTTATTTGAGCGAAAACTAGGCGGAATATGGAAAAAACATCGGAATGGCTAAGCAGCCAAAATGCCTGGCTTTATCTGGCCTACCTTCTGGCTTCAGTGAGCTTTATCCTGGGATTAAAAATGCTATCCCATCCCAAAACTGCCCGAAGAGGAAATACCTGGGCTGCCCTGGGAATGGGGTTGGCCATCCTGGCAACCCTGGGTCTGTATAAGGACCCACAGGGATTGCCTCTGAAAAACATGGGCTGGATATTATTGGGACTGGGCATTGGCGGAGCCCTGGGAACGCTTATGGCCCGTCGCGTCAAGATGACTGCCATGCCCGAAATGGTCAGCCTGTTCAATGGTATGGGGGGAGCCTGTGCCATGCTTATTTCCGTGATGGAGTTTCAGCATAGCGGGGGCTCTTCCCTTTCGGCGGGGTTGATGACCATTATCCTCCTGGGCATGATCATAGGGACCATTTCTTTTACGGGCAGCATAGTGGCCTGGGGCAAGCTTAATGGCTGTATCCGGGACCGATATCTGCCCGGGGGGCAGATCCTGAACTTCAGCCTGATCCTGGGCATACTGGGAGCTAGTCTGGCCCTTATTCTCGGGGGAACCGGCACCCCATGGATATTCTACAGCATTTTGGCCTTGTCTGCCCTCTATGGCATTCTTTTCGTCCTGCCCATAGGAGGAGCCGACATGCCCGTGGTCATCTCTTTGCTCAACTCCTTTACGGGGGTGGCGGCGGCCTTCGGCGGATTTCTCTATGACAATGCGGTCATGCTCACGGGAGGCATATTGGTGGGTTCTGCCGGAACCATACTCACTATTCTCATGTGTCAGGCCATGAACCGGTCCCTGAAGAATGTGCTGATCGGGGCAATGGGAGCGGGAAAGTCCAGTTCAGAAGCAGACCAGCAGAGTAAAGGCCACAAGGAAATCAATCTGGGAGATACGGCCGTTCTCATGGCCTATTCTTCCCGGGTGATGATCGTCCCCGGTTACGGACTGGCTGTGGCCCAGGCCCAACATGTGTGCCATGAGCTGGAACAGGCTCTTCAGCAAAGAGATGTGGAGGTCTGCTACGGCATTCATCCGGTGGCCGGCAGAATGCCTGGGCATATGAACGTGCTGCTGGCCGAAGCGGACGTGCCCTATGAAAAACTCTTGGAGCTGGAAGAAGCCAACCGGATAATGCATAATACCGGAGTGGTCCTCATCCTCGGGGCCAATGATGTGGTGAATCCGGCCGCCCTGGAAAATCCCGGATCTCCCATTTATGGCATGCCTGTCCTGGAAGTGGAAAAAGCAGAACATGTTATCGTAAACAAAAGGAGCATGAAACCGGGCTATGCCGGAATCGACAATGACCTGTTCTACAGGGACAAAACCTCCATGCTTTTCGGAGATGCCAAAAAAGTGCTCCAGGACCTTGTGGAAGAACTCAAAAACCTTTGACGGAGCCACTACCCTTAATGGGCAACCTGAATCTTCAGCCTAAAATTTTCTTCGTCCACGCGGATATCGAAAAAATAGATCCCATCCACCAGACCGGAGGTGGGAATCTGAGCCCGGATATAACCTTGGTCCACTGGCTTTGACTCCTGAAACACCACTCTACCCATGAGATCAATCAGGCGATAGTCCACTACCTGAGGCTTTTCGACGAAGGTAAAAAACTCAAAACCCTGATCGGAGGGATTGGGATACTGCGCATATTGTTTCCGGTTGCGGATGACTATTTGGGCGGAGTCCGTGGCCTGGCAAACGCCAATGGTCGCCAAAACGGTATAAGTGCCCTGGTGTGCAGAAGTCACCGGATTAAAAACCAAAAGGGGACCTTCGGCACGGAACCCCCGGGGACCGGTCCAGCTATAATGGGCCTCGGGGCTGCCCAACACTTCCAATTCTGCCCGGGATCCGGCATTCAGGGGACTATTGTTGCGTATTCCGGAGATAACAGGCATTTGGTCCACCTTCACCTCCGTGCCTTTTGCCGCAGAGGTGCATCCCAGCTTGGTGACCTGTAGATAATAGGTTCCCCCTTTATCCCGGTCTATGGAGGGGATATAAGGCGAGGCCTGGGTGGATCGAAATCCCCTGGGTCCGGTCCACAGGTATTCCGGATCAGGGGTGTTCACCTCGGAGATCAACTGAACCCCTTCTCTTTCACATACCGGAGAACTATTGCGAAGATCCGTGATTAGAGGCGTAGGCTTGGTCTTTATGCTCAGGGAATCCATGGACTGGCAGCCATTTCTTTCTGCCCGCAGATAATATACGCCTTCATTCTCCTCCCGGGCCAAATCAATGGCCGGATGCGTATCCTGGGAGGAAAAGTCCATCGGTCCCTTCCAATCCACATGGACTCCGGTATCCACCTCAGCGACCAGCTCAATGGGATTGTCCAGGCAGACTGGGCTGTTGGAACTCAACTTAATCGGGGGATGGCGATCCACCGAAATGGATATCAGCGCAGGTTCCGAAACCCGGGGCGGATCCGTGGCCCGAACCCTAAGCTTGTATCCGGTTCCTATAGGAAGGTCGTCGGGCAAATAAGAAGGAATGGTCCCTGTTCCCACGTCCACCACCGCACCGATGGCCCGGGGGCTGGAGAAATCCCCATAGGGATCTGAAAGTTCGGCAATAAACTGATTGTTATTATTGAAATGGATATTGACATGATAAGGGATCCAAACCGAATCGGTCCGGCACATCAGACTGTCCGTAAAAGGCTCCGCGATCAATACCTGGGGATCCCCTTCAAAAAAGAAGGAAAAATGGGTACCCTGAGCATCATAGTCTTCATGGACAATGCGTATACTGTCGATTTTGAACCCAGGTTCAATATCCACCATGGCGGCCGTACTGGCCCCGGCATTGATCTCGGTGACATATCCGTTGATGGCCTGGCTCAAGCCAAGTATACAGGTGCCTCCATAAGGAGATAAATGCCCTGGATTGACCGGATAAAAACTCCCGTTGATGTAAAAACCAATGCGCTCGCCGATGTTCAGATTAGTCAGGGAAGCCCGGATCCGATTCACGGGACGGGAAAATATGAAAGTATAACCTGATTTGGCGGCATTAATGGTATAAGGCCCCGTTCCGCAGGAGCTATGCAACCCCGCCAATGGGTCCGGCACCACAGTGACCGAGTTCCCGATAAAATGCTGAGTCCCGCTGGGTATCAAAACCTGAAAAAAGGATTGAGCCCAGCCACTTCCTGACCAAATGATCAGGGCAATCACTATCAATAACCTCCGCATTCATAACCTTTTTTAGTGTTGAACCACAAATCTGAGGTCCCGGGTTTTCCTTCCCATATCCATTCTCAGCAAATATACACCGGCCGGAAGACCTTCCAAATGGAATTCCCGATTAACATGCCGGTCGGCAGGAAAAGCGCCCGTCATATACACTACCTGTCCCATGGAATTAATCACCTGCAGGGAAAGCAGACGATCCTTCTTCAGGTCACCCTTCAACCGGAAACTTCCGTTATTCGGGTTCGGATAAAGTTTGAAGAAAGGATCCATGGAAATCTTAACATGAGTGGTATCAAAGGATATGCATCCTCCATAATAAGCATAAAGGGTATAGACTCCTTCTGAGCGCTCATTGACGGGAAACCGGTAGGGGAACTGACCTTCGGCTTCAAAGCCATCCGGACCAATCCACTTGTATTCCATTCCGTCAACCAATCCCTCTCCCCTCAGAAAAAGAGTGTCTCCATTGTAAGCCCCTGAATTGTAAGCCTCGGGATCCGGCAGAGTGTAATTGACCACCACATCCAGTTCGACAGGCTCGGATCGACAGCCTTCAAGCTGCGCCACGCCGGTATACGTACCGGTCTGCTCAACTGCCGTTGGAGTCAGCATGGCCGTAGGACCGGAAGCGACAAATCCATTGGGGCCTCTCCAGGTATACTGGGTGCCCGGGTATTCTCCCTGAATCTTTCCATGGAAGTATAAGGTGTCCCGCTCACATACCGGACTGTTGGTTTGGGCATCCAATTGAGGCTTGAGTTTCACCCGGACAAAAACCGTATCGGGAAGGGAAAAGCACCCATCCAGCCGGGCTCTCAGGATATAAGGCCCGGACTGGCCCAAATGGGCATCGGGAATATCCGGGTTCTGCTCATGGCTTACCCATCCCCCGGGACCTTTCCATTCATAAAGATCGGAAGGCTGATCCTTGGCCCTAAGGGAAAGAGTCTCCCCTTCACAGATCGGACCGTTATACGACCCTTCCGGCCTAGGGGTGGTGACATCCACCTTCACGAACACCGAATCCCACTGTGAATAACAATCGTCAATCAGGGCACGAACCCGGTAGTACCCTTCATTCTCCGGTCGGATGAAGGCCACCATGGGTTCCCTCACGGAATCCTGAAATCCTTGAGGCCCCTCCCAGAAATAGCGGGCACCGGGGATTTCCAAGGCCGAGAGCCTTAGATCCAGACCAGGACATATTACCAGCTGATCCGGAGTTTCCGGCGTAGGGGTCAGAATGTCCACGGCCACCTCCACCGTATCGGGAAGGGACCGACAGCCGTCCACCGTTGCCCAGACCAGGTAGCGGCCCGAATCGGCATACTGCATTTGAGTGCGACTAGCCGGAGTTCCCGTCGCCATGTACCCCCCGGGACCTCTCCACTCAAAACTCGCCCCAGGAATGGGATCTGCCCTTAAGTTCAGTTCCGTGTTCAGGCAAACCGGCGAGTTTGAGGAGGCCTGAGGAGTGGGTGTGGTGATCTGCACGGGAACATAAATACTGTCTGCCCGGGAAATACATCCATTCACGGTAACCGTAACATAATAATACCCTTCATCGGCATACTGCACATTGCTGCGCGTGGGATTCTGCACCTGGGCGGTAAACTGATTGGGACCATACCACCGGTAACTGCCCCCGGGAACCGCCGTGGACGAAAGCTTCAGGTCAGTACCCGGACAAACCGGTCCGGGGATGCTGGGCTTAGGGGGAGCATGGGGATACAGTAAGCCCACATAGACACTGTCGGGTGCCGACAGACAACCCTGGTCTTCGGTGTGCACATAATACCAGCCCTCTCCGTTATGGGGAACGGATGAGATAATCGGATTCTGCTGGGTGGATTCAAAACCGGCAGGTCCCCGCCAATAAAAGTTAGCCCCGGGGATATTATCGGTGCTCAACTCCAGCTGCGCCCCAGCACATACCGGTGCCGTGGAGGCCGATCCACTGGGAACGGGCAGATTGGGAACGGATACCAGCGTGTCGGCATCATAGGAACATCCTCCCCTCTCCGCAGTCAGGTAATAGAGACCGGAATCCGCCCGGGTAATCGGGGCAATGAACGTGTCCTTGACCTGACCAATATGCCCATTGGGCCCATACCAGTTAAAATTGTACCCGTCTTCCAGTTCTGCGGAAAGAAACAGGGTATCCCCAAGGCAGACAGAGGCGGGGGCCAGGGCATGCAAAGTCTGGAAAAAGCAGGTATCATTGACCACATGTATGCGAAAAATGGAACCGGAACTGGTGCCTGTGGGATTGTCCTGAAGCACTTCCAGGGTCCGTATAGAACCAGGAACCGAAATATTCAGTTCTGCCGTTTTTCCATTCGTGGCTCCGGTCAGTGTGGTCAATCTGCCGTTGACTATATCGTTTGCACTGGGGCTGCTGCAGGAACTATTGTAGGTCGTCACATCTGAACTCTGGATATAATAATCGGAGCCGTTGATCTTCAGATAGAACTCCTCCCCCAAATCCAGTCCCACGATCTGAATCCGAACATCGGAAACGGGCATGTCAAAACTGAATCCAAATCCGGATCCACTGGGATTGCCGGCGGAGAACTGATCGATAAAACCGCAGTGGGTTCCCGTGGTCACATTGGTGAATAGAGGCTGGAATTCCACCCGGTTTGGCCCTAGGTTCTGGCTGAAGGGCGGCGTGCCGGTGGTGGGAAGCACAATCGTATGATAGGTCTGACCCGAACTCAGGTAAGGGGCAAAAAACAGCAAAAAAGCTAAAAAGCAATAGGTTCTCATCTCAAAACAACGTTTGGGATTGACGTTTCATGGGTTAGTAGATCGGAATGCCAAGATAAAAATGCCAAGATAAAGTTAGCTAAAGTTTAACTTATACCCAAGTCGGAATGTGTAATTCCCCGATGAAGTTCCGCTTATCCTGGATAAGCGGGAATAAAAAAGCGATGGCCTCGCCCCCTCCCCCTCCTCCATATTTAGGAGCAAAAAATTTTCCGAAAGCCGGTCCATCAACAGGAAAATCCAGGGGTATTCCCTTCCCCGAAATCCCATGGGAAAACCCGGAAAGAAAAACCCCGCGGAAAAAATTTGCAGAAATCAATTTCTTGGCTACTTTTGCAATCCCCAATCCGGGATGAGTTCTTTTACAGTAAAAACAATAGGCCGCTTTAGCTCAGCTGGTAGAGCAACTGATTTGTAATCAGTAGGTCGCTGGTTCGACTCCGGCAAGCGGCTCCGATTTTTTTCGGGAATTGATTTTTATATGGTTTGAATGGACTTCACTGAAGCAATCCCATAAAAAGTATGGGCAGATACCCAAGCGGCCAACGGGGGCAGACTGTAAATCTGCTGTCTTTCGACTTCGGAGGTTCGAATCCTTCTCTGCCCACAGCAGCCTGCCAATAGGCCTTGGGAACACTTCGGGAATTGCCGGTCCAAAAAACAACAAATTTCAAGCGGGAGTAGCTCAGTTGGTAGAGCGACAGCCTTCCAAGCTGTAGGTCGCGGGTTCGAGCCTCGTCTCCCGCTCATTTTTTAGCTGTTGTAGCTCAGTGGTAGAGCACTTCCTTGGTAAGGAAGAGGTCTGCAGTTCAATCCTGCTCAACAGCTCCAAAACAAGGAATCTGGTTTTCAATCCATGTGATTTGGCCAATCCTCTTTTCCCTTCCCAAGGAAGTTACCCGCCAGGACCGTCATGCCCCTTTCCCAAAGATTTTCTAACGCAGGGAAAGCCCAGCAATAAATACAGAAAAACAAAAAAACGGATAGTACGGGCAGAAAACGGAAGTAACCGGAGAAGTAAACGGAAGCAACCGGAAAAAACAGGGAAAAAGAAACCGTGTTTAATCGAAAGAAAAGAAAGAAAACCTTAAAAAAATCGTTGCGATTCGAGAAATTGAAAAAAATCATTCTGTAAGCCGAGCAAAAATCATTTTTTTAGAAAGAAATTGAGTTATATTTGCACTCTTTTTCGGAACAAAGGCTATATAATACAAATCTAAACAGAATAACAATGGCAAAAGAGACCTTCAAGCGGGAGAAACCCCACGTAAACATTGGGACCATCGGCCACGTCGATCACGGAAAAACAACATTGACTGCCGCCATCACCACGATTCTATCTAGCCAAGGGCTGGCTCAGATCAGAGGTTATGATGAAATCGATAACGCACCTGAAGAAAAGGAACGCGGGATTACCATCAACACCTCCCACGTGGAATATGAAACCGCCAACCGCCACTATGCGCACGTTGACTGTCCTGGTCACGCGGACTATGTGAAGAATATGATTACCGGTGCGGCCCAAATGGATGGAGCCATCTTGGTGGTAGCCTCTACGGATGGTCCAATGCCTCAAACAAAAGAACACATCCTTTTGGCTCGTCAGGTAGGCGTTCCTCGGATCGTTGTTTTCATGAACAAGGTAGACCTGGTGGATGATCCAGAGATTTTGGAACTGGTAGAACTGGAAATCCGCGAGCTGCTGAGCAAATATGAATACGACGGAGACAATACGCCCATCATCAAGGGTTCTGCAACAGGAGCTTTGGCTGGCGAAGAGCAATGGGTGAGCCGCGTGCTGGAACTGATGGAAGCGGTAGACAGCTATATTCCCCTGCCTCCTCGTCCCGTAGATCAGCCTTTCTTGATGTCTGTAGAAGACGTGTTTACCATTACTGGACGGGGTACTGTAGCCACCGGACGTATTGAAAGAGGGGTTATTAAAGTGGGTGACAACGTAGAAATCGTAGGTTTCAATGACTCCCCCATGACCTCTACCTGCACGGGTGTTGAAATGTTTAAGAAGCTTCTTGACCAGGGGCAAGCGGGTGACAACGCAGGTCTTCTCCTTAGAGGTATTGAGAAGAAAGATATCCGCCGTGGAATGGTAATTGTTGCTCCAAAGAGCATCACACCCCATACGGAGTTCAAAGGTGAAGTGTATATTCTGAGCAAGGAAGAAGGGGGTCGTCACACGCCATTCTTTAACAAATATCGTCCTCAGTTCTATTTCCGCACCACGGATGTTACCGGAGAGTGTCAACTTCCCGCTGGCGTTGAAATGGTAATGCCTGGCGACAACGTTAACCTACATGTTAACCTGATTGCGCCGATTGCCATGGAGAAAGGTCTGAAGTTTGCGATTCGGGAAGGTGGACGGACCGTAGGTGCCGGACAAGTAACAGAGATCATCAAATAATTTGATCTCTTCATCACGAAGTAAATGGTTTAAAGCCGCCGGAATATAATCCGGCGGCTTTTCTTCCTTTATCCAACCGTTGATCGCTCCCTGAAAAAAAATCTCTCCAAGGAATCTCCATTTTACCCCTTGAAATCTTCAAAACTTTTCCTACCTTTGCTATCCTCTAAGGAAAGTCAAAAGTTCTCTTTTGGCTTTTTAGTTTGCCCTCATTGAAGCCCAAGCAAAGGCGGAAGGAGCTTGCAAAGCAAAGAGAATTTTTAAAACGTATTGGAGAAAGCGGTATCGGAATTTAAACGAAGACCTACAAAATAAAACCAAGTCTTAGCGTAAAGCAGCGGATCCGCTAAGAAAAGGCCAAACAGGAGAATTCGCGCAGCTGATTTTTTAAGTTCTTTATACACAGGCATAGTTCAATGGTAGAATAGAGGTCTCCAAAACCTTTGATCGTGGTTCGAATCCGCGTGCCTGTGCCATTTTATCTAAAAAAGCGGCAAAAATCCCTGTTTGGCAGATTCATCCTCTGCATTAGACCTAAATTTATGGCAAATATCGGATCACATTTTCGGGAAGCTTATGAGGAGCTGGTACATAAAGTCACCTGGCCAACATGGGAAGAGCTCCAGCAAACAACCGTTATCGTACTGGTAGCCTTGGTGATTATCACGTTAATCATTTTCGGTATGGACTTCGTATCGGAGCGAGTGCTTAAATTCCTGTACTCGATAATCGGTAATTAATATTTTATTTCATGACGGAAGAGGCAACCACCCCACCCGAAACGAATACCCCCGAACAGGATACCAAATGGTACGTGTTAAGGGTTATCAGCGGGAAGGAAAGAAAGGTGAAAGAATACCTAGATAAAGAAATTAAACTCAGCGGTTGGAGTCAATCGATTCTTCAGGTTCTATGTCCTGTAGAAAAGGTCTTCAAAGTTCAGGCGGGGAAAAAAGTGCTAAGAGAGAAAGTGCTTTTCCCCGGCTACCTAATGGTCGAGGCCGTCGATGGGAAGCTCCTCGATGAAATGATCCATACCATTAAGAACATCACCGGCGTGATTCACTTTTTGGGGAAAGATAATCCAACACCCCTAAGAAAGTCTGAAGTCAACAAGATGTTCGGAAAAATGGACGAGGTAAGCGAACAAGGCATCGGTTACGCAGATCCATTTATCGTAGGAGAAACCGTGAAGATTATTGACGGTCCGTTTAATGATTTTAACGGAACGATTGAGGAGGTCAATGACGACAAGAAAAAGCTGAAGGTTGTCGTTAAGATTTTTGGAAGAGCGACCCCTGTTGAACTCAATTTCATGCAGGTGGAGAAAATCGCCTGATTCCATCGCATGGAATCATTATTGAATCATTATAGAATCATTGAAAAGGAGCGGGCAATGCCCGCTCCTTTCTTGTTTTATTTCTGTTGTTTTATTTCTGTGAGTAAGCCCTAGCCAAAAGGATTGAATCTAAGGAATCGCTTCACCCATAATCTCATAAACCCTTAAGCCTATCTCTTGCTTAATCTTGAGCAAATCCGCCCCATCGGGCAGGGGCTGCAAGACATGATAGTTTATGATGAGCTTCATCGAAGCCTCTCCGAGCTGATCTACGAGTATTTCGACGGGTTCCACCACATAAAGCGTCGTGCGGATCATTTCCCGAATGCGAGACAGTCGCTCCCGGAGTTCCTTTCCATCCATATCGTACTTGATATGCACATCATGTCGGATCTTCCAGCGACGCCGCTGGGAGAGGTTCTCCATCCCTTCCGTGACCAACTTTTTATTGGGGATAACATACTGAATACCTAAATCCCCTTCTATGCGGGTGCTGCGCAATCCGATCTCGGTAACCCGACCTTCAAAACCTCCAATTTTGATTCGGTCCCGCACCTGAAATGGCTTATCCCAGAGTATGGTAAAGGTGGCAAATAGATTTTCAACGGTCTCCTTTGCTGCCAGCGCAATGGCGAGCCCACCTATTCCGATCCCCGTTACGAGTGCCGGAACATTGACGTGAAAGACAGTACCCAGCACCCAAAAAATGCCAATAACCCATAATAGTATGTGTACCAAGTCCTGCAGGAAGGGATAAAGCTGGCCTTTCCCCCGATCCTTTTCAAGGAGCGCCTTTTCATGGTATTGGCTGAATATGAAATCAGAGGTGCGGACCAAAAACAAAACGACAAAAAAGATGGAGGTTAAAAGAAACAAATGATCCAGGATCTCCCCGAAGCGAACATCCATAAAATGACTCCGGTCCGGATAGCGCTTGAGCACATGCTTTCCCAATATAATTCCTAAACGGTTTAGGGCAACGTAGATGAGAATCAGCTGAATGAGCGCGCTAAGTGGCTTGAAGACCATCCGAGCATAGGTGCCCGACTCGATCTTGGTCGTAAAATACCCTGTCACCCAAGTAATAAGCTTGATGACGCCCTGGGTGATCGGCTTTCGGGCCAGAATGGCGAAAGCAATAATACCCACGCACCAGGCGAGGTCATCGCCGTATTGCTGCCAGAAGGCGGTCTGAAATACATCTAATTCCATAAGTTGACTTTGCTCGTCCGCACAGCTTTTTACCTCGCTTCCAATTAAACGGAAACATCAAAATCCCTAAGCGCATCATTCAAGCTGGTTTTTCGGTCTGTTGAAGCCTTGCGCTGGCCGATGATTAAGGCGCAGCTAACTTGATAAGACCCAGCAGGAAACTCCTTGGTATACGAACCAGGGATGACCACACTTCGCGCGGGAATATATCCCTTCCACTCCTTAGGCTCCGGCCCACTAACATCAATAATTTTGGTCGACTGAGTCAACACCACATTGGCCCCCAGTACGGCCTCCCTTTCCACTCTTACCCCCTCAACGACAATACATCGGGAGCCAATGAAACAGCCGTCCTCAATAATAACCGGTGCCGCCTGCAAGGGCTCTAGTACTCCACCGATGCCCACGCCACCACTTAAATGAACATCCCGACCAATCTGCGCGCAAGAACCGACCGTCGCCCAGGTGTCCACCATGGTCCCTTCTCCAACATAAGCGCCGATATTAACATAAGATGGCATCAAGACGACTTTAGGTGCGATATAGGCTCCGTATCGCGCCACGGCATGAGGCACGGCCCGAACGCCCAGGCTGGCGTAATCTTTTTTGAGCAGCATTTTGTCGTAGAACTCAAAAGGGGAAAGTTCCCAAGTTTGCATAGGCTGAACACCAAAGTATAGCAATATGGCTTGCTTCACCCATTCGGCGACCATCCATTCGCCGTCCTCAGGATAAGCAACCCGGAGCTTACCGCGATCCAAGGCTTCCATCACCTCATGAACTGCCTGTACATAGGCAGGGTCCTTTAGCAGGTCTCGATTCTGAAAAGCGGCTGTAATTTTCTCCTTTATCATCTCCATGATCCGTAATTCGATTTAGGTTTCTAAGCCGCCAAAAATACAACAGGCCAGAGCAGTAGCCAAACCCCAAAAAACATGCCATCACCCCCAAACTTATGTGCCCAAAAAATATGGGTGATCATGCTAAAATCCATTTGGTAATTCGAAATCACATTGTATCTTTGCCATCCCAACGGAAGGAAGCATAGCTCAGCTGGTTCAGAGCGTCT